>JBGOSQ010000045.1:0-14890 GCA_041476045.1 Thermoplasmata archaeon | reverse complement strand
CGTTCCTCGATGGTCTGGAGGTTCTTCGTGATCTGCGCGCCGAGCTGCTGGACCGCCGCGAGGATCTTCGCCTCGGTCCGCGCGTCCAGCTCGGACTGCAGCCGTGGGTCGATCGCCGTGGCGGGTCCCGGAAGCGGTGCCGGCTTCACGACCGCCGCGAGGCGTTCCTCGCGCGTCTGGTTCTGCCGTGTCTCAACGGTCTCGAGGCCCTGGTTGATCTGTGTGGAGAGCTGCGCGACCGCCGCCCCGATGCGCGCATCGGTCCGGGCGTCGAGCTCCTTCTGGAGGTTCGGATCGATCGCGGACGCGGGGGCCGGAGGTGGGGGCGGTCGGACGACCGCCGCGAGCCGCTCCTCGCGGGCCTGTGTTTGGCGTGCATCGAGCGATTGGAGACCTTGGCTGATCTGTTGGCTCAGCTGCTGGACCGCGTTGGAGATACGGGCGTCGGCGCGGGCATCGAGCTCGGCGGAGAGCTTCTCGTCGAGCGCGGTGGCCGGTCCCGGCGGCGCGGCCGTGCGCGCGAGCACGTGGATCCGCTCCTCGAGAAGACGGAGCAGGTCACCCTCGATCTGCAGCTTGAGCGCGACCGCATCGATCGGGGGTGCGCTCGGACGCGGTGGAGCGGGGATCGGGGCGGCAGCGGGCGGTGGAGGGGCAGGTGGGGCGGTCGCGGAAGCGGGACGCGCCGGCGAGGGGGCGGGGACTGTCGCGGGAGGCGGCGGGGGAGCCTTCGGGAGCAGGGAAGGGTCGTCGGACTTCGAGACCGGCACGACCTCCGGGCCGGCAGGTTGAGGAGCAGGAGAGGAGGGCTCGGGAGCACGCTGGAGCCACGGCGGGACCTGCCCGGGGGGAGCGGCAACGACCGACGGAGCGACGATCGCCGGCTCGGGGGCGACGAGGCGCGGATCCGGTTCGGGAAGACGGGCCTGGAGGTACTCTTGGGCCCGCTTCGCCGTTTCGACGTTCACGGGCACGTGGCGGCCGCGCGATCGTTGGAGCAGGAGGGCCGCGCTCTCCATCGCGGTGCCGATGCGCCAGATCTCCTTGCGGCGGTCGCGACCGCCCTGCCGCTCCGGGTCGGCGAGGTGCGCCTTCACGCGCGGGCTCTCGACGAGGTCGACGCGCCGGCTGATCGGGAGGAGCTTCGCGTCGAGATGGTCGCGCGCGTACTGGAGGATGAGCGGGACGTTCTCCTTCCCCTTCGCCGAGGCCGGGATGCCCGCCGTGAGGTCGCGGAGCGTGACGGGGGCCGACTCCCAGCTGCTCATGCGCTTCGTGTGGCGCTCGCCCGCTGCCTCGGCCCGGGGAACGCGCATCAACGCGAGTGAGAGCGGCACCTGCTCGGTGAACTCGTGCAGGTTGGTCTTCGGCTGCGGGAGGAAGTAGGGGAACGCGAGGATGGCGCCGAGCGAGACGAGGGAGGCGGGGAGGAGCCGTACGAGGTCGAGCACGGCCACCATGACCGTCTCCCACTCGTCGGACGCTACGATGACGACGGGGTCGGTGGACCCGCGGTGGAACAGGAACCCTTCACCAACGGACTGGTAGAGGGCGGGATCGGGGATGGGGGCCGGACGGCTCCCCTCGCGACGCGGTCCGCCCATCGAGGCGTGCCAGCGGAGGATCGTCGCACCGAACTCCCCCGACGCGAGGAGCTGGGCCGTGTCGAGGACGAGGGTCTTCATCCCGAGCCGGGGACGGTCCTCCGTCGAGAGGAACATCCGGCCGACGCACATGTAGCGGCCGCCGTACGCCGGGTAGAGGAACAGATTGGGGTAGTAGGAGAGAGGCTGGGAGGGGTCCGGGTCCCAGTAGTCGTGGGTGTCCGCGACGTTGACGGTTAAGTTCCCGACGGTCCGGATGACCTCGAGCGTCTCGCGGTGGCCCGGGAAATCTTCCGGGACCGTCGTGTACCCGGGGCTCTCCGCCTCGTTATCGACCTGGCGGCACCAGACGACGGCGATCGGAGACGTGGCGACGGTCGGTCGGACGGTGGCGGCCTCGGTCGTGGCGAGGTTCGCCGGGCCGTCCGGAGCCATCCCTAGGCTCCCTTGGTGGCGCGCCGCTCCAGGACCCGTTCGCAGATCCGGGCGAGCGGGAGCGTCGTGTTGACCATCACGGGGACCCCGAGCGTGTCGACGCCCGTGGACGTCGCCTCGACGCCGGCCTCGTTGAGCAGCAGCGGGTGGCCCTCGCCTGTCGACACCGCCGACGAGATTAGGAAGACGTCCTCCTTCGCGGAGATCCCGCGGCCGTCGTGGGCGACCAGGATCGTGCCCATCCCGGCCCCGTCCCGCTTGAGGAGGAAGTCGGGGATGTCGAAGGTCGACCGGAACGTGCGATCGCGGACGACCTGCTCGATCTCCCCGTAGAAGTCCCTCAGCTTGTCCGCCTTCGAGACGGCGATGACGAGCGGGATGTTCTTCTGCGCGACGTACCGGAAGACCCCGCGCGCGAGGTTGACCTGCTGCGCCTGGTCGCGCAGCGAGGGGAGCGACGGCGACAAGAGGAGGATTATTCCCTCTGCCTCGTGGACGAACCGCCCGAGGAGCGTGAGGCCGCGGCGCCACAGATCGCGCCGGTCCGGTCGCCAGGTGTCGAAGTGGGGAATGACGCGGCAGCTCTTCTCGGTGACCTCGCCCTCGGCGGAATCGACCCAGAGGCGGTCGTAGGTGAAGTAGTCGGAGATGATCCCGCCGGCCTCGTCGATCGTCTGCAGTTCCATCGGTCGGGACGCAGTCGGTCCGCCGTTCACCGACCCGTAGCGGAACCGCATCTTCATCTCGACGAACTGATTGTACTTCGTCGGGAGCGGGTACTTCGTGAGGACGCCCTGCTCTTCGCGGCCCGCGGCCAGCTCGACCCAGAGGCGCTTTCGGTCGGCCATCGGGCGGTTGACGTAGTAGCGCGTCGTCGTCTCGAGCGATCCCTCGGGATCCGTCGGGTCGGTGGTCTCGTACGTCGTCTCCTCGAGGATGACCTCCTGATCGAGGTCCCCGTAGAGGGGCGTCGTGAAGCCGGTGGTCGGCGACGGGATGTAGAAGATCGGCAGGTTGAGGCCGAAGTGGCCCGAGAGGAACCGGAAGTACGTCGTCTTGCCGGACGCCGGGATCCCGACCACCGCGATCCGCGCGGCGTCGATCGTCGGCGTTCGGGGAGGGCGCCGCAGTGCGGGCGCTCGCGGCTTCGGGCGGGCGGCGACCTTCGCCTCGGCGGCTTTCGCAGCGGTCCGGGTCTCCACCGCTTTGGCGGTGCTCTTGGTCTCGACCGGCTTCGCCGCGCTCTTGGACGGCGCTCCCTTCGAAGAACTCTTCGTTTCTGCCATCGTGATACCAACCTTTACCGCATCTCGGCGAGACAGATCTCGATGAAGTCGAGCGCCCCGTCGACGGCGGGATCCGTGCCCGTGTTTTCGAGCCGTGTGTCCTGGAGGAGCCCGAACATGTGCTCGACCGCTTGCTCGTGCTTCTGGGCCGCGGCGGTGGGGTCGTCCGCGCCGATCTTCGTGAGCTGGTAGGTCCCGCGCAGTTCCATCAGGCGTCCGAACAGTTCGATGAGCCGGGCCTTGAGCTGGGGATTCGAGCGGCCGACGCGGTGCTCGGTCTCGTCGAGGAACTGGACCAAGGTCTCGGTCTCCTTGTCGTTCTGCATCCGCGCCTGCAGGAGGGCGAGGCGACGGAGGATCCGGCCGCGCGTCGCCGGCGGAAGCTGTTCCGCTTCCTGCCAGGCCTGGAGGAGCGCGCGCGCGGCCTCGACGATCTCGCCGCGCGCGAAGTAGATGCGGGCCGACCAGTACTGGCGGGTGATCGGTGGGAGAAGTGCCTGGGTCCTGCTGAGGCGCTCGAGCGCCTGGTCGTAGTCCTTCGCGAGGTAGGACTCGATGACGGTTCCCAGGGGGCCGTACCGTTCCTTGAGGTAGGGCGGGGCGAGCCCGTTCGGCGCGCTGAGCACGTCGACCTCGAGCGAGGGGTTCTCCGAGTAGGCTTCCGAGGCGTCCGGAGGTGAGGACAGGTGGGCGCTCAGGCGACTTACCGTCGCATGCTGCTGCGGCTCCTTGAGGGCTCGGGCCGCCGTCGCGGCGTTGCGCGCGAGCTCGTCGGGGTGAAGCTGTTCCAGTGGGCGGACCCCCTCGTAATCGACGTCGAGGAAGGCGTTGACCATCTGGGAGAAGAGTTGCGAGCCCGTGACGACCTCCTGGTAGCTGAAGCCGACCGGCATGTGGAGGTCCTTCGCGCGTTGCGAGAGCTGCCCGATGAACCCGTTCATGCGGGTCGTGTCGACGCCCTTGTCCCGCTCGGAACCGCTGCCGATGCCGATCACGCGGAAGGAAAGGTCCGACTCAGGAGGCAGTACGTAGGTGACAAGATCGGTCTTGCCGCCGGGCGAGGGCGGGTGGGCCGGATCACGGACCTCGAATCGCGAGGAGGCGTTGTCCCAGCCGTCGGTGACGAGTACCAGATTCCCGCGGACCGCGCCACCGGCGCCGCCGCGGAGGAGGTCCGCGCCGACCGCGAGTGCGTCCCAGATCGCGGAACGCCCGCTCGGCGTGAGCATCGAAATGAGACCTTCGACCGAAGGCAGGTTCTCGCGTCGGATCTCCGTCAGCGGGACGGCTACCCGGACGTTCTCGGTGAACGTGACGAGCCCGAAGAACGCGCCCGAGCTCTCGGCGTTCTCGAGAATTCGGTAGACCGCCGTTCGGGCCACCTCGATCTTCTGCTTCTCGGGTCCGGGGTTGTCCGGGTCCGGCAGTGGGGCGAGCATGCTCTTGGAAAGGTCGAGTACCAGCACGTGCCGCTCGCGCATCGGCGGCGGCGCCGAAACGGCGGAGTACTCCACTTCGGTCATTGGCCAGGATATGTCGCAGGTCGGGGGGCCTCCGCGAGTCGCTCCTCCCCGGAACCTCTCGAGGGACCCGCCACTCCTACTCCCAACGGCCAGATATGGTGAGGGCGGGGTATATCTTGGTTCCTCCCGGTTTCCGGCGACCGGACGCCTCCGGTCGAGCCGCCGCGGCCCGACGGATTGCTATCGGAGATTGCGTCGGTCCGGACCCGGGACCGGGCGTCGGTTGTCGCAGTCGCTCGCTCCAGCGGAACGGTTATAACCCGCGCACTGGTCGACCGCCCTCGCATGGGCAATATCCGGCAGACGTACATCAAGCGCGTCGCCATCGAGCTCATCCGCCATTATCCGGAACAGTTCACCGGCGATTTCGCTTCGAACAAGAAGAAAGTCCTCGAGCTCACCGACCTCACGGTGATGGTCGATGGCGTCCCCCGGGTCACGTACAAGAAGCTGGCGAATCGCATCGCCGGTTACGCGACGCGATACGTTCGCCGCAAGCGGGGCGTCTGATCAGTTCTGATCCGAGGCTCCGCCCCTCGCCTGCTAGCTACACCGCAAAGGGCACACGGCGAACTGGCGGCGGTCTCCGGCGCGGAATCTACCGTGACGACCGCGGGGTCGCCGGATGATCCGACATCATCTCTCGCATCGCCTCGTCAGCGACCCAATTCCGGTACCCGCGCAGCTCGCGTGCCTGTGAGGTCCCACGAATCCCGAGTAGGGCGACCCCGGCCAAGAGGGATCCGGCGCCCAGGGCCAGGGGGGCGTTTGCTCCGACCAGGGGGACAGTCGAGTAAGCAGGACCCGGCAGGGTGGAGCCGGTCAGATTCAGCTCCTCCAGAAATGGGTAACCCCCCGATCCGCCGAATCCCTCGAGGATTCGGTCGTCGGTGGGTCCTAGTGTCCAGCCAGATGAGAAGCCGTAGGCCGGGGCAGTGCCGAGCACGCGATTCGAGCCACCCTCGACCTTCGTGATTGGTCCGCAGTCGAAGAGATACACGGTGTCCGTAGTGGGGTTGACCAGCCCGCCGCAGCTCGCCCCGACGGGAAGCTCGGCGGCGAGTTGAAACGTCTGGGCGCTCAGGACATAGGTCGACCGGGCGGGTTGGTCGTTCGCGACAAAGAGTTCTCCCGATGATGAATCAAAGGTGAGCGACTGGACATTTCCAGTCGGAACGGTCCACACGGGAAGCGTCCAGCCTGTTTGGGGATCGATTTCCGAAATCGTCCGGTTGTCGGATGCACAGAACAGGGCGGCGAACCGCGGGTCCAACGCCAGAAGGATCGGAGCCGACTGAGGCATCGGCACCTCGTACTCGACGGAGCGGGTCGATAGGTCGACGGTGAGCAAGTGGTGGACCGGAACGGTCGTCCCGGGATACGTAGTGCCGGAGCCCGTGATCAGATACATGCGACTCTCCGACCGACTGAACGCCCAGCCAAGCTGGTCGAAAAAGGTCGCTGTGCCGAGCGAGACGTTGCCGACGTACGAGCCGGTTGCTGTGTCCAAGAGATAGAGCGACGAAACGTTCGTCGCACTGAAGCAGCCGATCGCGACCTGCGTGCCGAGCGCTGGGTAGATCGTGTAGGGACGGCATCCGGGGAGATCCGTCGGGATGCTCGTACCGAGGACGCCGTGGAAGAGAAGCACCGACTCCGGTGATGCTACGACGACCAGGTTCTGACTGGCCGGGTCGAAGTAGGGAATGGCAGCGTTAATGTAGAACGACCCGAAGGGGCAACGGGGATCGACGTACCCGCCGCAAATTTGACGCGGACTCGAGCTCGCAATCTGGATCTGCGGGGTCCCGGGTCCGCTCGCCGGATGAAGGGCCGAGCCCGCGACCATCGCCCCCACGAAGGCCGATGGCGCCGCCAGGAGGAGCACGACGCCCGCAACAAGGAACGCGGTGGCCGGCGGACGACGCCGCTCCGAGCTTGCCGACATCTTGTCCGGGCCTTCTCGAGGAGCACGGCAGGAGCCAATATGCAAGTTTCGGTGGGCAGCTGGTAGGTTCGACTACCAAGGGCAGCGGGTTGTTCCGGCCCGGCTCAGTCGAAGATCTCGAGTCCTTCCTGAAGATGGTTGATCTCGACCGGAGTGGTCGGCCGACCGGTCACGAACGCTTTCGAGTTCGCGACGAGGCAGGCCCCGACGATCGGCACGCCGAAGTTCGCGGTCGATCGATGGACCGGTACCGCGAGCGCTTCGGCGATGACGTCGGCCTCCTTGGGGGTGGCGCGCGGGTGGACGATCACGCCCTTGTTCGTCGCGATCGCCGCCATTCCGACGGTACCGAGCCCCGCGACGGTTCCGCGGCGGGCGGGCACGTGGAGCGCCGTGGCGATGCGGGCGACCGCGTCATCGGTGAACTCCGGATGGACGATGGCTCCGCTGTCGTTCGCCAGGATGTTGTTCCCGACGGCCGTCTGCCGGGAGCGGAGCCTCAGCACCGGGGCGATGCATTCGAGCACCGCGATCTCTTCGTCGTCGACGTCGGCGCCGACGACGACGCCGTGCGAGTTGAGGACCGACATCGCGCCTACGATCTCCGTGGCCGCTACGGTGGTGCGCACCGCGCGGACCACGAGTTGGCGCTCGAGTTCTCGCACGATCGCGGCCGGGACCATCGGAGCGACGACGAGCTTCGTCTCGCCGGCCCTTAGGTAGACACCCAAGTAGGGGCTTCCCGCGATGAGCGTCCGGCCGATAGGCACTTCGCGTTCTCCCGGCGACGGCGCCTACGCCGCTTCGAGGAGATCGACCTCGATGAGGCCGTCCTCGAACCGGATCGCCTTGACCCGTACCTGTCGCGGCACGTGCTGGATGCCGCGCTCCCAGATGTGTTCGTTGAGACGCGGGTCGATCCAGACGTCCTCCGGTCGGCCCTTCATGTGACGCGTGACGAAACGTCGGACGGTCTCGAGCGCGTGACCGGCGCGACGCCGTCGCGACGGCTGGTGCATGCTCGCGCGCAGCGGGATGATGAACTCGCGCTCGAGCTCCTCGAGGCGCCGGGGGGGTGTCTTTGCCATCGATCTCGATCCTCCCTACTTGTGCAGGTGGCCCCGGCGCCAGCTCCGACGCTTCGGGTGCCGCGTGACCGTTCGGTTCGTTCGCTGCATCACCCACGCAGGGACACGCCGGTTGCTCCGTACGGCGCGGATGAGTCGGGTCTTACGCGCGAGGCTCTTGCGACGATTCGCCATCGTTTCTTCCTTCTCCGATCGCACCGCGTCTAACGGCGCGTGATGTTGATCTCCCGGCGTTCGGGCATGATGCGCTCCAGGAGCGCGCGTAGGGTCGCGTCGTCGATTGCGCGCTGGAGGCGCCCCGACGCGGCGAGCGAGAAGACCTGTTGTTCGACGGCCGCGGCGACCTCGGGCTTGGCGAGCCGGATCCGACCGAGCCTCTCGCGCGCTTCCGGCGTCATGACGCGCCGCAGGATCTCGGCGCGTTCGGCCTCGCGCCGGTCCATCTCGGCCTGCTGGGCCTGGGCGTACGGATTGGGGGGGGCGCCACCGCCGCCCTGCATCTCTTGGATCTCACGGACCCGACGCTTGCGGAGCTCGGCGAGTTCGGCATCGCTGTCGTACGCCATGACCCCTCGGTGCGTGGATGGTCTCAGAGGTACTTGGCGAGTTCGGGACGCGTCTCGATGAGCTGCTTCAGAACGTCCCGCGAGGTGGTGTCGAGGAGCTTCTGGCCGGCGGCGCTGAGCCGGCGTCCCCGGTTCTTGTACGTCTGGATGAGACCGGACTTCTCGAGCTGGTGGACGATCTCCCGGAGAACCGCCCGTGAACCGGTGCGCGCGTGGTACGGTGCCGAGCCGCGGTCCTTCTTTCCCCCGTAGTCCGCCGAGAGTCGGGCGACACCCGTCGTGCCGTGGAGGTAGATCTTCCGGAGCACGGAGGCGGAGCGAAGATACCACCAGTCGCCCTGCGTCGGAGCGCGCTGCTTGTGGACGCCGGTCTTGACGAACGACGCCCACACGGGGGGCTGGACCATCTTCTGATTCTTGAGCTCGGTCGCCAGACGGGGCAGTAGCGCCGCCGGCGGAACATCGGTGGGATGGGTCATGGGCGCGTGCCGAACGTGGTGGGGTATTTAAAGAGAAAGGGCTACTGTCGGCGTGGGCGCCTCGGATCCCGTCCCCGCTGCGATTTCGGCCCATCCGGCCGCGCTTGTGATCCTCGCGGCGGGCGCCTCGCGACGATTCGGCGGGCAACCGAAGGCCCTCCTCGAGGTGGACGGGGAGGCGGCCGTGCGACGCCTCGCACGGATCGGTCGATCGGTCGGGCTCGAACCGATCATCGTGGTTGTAGGGCGGCATCGTCCTGGTATCGAATCCGCGCTGGGAGGCGAACCGGTCACGATCATCACCAACGAGGACTGGGAGCGCGGCCGCACCGGCTCGATCCAGACCGGACTGCGCGCCGTAAGCGCCGGCTCGGACGTTGTGCTCTGGCCCGTCGATCATCCGTTTGTCGAAGCTAATACGCTGCACCTCCTTGGGGCTTCGGCGATCGCGGATCCGATCGCCACGTGGGTGATTCCAACGTACCAGGGGAGGGGGGGCCACCCCGTGTGGCTCAAACCGCCCGCGATCCGCTGCATCTACGAGCTCGATCCCGACACTCCGTTTCGGAGCCTGCTCCCATCCCTCGGGCCGCAGGTACTTCGGGTTCCGACTGGGGACCCGTGGATCCTCGTCGGAACGGATACACCGGACGAGTACGCCGCCGCGCGATCTCGCCGTTCCACGGAGGGTTGACGATGGACCGACGGACCGCACGGGAAGCGGTGCGACTCCTCGAAGGGCATCGCCCGTTCGCACGCGCGACGGTCGTTCGTGCGGTAGGTTCGGTGCCGGGGAAGGTCGGGGCGACGATGATCGTCCGCGACGATGGCTCAACGCTCGGGACCGTCGGCGGCGCCGGTCTCGAGGAGAGGGTCAAGGAGCTCTCGGGAACGGCGATCGAGTCCCGACGTGGCGACCTCTATCACTTCGACCTGCAGAAGTGGAAGCCCGGCGGGCTCCCGAGTCTTTGCGGCGGCAGTGTGGACATCGCGATCGAGTACGTGGCCGCACGGCCGAACATCCTGCTCTGGGGCGGCGGGCATGTCGCCCAGGCGATCGCGCGCCTCCTTCCGGCCCTCGAGTTCGATCACAGCGTCGCCGACGACCGCCCGGACTGGGTCTCCGTCGAGCGGTTCCCCGACGCCGAACGACGGGAGGTCGTTGCCCCCGAGCGTCTCTGGGAGGTCTTTGAGCCCGCGGCGTTCACCCACCTCTACTTGCTCGGGTACGACGCGCTCAAGGACGCCGAGGTCCTCCATCGATCCCTCACGGTCTTCCCGAACTTCATCGGATTCATCTCGAGCGCGTCGAAACGCGCCCACACCTTCCACGCGCTGCGCGATCGCGGCGCCACCGACGCCGCCCTCACCCGCGTCCACGCTCCGATCGGCCTTCCGATCGGCGCGGAGTCACCGGCCGAGATCGCGGTGAGCGTTGTCGCGGAGATGATCCGCTCGACGCGTCCGGTTAAGAACGACCGGTCGAGGGCACGCGCGCCGGTCGCCGAGCGGGGAGGGGAACGTGGGGCGCGGCGTCGTTAGCTTCGAACTGAACGGTCGGCCCGAGGATCGGGTCGTTCCGGACGAGCGGATCCTGTTGGACCTGTTGCGCGAGGATCTCAATCTCACGGGCACGAAGCGCGGTTGCGACCTCGGCACCTGCGGCGCGTGCACGGTGCTCCTCGACGGCCGCCCCACGCTGAGCTGCCTGGTCCTGGCCCGGCTCGTGAGCGGACACTCGGTCACGACGATCGAGGGCCTGACCCCGGCCGAAGGACTGTCGCCGGTGCAGAAGGCGTTCGTTGAGCACGGGGCCACGCAGTGTGGATTCTGTACGCCCGGGTTCATCGTCACCGCGTCCGCGCTCCTCCGCGACAAACCCCACCCCGGTCCGGACGAGATCGTCCGAGCGATCTCAGGGAACCTGTGCCGGTGCACCGGTTACACGAAGATCGTCTCCGCTATCCGAGCGGTTGGGGGGCCTTGAGGTGGCGGCGCCCGAGCCGCTCCGACTCCTCGGGCGTCGCATCCCGTACATCGAGGGCCCGCTCAAGGTCTCCGGGCGCTCGGAGTACACCGACGACATCAAGCGCCCCGGTCAGCTCGTCGGTCGTCTCCTGAGAAGCCCGTGGGCCCACGCTCGGATCCGGTCGATCGACACGACCGCCGCGCGCGCGATCCCGGGCGTTGCCGCGGTCCTCATCGGGACGAAGTATCCCACCCCGTTCGGCGTACTACCTATCACCCGGGACGAGACGGCGATCGCCGTCGACAAGGTCCGCTACGTCGGCGACATCCTCGCCGCGGTTGCCGCCACCGACGAGCTGACGGCCGAACGCGCGATCGCCGCGATCCGCGTCGACGCCGAGGTCCTTCCGGAGTACGTCGATCCGCAGGTGGGCCTACAGCCCGTCGCGGAGCCGATCCACGCGCGGGGGCTCCTCGGATCGAACATCCAGAAGGAGGTGCACCAGCACTTCGGCGACGTCGACGCGGCGTTTGCGAGCGCCGCCCACACGGTCCGGGTCCGCGGGAAGTTCGCCGGCGTCACGCACGCCTTCCTCGAGCCCCTCGTCACGGTCGCCGAGGCGACGCCGGACGGACGGCTCACCGTCTGGAGCGCGACCCAGGTCCCGCACTACCTGCACCGAGCGCTCTCCGAGGTCCTCCGGATGCCGATGCACCGCATCCGCGTGATCAAGCCCGAGGTCGGAGGCGGCTTCGGCGGCAAGTCGGACCCGCTCCCCCACGAGATCGTCTGCGCGGCCCTCTCGCTCGAGACCGGCCGGCCCGTGAAGCTTCTCCTCGATCGCGACGAGGTCTTCCTCACGAACCACGGACGGCATCCGACGCAGAACGAGGTGCGCATCGCGGCCGACGCCGAGGGACGCCTCCTCGCCTACGACATCACCGCCCTCCTGGACGGTGGTGCGTGGAGCTCCTTCGGCACGGTCACGACGTACTACAACGGCGTCTTCTCGCTCGGGCCGTACTCGATCCCGAACTTCCGCTACCACGGACGCCGCGTCTACACGAACCGGCCGCCGTCGGGCGCGATGCGCGCGCACGGGGGGACGAACACGCGCTATTCTATCGAGGTGGGCCTCGACGAGCTCGCGGAGCGGATCGGGCTCGATCCGTTCGACCTGCGGGAACGGAACGCGCTACCCCCGCGATCCCTCACCTTGAACCAGCTCCGGATCACCTCGACCTCCTTCCTCCGCTGCCTCGCCGCTGTCCGCGAACGGAGCGGGTGGGACGCCAAGGTGCGCCGCCTCCCGTACGGCGAGGGGGTGGGTCTCGGGTGCGGGTTCTACATCTCGGGATCGAACAGCCCGATCCACTTCACGCCGAAGATGCCGCAGAGCACGGTCCATCTCAAGGTCGATATGGACGGAGGGATCGCCGTCCACTCGATGCAGGCGGACATCGGCCAGGGGTCGAACACGCTGCTTGCGGCGATCGTGGCAGAGGTGGTCGGCGTCGGTCTCGATCGCGTGCATGTCGCGCGCGTCGATTCCGATGTGAGCCCCGTGGATCTCGGCAGCTATTCCTCGCGCGTTACGTTCATGATGGGCAATGCGGCCCGGCACGCCGCCGAGTCGCTTCGGGACCAGCTCCTCGCGGCCGCCGCTTCGCTCACGGGCTACCCGATCGGGCGACTGCGCGTCGGGAACGAGCGCTACGAGGTCGACCACCGCCCCGAGATCGGCGTCTCATACACGGAGGCGCTCCTGAAAGCGATCGAGTCGGGAGGCGCGCTCGCTGCCACGGGCTCCTACACCGCGCCGCCGATGGGCGGCACGTACAAGGGGGCGCGCGCGGGCACCTCCCCCGCGTACTCGTTCGCAGCCTACGTCGCCCAGGTCGTCGTAGACCCGGAGACCGGCGACTATCGCGCCACGAAGATATGGGCCGCCTTCGACTGCGGTCGGCCGCTCAACCGCTTGGCCGTCGAAGGACAGATCGAGGGCTCGATCCACATGGGACTCGGCCAGCTCATGGGGGAGTCGATGAACTACCGCGGGAGCCGGCTCCTGAACCCGTCCCTGCTCGAGTACAAGATCCCGATGCCCGGACAGATGCCGGAGGTCGAATGCCTCCTCGTCGGCGAGGACGATCCGGAGGGCCCGTTCGGTGCGAAGGAGGCGGGGGAGGGCCCGCTCGTTGCCACGCTCCCCGCCGTCGCGAACGCGCTCTACGATGCGATCGGGGTCCGGTTCTACGATCTTCCCGTGACCCCCGACAAGGTCGTCAAGGGCCTCGAGGACCGGCGACGCGAGGGCCGGGGCTGGAAGGGGGCGTAGCGTGCACCTCGACCCGTTCGAGCTCCATCGGCCGCAATCGGTCGAGGAGGCGATACGACTCCGTGAACGGCTCGCGGGTGACTCCGATTTCCTCGGGGGCGGCACCGACCTGCTCCCGAACTACAAGATGCATCTCAACGTCCGACCGCATCTCATCGCGCTCGACGGGATCGCGGAGCTCAAGGGGCGCGGTCCGGATCGGATCGGGGCGATGGAGCGTCTTGCGGACCTCGAGCGCGACCCGATCGTAGCGTCCTCGCTCCCCGCCGTCGGCGAGGCGCTGCGGGAGATCGCGACGCCGCTCGTCCGTTCGCAGGCCACACTCGGCGGGAACCTCCTGGTCGAGACCCGCTGCTTCTTCTTCAACCAGAGCGAGCCGTGGCGCGAGAGCCTCGGCTGGTGTCTCAAGGCGCGCGGCGATCGATGCCACGTCGTTCCCCAGAAGGAGCGCTGCTACGCCACCTTCTCCGGCGATCTCGCCCCCGCGCTCATGGTCCACGACGCAGAGGTCGAGGTCGCCGGTCCTTCGGGCCGCCGCCGCGGCCCGCTCGCCGACCTCTACGATGCCGAGGGCGACGGGATCCGGCGCCACCACATGGCGGCGGGCGAGCTCATCGTAGCGGTCCATCTCCCCACGTCGCGGAACCGGAAGCGATCCGCGTACCGCAAGCTGAGGGTCCGGCCGTCGTTCGACTTTCCGGAGCTCGGGATCGCCGGTGCCGCCGAATTCGATGGCGACCGCGTCACCTCCCTGGCCCTCGCCGCCGGGGGGCTCGAGACCTATCCCAAGCGGTTCGACGACCTGACCGAACCGCTCGTGGGAGCGACGCTCACCGATGCTCGGGTCCGGTCGACGTCCGAGGAGCTCGTCCGGCGCGTCCGTCCCGTCCACAACACCTTTCTGAGCCCGGACTACCGACGCAAGATGGCAGGGGTTTTTACCCGGCGCGTTCTCGAGGCCCTGCGTCCGGTGGCCTGAGGGAGCAACGCGTGGCGGAGCCCAGGTTCGAGCTGATTCCGATCGATTGCCTCCACATTCACGAAGAGGTGGTGCCGGCCGAGGTCGCCCACCTCGTCACGACCCTCGCCGCTTCGCGGATCGTCCGAGAACCGGTGCTCGTCGCCGACGGCTCGCTCGTGATCCTCAACGGCCATCATCGCGTCGCCGCCCTCCAGGCGCTCGGCGCTCGGTCGGTCCCGGCCTGGATCGTCGATTACGAGGACGACGGGATCGCTTTGGACCGCTGGGACGACGGTCCGCCCCTCACGAAGTCGGACGTCGTCGCGCGCGCGCGATCCGGACGACCGTTTCCCCCGAAGACGACGCGCCACCGGGTCCTGCTCGACCTCCCGGAGCGACCCACCGCTCTCTCCGATCTGGGCGTGCCCAAGGAGATCCAGGCGCACCCCAACGCTCCGCGTCGCTCCCGCTAGCCCGGCGCTCGGCCCGAATAGGGCAGGGGCCAGGAGCCGTCGGCGAACCGCGCGATCACTCGAGCGAGCGCCTCGACCTCGGCGGGGTGGAGGCGGGCGCGCAGCGTCTCGGGGGTGTCATCGGGGAGAACCGGCACGCGCTCCTGGAGGAGGATCGGGCCGGCGTCGACCGCGTCGGTGACCAGGTGGACCGTGGCGCCGCTCTCGGGATCGCCCGCTT
>JBGOSQ010000044.1:0-14932 GCA_041476045.1 Thermoplasmata archaeon | reverse complement strand
GTCACGTACCGCGACTTCGCCGACGCGCCGACGCTCGCCGCCGAGTTCGCCCCGGAGGAGACCCTCACCGTCTGGTCGGTCTCCAAGAACTGCGGCCTCGCGGGCCTCAGGCTCGGCGGCGTCGCGGCACGACCGGAGCTGATCCAGAAGATCGGGCGCTACAACACCAACGACCTCGGCGTCAACGTCCTGGCGCAGGTCGCGGCGACCGCGACCCTCGCCACCAAGTCGAAATGGTTCCCCGCGGTCTTGGCGCAGACCCGCGCGAACCAGGACCGGATCCGGTCGGTCGTCGACCAGATCCCCGGGACGTTCCTGCCCGTCTTCCCCTCGCAGGCGAACATGTTCGTCATCGATCTCGCCAAGACGGAGGTCTCGCCCGAAGCGGTACAGAAGGAGCTCCTACTGCGTCACGGCGTCTTCGTGCGGTCGGGGAACTATCTCTCCGCGGAGTTCGGCGGCCGGTTCGTCCGCGTCTCCTTCTCGAACCCTCCCAGCGACATCGAGCGGTTCGCTGCCGCGTTCCCTGATGTCGTGGCCGGCCTCCGAGCGACGGCCGTCGTGCCCACCGTGCGGTGAGCCCGCGCGATACTATCCGGACGCGACCCGCAGGTCGACGACCGTGTGCAGGCGGCCGGGCCCGTAGGGCTTGACCTCGCGTCCCTTCGCCGAGAGCACTTTTCCACCCGCGCGCTCGGCCGACGACGTCGCCTCGGACTCGGCCCGGGCGATCCCTTCGTTGGTCCCCAGGATCTGGTGCACGTGGACCGTTCCGCCCTCGGGCCGGACGAGCCGAACGGCGCGAGGCACCCACGGCAGCGCGTTGGGAAGAAAGCCCAGCACCACGCGATCGAACGCGTGCTCCGGAAGGGCGGCCGTCTCGTTCGGGCCGAGCAGAGCGACCACGCGATCGGCCACGCCGTTGCGCCGCGCGTTCTTCTCGAGATAGGCGAACGATACGGGGTTCGCCTCGCACGCGAACACGCGGCCCGCGCGCCCGTGAACGGCGATCGGGAGGGTGAAGTACCCGATACCGGCGAAGAGATCGGCCACCTCCTCGCCGGGCCGGATCTCCTGGGCGATCCGGAGGCGTTCGTCGCGGTTGCCGGCCGCGAAGAGCACCCGGGCCGCGTCGAACCGGTAGACGATCCCGTTCTCGGTCACCTCGGTCTCGGTGGGTCCGCCCGCGAGGACCTCGACCGCGGGCAGGCGGAAGTCCCCGATCACCGGCCCGTGGCGCCGCAGGACCGTCACGACGCCCAGCTCCTCGCGGTACGCCGCGCCGATCGCGTGAAACGCGGGTCGCAAGGACTCCGGCAGTTTCACGATCACGACCGATCCGAGACGCTGATAGCCGTCGGGGATGGAGACCAGTTCGTTCGCGGTGAGGCGATCAGCGAGCCGGGAACGGACCCGCTCGACCGGACCGATGCGCGTCACGTGGTCGAGTTGGAGCCTTTTTCGAGGATGATATCGAGGAACTGCTTCAGGTGCGCCGTCAGGATCGGATTGTCGGTGAACCCGCACGCGTCGAGCCCGGGCGCCGCGAGGAGCGCGTGCTCGCCGTCGGCGAGGACCTCCGTCGCCACGAGGTGCTCGCGGGTGATGTGCTGGACCCCCTCGGGAACGCGCTGGAGGGGCTGGGTCACGAAGGTGACGACGACACCGCGCTTCACCGCGTGCTGGACCTTCTTGCCGAGATCGTCCCGGAGCTCGGAGATCGCCGGGGTCGTCAGGATGAACGTCTTCGTCGACTGGTCGAGGAGCTCGGAGATCTTGCCGACGACCTTTTCGCGGCCCGCGAGGAGATAGACGAGCTGGGGCTCGCCGTGGTCGCCCACGATCTGGTGGAGGGTCGCGAGCTTTTCGAAGACCTCCTGGATCGCCGTCTTGAGCGATTCCGCGACCTCGAGGGGCGGTCGGGGACGGAAGAGGATCGGCTTCCCGCCCGTCGGCGTCGCGTACCCCTTCTGCGAGAGCGATTCGAGGACCTTGTACGCGGACGTGCGGGGGATCCCCGCCGTCTGCGCGAGCGTCGCCGCGTCCCCCACGCCGCGCGCGACGAGGGCGATATAGGCGCGGGCCTCGTAGAGGGTCAGGCCGACCTTCCCGAGGACGTCGACGGCGCGTCGGTATTCCTGGGAGATCTCGCTGCCGAGGGAGACCGCGACCTCCTCGATCGTGGCCATGGATCCCGTCGAGGAGGCGGCGCTTCTTAAGCTTGAGTTTGGGAGACGCCACTACACGACGGGACGCGTCATGGCGAGGAGGGCCGCGGGCCCGAGCATCGCCTCGACCTCCTCGGCGGTGAGGAGGTGCTCGGCGACGAGGATCTCCTTGACCGAGCGACCCGTTCGGGCCGACTCGTGGATCACCTCGGCGACCTTGAGATACCCGAGCTTCGGGGTTAGGACCGTCGCCACCGCCGTCGAGGCCATCAGGTAGCGTTCGAGCGACTCCGGGTGGAGCGTGATCCCGTCGATGCACGTCCGCGCGAAGACGGGCAGATAGTTCGCGAGGATCTCGGCCGAGAAGAGCACCTCGTACGCCGCGAGCGGCATCATGACGTTGATCTCCAACTGGCCGGCCTGGACGGCGAGCGAGGTCGCGAGGTCGGCGCCGATCACGTGGAACGCGACCATGTCGAGGCACTCGGCCGCGGACGGGTTCACCTTCGCCGGCATGATCGACGAACCGGGCTGGATCTCGGGGAGCCGGATCTCGTCGAGCCCCGTCGCGGGACCGCTCGAGAGGAGGCGGATATCGTTCGCGATCCGCACGAGCTCGCCGGCGAGGGTCCGCATCCACCCCGATGCCGCACCGAGGGGCCAGCGGCTCTGCATCGATTCGAACGGGTCCCGAGATGGGCGGAGGGCGAGCCCGGTCAGCCGCGCGTACTCGGCGACCGCGCTCAACCGGAACCCCGGCTTGGTGTTGATGCCACTCCCGACGGCGCTTCCGCCGAGCGGAATCTCGGCGAGTGCGGTCTCGACCGGCGGAAGGGACTCGAGGACGTGCTCGAGCGCCGACGCGTACGCACGGAACTCGGCCCCGAGCGTCACGGGCATCGCGTCCTTGAGGTGGGTGCGTCCGGCCTTCGGGACGTTCGCGAACTCAACGCCCTTCGCGCGGAGGCTTCGCGAGAGCGCCGTCACCGCCGGCCGGAGACGCTGGAACGCCAGAAGGACGGCCACCTGCGCGGCCGAGGGGAAGGTGTCGTTGGTCGACTGGCCGCGGTTGACGTGGTCGTTCGGGCTCACTTCCGCGTAGTCGCCGCGGGCCATCCCGAGGATCTCCAAGGCCCGGTTCGCGAGGACCTCGTTCATATTCATGTGCAACGAGGTACCGGCCCCCGCCTGTAAGACGTCCACGCGGAACTCGCCGTTGAGCCGCCCGTCGGCGACCTCCTGGGCGGCGGTCTCGATCGCGCGCGCTCGCCGCTCGTCCAGCGCCCCCAGCTCCCGGTTCGCGCGCGCGCACGCGAGCTTGAGCAGCGCATAGGAGCGGAGGAAGACGGGGGAGGCGGTTTGGCCCGATACCGGGAAGTTCTCGATCGCACGCAGGGTCTGGATGCCGTAGTAGGCCGACGCGGGCACCTCGCGGGGACCCAGCGAGTCTACCTCGGTCCGGTGCTCGGCCATCGAGGGTTAGGGAGTCGAACCGGCGAGAAAACCCTTTGGTGGGTCCGCCCCGGCCACGAAGCATGCGTTCTTCACAACGTTAGGGACGGGGACGGGGACCGTGTGGGGAGGGTCCCACCCGGGACCGGAGCGAGGCGTCGGGGCTAGGCACTGGCCTCACGGTCGGCCATCGGAGCCAACACCAGGCTTACCAAGGCCCGGTTCCGCAGCACGACCTGCTCGCGCGCGGTGAGGTGCGACGGGCGAAGGCCCAGCCAGGTGATCCCCGCGACGCAGACGACGCCGATCCCCAGGATCGTCGCGAGGAGCCAGCGGCCCACGCCACCCGGGAGAACGCCGGTGAGGGTCAACCCCCACGCGATCCCGGCGATGAGCATCATGCCCCCCTCGATGGAGAGGACGGCGAGGTAGCTCCGCTGCTTCTCGGGAAGGAAGCTCCGTTGCATCATCGACTCGACCATCGCTCCGCCTCGAGCGAACCGCGCGGTCAGGACCGAGGACCAGACGGCCGCGGAGCCAGCGACGGCGAGCACGAGGAGCCCGAGGTCAAGATCGATCGGATCGGTCATGTGTCTCTCGGGAACGGGAACGCTTCCTGCCTCATACGGGTTCAGTCGTTGGGAACGGTGGGGTTGCGCTCGGACCCGGGGCGGTCGATCGCTCCGGCGCCGGGGTCGAAGGAGACGTTTCGGCGTCCGCCTCTCGGCCCCGGCGTGGACTGAACGCTTTACATGCCCCGCTGCCTCGCGGCGCCTACGCGTGGGGGCCTCTGCGCCCGCCCCGCGTCGGACGCTCCGTGGTCGACGGCTCCCTGCTGGCAACGGACATCGTCGCTACGACGGTGTACCTCGTGACTCCACCGCTCCTCTGGATGGCGCTCTTCTTCCTCGCGTGGGGCGACGAGGCGAAGGCCCGGGAATCCGGATTCGGTCGCCGAACGTTCTGGCTCCTCCTGCCGGGAGCCCTCTTCGGGATGGTCAGCAATCTCGTCTTCTTCGCGTGGACGAGGGATTTCCTCGCGATCAACATCGGCGGCGGGCTCCTCCCGCTCGTCCTGTCGGTCCTCCTCGTCGCGCGGGTGCTCGGCGACCGGGCACGGCTCCTCACGGTCTTCCTGATCGCGTTCGCCGTCGAGAGCTACTTCGGCCTGGCCGCGGTCTTCCTGCTTCCCGACGGCCCCGTGCTCGAGCTGACCGTGGGCGGGTTCGCCGTCGCCTCGTGTGCGGTCATGTGGGCCCTCGTCCGGACCCGACGCGATCCGACGGAGCGGGGCACGTTCCGGAACGCCACGCTCCTTCTCGGGCTCTCGTCCGTGGCGCTCGTCCCGACGTTCGCCTCGACGGCCACGGTGCCGGGTCTCGGGATCGTCTCGGAGTTCCCGTGGTACCTCCTCCCGCCGGTCCTCGTCGGCGTCCTCGCGGTGCTCTCGGCGGGCCCCCTGTTCGGCATCTCGCGACGCGCGTCGCTGGGCCTCGCCTACGCCGCGTCGACGTTCGGGGTCCTGATCGGCGCCGACCTCCTGCGCGAACCCCCACTGTACGGGAGCACCCTCGCCCGGCTCTACGCCATCGGGGGCGCCGGAACGGGCGATCTCCTCTACCTGAGCGGACTCATCGCCCTCGCCTCCGGGCTCGTCGTCCTCCGGTTGATCGGACCCGGGTCCGCGCCGCCTCCGATCGTTCCCACGTGGGTCGGCGGCCAAGATCCAACGCTAGGACCGGGTGCCCTGCTCCGCCGTTCCCTCATCGCGGCGGTCGAAGGGCAACTGGCTCCGTCCGTCCGCGACGCGAACGCGGCGGTCGAGGGAGCGATCGGTCAGGCCCACCAGGTACTCGCGGGAGAACGTGGCACGGCGCCCGGGGCCGCGTCGGCGTTCCCCGGAGCACCGGCATGGCTCGAGGCCGACCGGACCAATCTCGCGGCGCTCGCCCTTAGCCCCGTTCTCCATCCCGCCGACGCGACGCGCGCGTGGATGACCGCGCGGTGGATCGTCCGCTCCGTCCGGGCCGCGTCGCGTCGCGCCTACGGAAGCTTCCTATTGCGCGCCGCGGCGTTCCTCCTCGACCTCACCCTGCTGACGGTCCCGGCGGCGTTCCTGTGGTACTACGTCGTGTCGACGACGAGCGGTTCCCTTCTCGATCTCTTGGGCTCGGTTCCGGTGAACGCAGCCCTCTTCGCCTACACCTCGCTCGGTCTCGTCTACTTCGTCCTCACCGAGGCGGCGACGGCACGGACCTTCGGGAAGTGGGTTCTCGGGCTCCGCGTCCGCGTCCGCGAGCCCGGACCCCCGGGTCCCCGGGCCGTCCTGCTCCGCAACCTGCCCAAGCTCGCGCCGTTGACGGTGATCGGGATCTTCTCGATCCTCGCGATCATCCTGGAGGTCCACGCGGTGACGGCCTCCGTCTCCCTCCCCGGGGGGATCGCGGTGACCGTCGACGCGGTCCTGCCCGTGATCGCCGACCTCGCGATCGCGCTCGCGATCCTGGCCGGGTTGAGCGCGCTCGTGATCCACTACACGCCCGAGCGCCAGCGCTTCGGCGACGTCCTCGCCGACACCTGGGTCGTCCGCGCCCGATCTACTTCGGCGGGGGCGGCGCCACCGGCGTCGTCGGCGCCGTCGGGAGCGGCCCGGTCCGGGTAAGCGGGATCGAGATCGACGAGACGTTCGCCTCGCGGCCGTCGCGGTTGACGAGACGTTCCGTATCGATCGTGATCGTCCCGATCGTGACCTGTCCCTCGAGGAAGCGTCGTCGTACGACCTCGACGACGTCGACCGCCTTCCCGATCACGTTCCCGCGCGCCTTGACGATGACCGTCTCGGTCCCGCTGTGGAGCTGGGCGACGACCTGGAAGACGTACGTCATCGTCGGTTTGGTCCCGATGAAAACGGTCGACCCGATCCCGTAGTTGCGCGGAGGGAATCGGTCGCCCATCGCGGGCGAACGGTCGCGGCTCGTACTAGTCCTTTGCCCCGGGACCTTCGGGGGACGCCGTCACTCCTCGGGGGGCGCCGCGCGTCGCCGCCGGACCCAGAGGAGGACGACGGCGAGGGCCGCAACTCCGACGACGCCGATCAGGAGGTAGGGCCACAGGTTGGCGAAGGGGGAGGCGGCCGGGCCGACGGTGAGGGTCGCACTCGCGTTCACGACGAACCCGTTGCGGTCCGTCACGGTGACGACGACGGTGGTGGTGCCGGTCCCGGACGGCGTGCACGCGATCGTCGCCGAAGGGGCGGCCTCGCAGCCGCCCGGCAGGTTCGCCCAGTCGAAGGCCTCGCTGCCGGCCCCGCCGGACACCGACGCGACGAACCGGACCCCGTCGCCGAGGGCCGCCTGGGCCGGGGTTATGGCGAGGGTCACCGACGGATCCTCGTAGACCGAGAGGTCGAGCGACGCGGCGACGGTCCACGCGTTGTGGTCTGTGACGGACACGGTCAAGTTCGCGTAGGTCGAGATCGTGCTGGGGGTGCACGAGAGCGTGGCGGTGTCCGCGCTATTGCACCCCTCGGGGAGGTTCGCGTACGCGTAGGAGTAGCCCGGCGCGCCGCCGTTGACCTGGACGTTCAGGAGCGTCGACTGCCCCAGATCGACCGACGGGGAGGAGGAGGAGAACCGGACCACAGGGTCCGAGGATACGGTCACGTAAGCCCGCGCGACGGCCGTCGTCACCTGGTAGATATCGAGACCTGAGACCATCACGAGGTAGCTCCCCGGCGAGGAGAAGGCGCACGTCGCCACCGGTGCCGACGAGGCGCATCCTCCCGGAAGGCCCGTCCAGCTGTAGCTGAAGCCGCCGCCACCCCCGCTCGCGACCGCCGTCAAGTGGACCGGCTGTCCCACGTCGGCCGTGTAGGAGGAGAGCGCGAGGACGATCTGCGGAGCGGTGAGCACGTGGACGGTCGCGTCGGTGGAGGCGACGGAGAACGTCGCGGCATCGGTCACGACCGTGTGCAGGGCGTAGTCGCCCGGGGCGCGCGGCACGCACGTTGCGATCGATCCCGCGGTCGTGCATCCGGCGAAGAGCCCCACCCACGCGTACGAGAAGCCGCCCGCGCCGGACGTCGCCGAGGCGTACCACGTGACGCTCTCGTTGACATCGGTCGCGGCGGGCGACGCGACGAGGCTCACGATCGGATCGGAGAAGATGACGAGCGAGAAGATCGGGGAGGCGCCCGTGTCGCCGGCGCCGTCCGAGACCGTCACGACGATGAGGTAGACCCCCGTCGCCGTCGGCTGGCAGCGGATCGACTGCGTCGCGCCGGTGCACCCGGGCGGTAGCCCGGCCCACGCGTAGGCGAGGCCCCCGATCCCGCCGCCGGGCACCGCGGTGATCGTGATGTTCTGACCCAGGTCGGCGAACGTCTTCGGTCCGACGTGGACCGCGACCGAGAGCGCGGGAACGACCTGGAACCACACCGAGAGCTGGTTCGGATCGCCCGTGGCGTCGTTAGCGCTGAACCCCACCGTGTAGTTCGCCTCAGGGGTGCCCGCCGGCACCGTGACCTGGGCGGTGAACGTGAGCGGCGGGGTCCCGCCCGCAGCGGTGAGCGTGACCGCCCATCCGTTCGGCACGAAGTACGTCCCGAGCGTGACGGGGCCGGAGCCGTCGACGTTCAGCACGCCGAGGAGCACCGAGAAGGTCTTGTCGACGCTCGGGCTCACGAGCGCGTACGTGGCGTTGAGCTGGTTCAGGTAGAGGCTGAACGGTTCGTTCGCCACGACCGCGTTGTCCCCGTTCATCGGGACCGTGATCGCCCCGGGGAGCGGCGGGGTCGTGAAGAGGCCCCACGAGGTGACGGGCAGGCCATCGGCGAGGTTCTGGCCGAAGAAGAAGTCGTACGGGGGCACGTTGCCGTTGGTCTGGTAGACCTCCTCGTAGTCGGTGTAATCGTAGAAGGCGGTGACGTTCCCGAACGGGGCGTAGAAGCACGAGTAGAAGGCGGACTCGACGAACACGGCGCCTCCCGTCGTCTGCAGGAGGCTCCAGACGACCGAGCCGTTCATGTCGGCGACGAGGAACGTCACCTCCCCCTGGGCGATCGTCATCGAGAAGTTGTACGTGACGCCCGGCGAAAGCCCGGCGGCGTAGGGCGAGTAGTAGTACTGGTTCGCGCAGTAGTCGGTGGTCGAGTACGCGATCCCGAACGCCCCGCCGGCGTTCGCGATGCCCACCTGATCGTAGGAGCTCGCGTCGTCCCACACGGAGAGGATCACGTAGTAGAAGTCGGTCCCCTGCGCGACGTCGAGCGGGACCTGGATCGTCGCCGAGAGC
Organism: Thermoplasmata archaeon; assembly: GCA_041476045.1. Classification (GTDB taxonomy): domain Archaea; phylum Thermoplasmatota; class Thermoplasmata; order Lutacidiplasmatales; family UBA184; genus Lutacidiplasma. Next base: position 6,020 of record JBGOSQ010000044.1, on the reverse strand, counting down.
TGGTGGGAGGTGAAGTTCGCCCCGCTGTAGACGGTGCCGGCATAGTAGTGGCCGTAGTAGGAGGGTGCGGCGACCGGGGCCGGCCCGGGGTGGGGGAACCGGGCGAGCGGACCGGTGAGCGCGGCCCGGCCGTGCGCGGGATCGAGCGGCGAGGGTGCGATGTGCGTCGGGGCGACCACCGTCTCGGTCGCACGGTCGACGGAGGCGGCGGGGTGCGACACCGGCGGAGTAGCTGACGATTCCGGGGTCATCGCGTTCGCGGTCGGTACGACGGCGAGCAGCGCGACCAGCGCGAGAGCCACCGCTAGGGCGACCGTCCGGGGCGTCGGCATCTGGTTCTGAGGACCCCCGAGCAGAAGATGAACCTTCGCCGGGTTATCACCTCAGGGGAGCCCCTGCGACCCCGACGATCCGGACGACGAGGCCTGCCGTCGCGCCCAAAGCCTTTTCCTCGCCGGCCCCCATCGAGAGGTCGGACGGGAGTCGACCGGGACCTTCGCCGGGGCAAAGGTTATGGGGCAAGAGCCGTACGCGCCCGAGGTCACGCAGGGGTGGCCCAGCTTGGTCAAAGGCGCCAGGTTGAGGTCCTGGTCTCGTAGGAGTTCGTGAGTTCAAATCTCACCCCCTGCATGACGGTCCTTCTCCTTCGAGGCGCTCGTGGCGACTGAGCCGATCCTCTGCTCCAAGTGCGACGCCGCGGTCCCGGACGGCGCGTCGGAGTGTCCCGCGTGCGGGGAGCCCGTCGGCCGGCCCTCACCCGCGATCGCCGCCGCCGACGCCGCGATCGCCGGGTCGGACCTGACGCGACGCGTCGCGCGTCTGCAGCAGTGGGCCGAGGCCTCCGAGCCGCTGGACGTCCATCTGCCCGGCCTGCCCGTCTGGGCCGAGGAGGCCGCGCGCAACAGCCCGCACGCCGAGCCGTGGTTCGAGGTCGTGCGTGGCATCGAACGGATCGCGCAGAAGAAGGTCGTCGCGGCGCTCGAGGTCTGGGAGAAGCAGACGCGCCTTCGGCTGGCGCGGCTCGAAGCGTACTCCGTGGACGGCCGTGTGGAACGCGATCAGATCGAGGACGTGCTCCATGCGGCACGCGGCGGCGAGGTGACGCAGGCGTTGCAGACCTACCACCAGGTCGATCGCGTCGTCGCGCTCAAGGAGCGGCACCTCGACCAGGCGCGCGAGGAACTGGAACGGCTGGTCTCGCTCCTGCGCGACATGCAGGCGCTCGGACTGCCGACCGCGCTCGACCCCGGCACCATTTCGGAAGAGCTCGAGCGCGAGCTCCGCGCGGGCCGCCTCGCGGCGCTGAAGCAGCAGCTCCGGGCCCTTCGGCTCCAGGCCGTCACGCGCCTGCGCGTCGGCGTGCCGGAGTACGTGACCCGCTACGGGGAGCTCCTGGTCCGCGAGCGGAACGACGGGACCCCCGTCGAGCTCGAGGCCGCGGAGCTCGCGCGCGCCGCGCGCGAGTTCTCCAAGGGCCGACCGGAGGAGGCGCTCCGACGGCTGCGCGTGCTCACGCAGGTCCACGGGAGCGGTCTCGCTGCCCCGGGGCGCACGTCGGCTCCGCCCGCGACTAAAGAGTCTTCTCGAACAGCATGACGTCCTCGTTCCACCGGTGACGGTGGAGGACGCCGCATTCGGTGAAGCCCAGATCCTTCAGGAGCGCGCCCGCGCCGCTGAACCGGCCCAACGCGTCCACCCAGATCGCGTTGCTCTTGTTGTGGCGCGCCCAGTCCGCCGCGGCGCTCAGGAGCGCCGTGCCGACGCCCTGGCGCCGGGCCTCCGGATCGACCACGAGATGGACGATCTGGCAGCTCCCGTCCTCGATCGCGCATCCCACGGCGCCGATCATCCGGCCGTCGCGCCGCGCGGCGAAGTAGGTGACGCCCTCCATCCAGCTCGTGAACTCGAGCGGCGTCGGCTCCCAGGCCTTGACGAGCTCCGCGGGGAGCTCGGGCCGGAACGCGTCCCAGACGCGCTTGTAGAGCGCGCAGATGTCGTTGACGTCCTGGTGGGTCAGCCGTTCGACGGCGAGCGGCCTTGGCGGCGCGCTGACTTTTGCGACAGCGGAGACGGCGCGATCGTCCCCCCGGTCGGAGCCCCCTTCTGTCGCCACGCCTCTCGCTCCTGGAAAGGAGCGGCGAGGCTAGGCCGCACGGTTTAGATGAATCTTGCCCCCGCGTCCGGGGCTCACGGCGTGTGGCGGGACGGTGTCCGCGGGAACGGGGTCGTATCGCGGATGTGCTCGCGCCGGAGCATCCACCGGAGGACCCGCTCGATCCCCATGCCGAAGCCGGCGTGCGGTACGCTGCCGTGGCGTCGGAGATCGAGATACCACTCGTACTCCTCCGGCTTCGCGCCGGTGGCGAGGAGCCGTTCGATCAGTAGGTCGACGCTCGTCTCACGCGCGCTCGCCCCGATCATCTCGCCGTACCCTTCGGGAGCGAGCAGATCGGCGGCCTCGACGGTCTCGGGATCGGTCGGCGAGCGGAGCATGTAGAACGCCTTCAAGCCGACCGGGAAGTGCGTCACGAACAGCGGCGCCCTCGATTCGATCGTGAGCGCTCGCTCCTCCGCCGTGCCGAGGTCGCTCCCGAAGGAGAGAGGGAACCCTTTCGCCTGCAGCGTCTCGATGGCCGCCCGGTAGGTGAGCCGCGGGAAGGGAGCCTCGATCGCCAGCAGCTCCGCCGGCGGCCGGCCCAGCATCTCGAGCTCCTTCGGTCGTCGCTCCGCTACCCGATGGAGCGTTTGGACCGTCATGCGTTCCATGAAGTCCATCAGCTCCGTGAGCCCGCACCAGGCGAGCTCGATCTCCAGGTGGAGGTACTCGGTCAGGTGGCGGGGAGTCCGCGACTTCTCGGCCCGGAACGACGGGGTGAGCGCGTAGACGCGCTCGTTCGGGAAGAGCAGCGCCTCCAGGTAGAGCTGCGCGCTCTGGGAGAGGAACCCCGGCCGACCGAAGTAGTCGATCTTGAACACCTCGGACCCGCCCTCGGCCAGGTTGCCGGTCAGCACGGGCGGGGTCATCTCGAGGACCTCCTCCTCCTCCAGGAACTGGCGGACGGCCCGGAGGAACTCGGCCTTCACGCGGAAGGTGGCGACGTGCTCCTGCGATCGGATCGCGAGGTGCCGCTTGTCGAGAAGGAACTCTTCCGTCTGATCCGTGAAGATGGGGAACGGCTCGCCCGCGTGCACGACCTCGATCGATTCGGCGCGGACCTCCCGACCTCCCGGCGCGCGCTGGTCCTCGACCACCGTCCCGACGAGGGTGAGAGCGCCCTCGATCTGGACGTGTTCGACGGCGGCGAACCGCTCGGCGCCGAGGACGTCCTTCTTCGCCGTGACCTGAACCGAACCCGTGCGATCGCGGAGCCGGAAGAAGAGGATCCCGCCCGACGAGCGCGATCGGAGCACCCAGCCTCGGAGCCGGACCTTGCGCCCGATCGCCTCCGGCGAGAACGCCGACTCGATGGTGGCGAACGGCGGGTCGGAGGCTACTGGTACTCCCGCCACTTATGCCCGCACTTGGTGCACTCGAAGATCCGGGTCTCGGGCTCGTCGGCCCCCCGGGTCTGGCGGAGCACCCAGTACGCCCCAATGTTCCCGCATTTCGGACATTCCTCCGCGGCCGTCGGGAGGGTGACGGTCTTCTCCTCGATGACCGACATCTCCCGGCCGACCGGCGCCGATCGCCCGACCTCGCGTCCGTCCCCGAGCGGGACCTTCGTCCCGCACGACGCGCAGCGCCAGACCCCCGCCGATTTGTCCGGCCGCATCAGGCGCTTGCACTTCGGGCAGAACATTCCGGGTCACCGAGCCGTGGGTCCGTATTTGACGGTTGGGGCGGCGAGAAATTAGCCGAACTACGAGAGGACCTGATCGGGCCGCGCGAGGCTCGATGGCGCGGCCTCCGGGGCGGCGACGCTGAGCGGGAGCGGCGACGGCTTGGCGCCGGGCACGAACATCCTCCGTACGTGCTCCAGGCGTCGCGTGAGGTCCTGCTGCGTCCCGATGTCGTGGCGGACGCGGTAATCGCCGCGGACATGAGCGAGGGCCGCCTCGACGCGCGACGCGGCCGCGTGGATCGCGCTGGCCTCGCCGACGAGCGCGATCGCGCGGCTCGTCATCATCGTCACGCGTCCGGCCCCTGCGGCTTCGACGGCACCGTACCGCACCTGGACGCCCAGGTCGTTGATCGCGGATTCATCGATCTCGAGCAGCCCGCCCGCCTGGGGGGCCTCCGGGTAGCCCGGCGGGACCACGTACCGGACGACCGACGCGCGGAGCCGGAACTGCAGGAATGTCGGGTTCACGCGGCCCGTGGCGACGCCGTGGAGGACCTCCGCGAAGTTGAGGGTCTCGTAGAGGGAGAGGACGTTGATCGACTCCGGGTCGCCGAACCGTGCGTTGAACTCGAGGAGGACCGGGCCGCGCGCGGTCAGCATGAACCCACCGTAGAGGACCCCGCGGTACTGGATCCCTTCAGCCCGCAGCGCGTCGACCGTCTTCGTGAGGATCTCGAGCGCGCGGTCGCGCGACGCGGCCGAGAGGAAGGGAAGGAGGTGGTCGCGCTGCGTGTACGAGCCCATCCCCCCGGTGTTGGGGCCGGTGTCGCCCTCACCGACGCGCTTGAAGTCCTGGACCGCGGGCATCGGGTAGATCCCCGAGTCCGTGACGAACGCCATCAGGCTGAACTCCTCGCCCTCGACCTTCTCCTCGAGGAGGATCCCCTCGCGGCCCGCGACCGAGGCGAGGAGCTGCTTCGCGTACGACGCTCCCTCCGCGGCGGTGGTGAAATCGGCGCCCTGGACCGCGACGCCCTTGCCCGAGGTGAGCCCCACCGGCTTCACCACGAACGGATCGTGGAACATGGCGACGCGCGCATCGACCTCGTCCAGGTTCCGGACCGATAGAACGCGCGGCGATCCCGCGATGCCGTACTTCTCGAGGAGCTCGCGGCAGTACCGCTTCGACGACTCGATGCGGGCCCCGTCCCTCGACGGCCCGACGACGGGGATCTCGGCGGCGCGGAGGGCGTCCCCGACCCCCGCGGCGAGCGGCGCCTCGGGACCGATGATCGCGAAGTCGACGCGCTGCTCGCGGGCGAATCGGACGACCGGTTCCGGTTGGGCCGCGTCGATGCGGGCGTAGGCCCACGCGAGGCGCGCGAGCCCCGGGTTCGTCGTCGGAGCGGCGACGACAATCTCCGCCTCGGAGGCGGCCAGGGCGTGGGCGATCGCGTGTTCTCGGGCCCCTCCGCCGACGATCAGGGCGCGCATGGAACATCGGCGGGACGAGTGGAACGACTTATAGCCGTGCCCCCGAGGGCCCCGTTCTCACGCGCGAGCGTGCGTTCGCCCCGCCACCGTTAAGAAGGGTGCCCGGGTGGCCGCGCCGGACGCGAGCCGATGGAGATCCACGTCACGGAGAAGGAGCACGACAGCCTCCGGGTGGAGCTCCCGAAAGGCGAGGAGACCCTCCTCATCCCGCTCGTTGAGGCCCTCCAGGCCGAGGAGAAGGTCGTCGAGGCCCGCTACTACATCGGTCATCCGTTCCTCGACCGTCCGTCGCTCTACCTGAAGACCAAGGGCGAGAAGCCGCAGCAGGTCCTGAAGCGGGTCCTCAAGGACCTCGCCGACCTCTACGGCGACGCGCTCCAGGACTTCGAGAAGAAGGCCGACAAGATCAAGGCCTAACGGCCCCCCGCTTCCTATGCTCAAGGAGTGCCCCCAGCACGGATACTTCCGCTCGGAGAACTGCCCGGTCTGCGAACAACCCGGCCGGTTCCTGATGAACGACCGGGAGCTCGATCACCTGGGCCGCGTCATGACGGGGATCCTCCGGCACTTCCCGGAGAAGTACGGTCTCGCCGTCGATCCGAAGGGATGGATCGAGCTCCCCAAGCTCGTGCAGGGGATCAACAGCCATCACCGGGGCTACCACTGGCTGCGCGTCCACCACTTGGTCGCGATCGCGGAGTCCGATCCGAAGGGACGCTACGAGATCCGTGAGGAACGGATCCG
>JBGOSQ010000043.1:0-15974 GCA_041476045.1 Thermoplasmata archaeon | reverse complement strand
TCCATCTCGTACGGGCAGCGCGAGTAGGTGACGAGATCGTGCGGGGTCAAGTGCTCGGGTGCGAGAACGAGGCTGCCAGCGTCCATCGCAACCGTTCGCGCGGGCGGGGTCTATGAACCTGCGCCTCGATGCGCGGCCTCGGACCGTCGCGGGTCGAGCGCTACGGAGGTCCGGGCGTCCCGGCGGGACGATCGCGGGTGAGCGCGCGCAATCGGTCCTGATCCGGGCGGGCGAGACCCGCCGCGGCCACGAGGCGTTCCAAGAGGGCCGCATCCGGGCCGTCCGCGCCGAGGAGGTTCACGATCGCGACCTCCGAGGTCCGGTCGTGGCGTCGGGCGGCCGCGACGAGCGAATACTCGAGCCGGCTCACGCGGACGGGTCGATCGCCCACCTCGACCGACCGGAGCGCGACCTGCGTCGGGTCCTCCCCGAACTCCGGTCCGCGCACGCCGGCGCCGGACTCCGCGACGCCCCACTGGGCTCGCACGCCCGAGCGGAGGGTGCCGACGTACGCGCGGGCGCCGAAGATCCGCCCGGCCTCCCGCCAGGAGGTCTCGGCGAGCGGTTCGATCAGGTAGTCGTGGAGCGAGACGGCGATCTGTTCCGCTCCGGCCCGGTCGGTGCCGATGTCGATCTCCCGGGGCGCGACCGATACGCCCTGGAGCCACGCGGAGGCGGTCCCGCCGACGAACCAGCCGTCGGGGCGGGCCGAGAACGCCGTCGAAAGACGAGCGACCACTTCGTCGACGCCCGCGCGTATGGGGATCTCGGCGCCGGCGTAGTGCTGCTCCAACATCGGCGTCACGACGAACCGGAGGCGATTGTACGCAAGCCGGGCCCTCGGCACGTCGTCGCGCGCGAGATCGAACGCACGATGGTAGCAGTCGCGGCCTCCGATGCCGCAGGCGGTGTCCGTCGGCGTGAACCCGAGCGGGGTTGGCGAGCCCTTCGGCGGCCCGCTCGCATCGATCCCGCCCTCCTGGGCGTGGTAGATCAGGTGCGCGCGGTCCTCCGCGTACTCGACCGTCAGCTGGAAGAGGAACCCGCCGCCCAGATCGGGCCCCGAGAGCATCTCCCAGGGCACGGGGTGGGACCTCCTCGCGCCGCGTCCGGCCGCGCTAGCCCGGGGTCGGCGAGGCGACGGTCACCGAGTGGATCCCCGCGAACTGGTACGGGATCATTCCCCAGGACTTGGCCCCGTTGTTCGAGAAGAGCAATTGGCCCGTCGTCGTCCCGAGGTAGAGTCCCGACGGGTCGAGGGCGTCCGAGGCGAGCCCCTCGCGATGGGTTCCCATCTCCCCCGGCCAGGGCCGGCCCTTGATGGTGGGGCTGAAGCGCCTCGCGCGATCGTCCCACCGGACGACCTGGAGCTGGCTGCCCTCCGGCGTGCGCGTCATTCCCTGGAGGGGAACGAAGAAGGCGTTCCCCGGCATCGCTTGGGGCGCGGTCACGACGAACCCGAAGTCGGTCGAGAGCGCGCCGCCGACGCGCTTCCACGACTCCATCGCGTCGTGGGTCACGTGGATCCCGTCGTGGTCCTGCCGGTAGAGGGTGTCCGGGGTCGCAGGATCGAAGGCGACCTTGTGGACGCACTGGCCGAACGGCGGGCTCTTGTTGGGCATGAAGGAGACCTTGACGCCCTTGTTGACGGGACGGAAGTGCTCCCCTCCGTCGTCGCTCCGGAACGTGCCGGCCGCCGAGATCCCGACGTACATCCGCTTCGGACGGGTCGGGTCGAGGAGGATCGTATGGAGGCAGAGGCCACCAGCGCCGGGGTTCCACTTGGGACGCGTCTCGTGCTCGTTGATCCCCGCGACGCCGTCCCAGCTCCTGCCGCCGTCGTCGCTGCGGTAGAGCGAAGCGGGATCGACGCCGAGGTAGACGACGTTGGGCTCCTCCGGGCGGCCGGGCTCGATGTGCCACAAGTTCGTGATCGGGCGTTTCTCCGCCTCGGGCGTGCCGGGCTCCGGACGCTTCGCGCTCAGCGGCATGTTCGGTGGTGCGAGCTCGGTCCACTTCGCACCGCCGTTGGTCGACTTCATCAGCATCGGACCCCACCATCCGGAGTTGACCGCGGCGTAGACGGTCCCCTCGTGGCGCGGGTCCGGGACGACGTGGAAGACGTCCTTCCCCTCGTGGAACGGTCCCTGGACCTTCCACTTCTTCCGCGCGACGTCGCTCTCGACGACGTAGCCGCCTTTCCGCGTCCCGACGTACACCCTCACCGATCGGTTCTTCGCCATTGTGCTAGCCTCCCTGAATGGAATGCAGGACATCGACGGAATCGGCCGGACCGATCGCGGTCTCGAGCCCTTTCAACTCGTGGACGTCCTCGCCGTTGACGAAGACGCGCACGTAGGGCCGGAGCTTCCCGGTCTCGTCGCGGAGCTTGGAGCGGATCCGCGGGTACTGACCCTCCAGGTCCTCGAGAAGCCCTCGGACGTCCGCGGCGTCGGTCGAGAGCTTGAGCCGGGGGACGAACTCCCTGAGCATCCCGTCCAACCGCACGGAGGCCATGGCCGGTTCCGAGGGGCCAAGACCGACCGGTTGATTAGGCCGGCGGCCCGCGTACACCCTATCGGCGGGGCGGGGCGGTCGGCGCGGGGGCGGGCGACGGGATCGGAGCGGTCTTGACGCCGACGAGGCCGCCGGAAGCGTTCGCGACGAGGTAGTGGCCATCGGGGAGGCTCCGCCAGTCCGTGCGTTTGGAATCGAACGGCTCGCTCCCGACGACGACGTGCTTGGCATCGGCGGCGTAGGTCATCTCGTAGTACGGCCGGTGGTCGTCGAGGAGCCCTACGCCGTGCTCGCCGCGCCAGTGGCAGAACGCCCAGAGCTCGTTCGGACCGCGCGTGAAGATCACGTTGAGGCCCGAGTACGGGCCGCCCTCCGGCCGTCCGTTCTCCGACCAGACCCGGACCAGGTCGGCGACGGTCTGCGTGTAGGCCCCGACGGGGTCCCCGATCTCCTCGATGTGCTTCACCAGAAGCCAGAAGAGGACCTCGCTGTCGTTGACCCCCTGGACGTGCGATTCGAACTTCCCCAGGAGCGCGCGCGTCTCGCGGGGGAGCGTGATCGCGCCGTTGTGCGCGAACAGGATGCCGCCGTGGACGAACGGCTGGGAGTTCTCGAGCCCGATGAGGCGCTCGTGGGGGAGGTTCATCGGGTTGCTCGCGTCGCGGAGGTGGCCCAGCACCACCGGGCCCATGGCGCGCTTTGCCGCCGCCAGGAACCGTTCCTTCTCGCGCGGCTCGTAGGCGCCGCCAATCCCCTTCTCGACGTGCGGGACCCGGGTCGACGGGTACCAGGCAATCCCCCACCCATCGGCCTGGCGCGTCTCAGGGGTGACGTCCGATTGCGCCAGGAGCGAACGGTCGGTGGCGACGAGCCAAGGCTCCGCTGGTGTGAGCGGACCCCCGAGAAGTCCGAAGAGGCGGCACATCTTTCCCCGCGAGCGGGACGCGGAAGATAAACCTCCCCACGAACGGTCGCGCTGGGTTACCCCGATGCTACCGACCTCAGCAAGGGTTTTACCCCCTCCCGGCCCTTAAACGTACGAATCGGAGACGATGGTCGCAATCGAAGTCACGCCCGCCGCGCGCGAGCAGGTCCTCAAGATCCTCCAGCGGGAGGGCAAGCCCGAATCCGCGCTCCGCCTCTACGTCCAGGGCGGCGGCTGCTCGGGGCTCACCTACGGCATGACGTTCGACAAGCAGGAGACCGGCGATGAGGTCGCCTTCCAGGGATCCGGCGTGACCGTCATCGTCGACCGCGCGAGCGCCCCGCTCCTGGAGGGGCTCAAGGTGGACTACCTCTTGGGGCTCGAGGCCTCCGGGTTCAAGATCTACAACCCGAACGCGAAGGAGACGTGCTCGTGCGGGAAGTCCTTCTCGGCGTAGCGTCCCCGCCGACACGCCCGTTAAATAACTCCGTCCCCCATGCTCGATAGGGTTGTCCAAGGAGGGCCCTCAAAATGACAGTGAAGTTGGAAGTCACCCAGGAAGCAGTTTCGCAGGTCCGTGAGCTCATCAAGGCCCAGCAGCCCGGCACGGCGGTCCGCGTCTTCCTCCAGTCCGGAGGCGGCGGGGGCTGCGGTGGCGGCAGCTGCGGCAGCGGTGGCGGCGGCGGATGCGGGTGCGGTAGCGGATCCGCGAGCGTCGCCTTCGGGATGGCGTTCGACAAGCCCCGCAACGGCGACGAGGTCGTCCCCGTGGACGGGTTCAACGTCATCGTCGACTCGCTTACCGCCTCGGAGATCGAGGGTGCCAAGATCGACTTCGTCCAGGGTCTGGACCAGTCCGGTTTCCAGATCAGTGCCCCGACCAAGGCCCACGACGACGCGGCTCCCAAAGCCGGCGGCGGGTGCGGCTGCGGCTCGGGCGGCTGTTGCTAGAGCCCCCGGAAAACCCCTTCCCTTCCTTCCCCCCGCGTGGGGGGAGGCGTTCTGATCCGTCAGCCGCCGGGCACGTTCGCCGACCATCCCGCAGGCGGTCGTACCGGCTTCTCCCACCGAATCGGGCCGGTCGTGAACCGCTCGGCGAGCCGGAAGAGCACGGTGTCCCACGCGAGCTGGAAGTAGTCGAACACCTGGTCCCACTCGCGCCCCGTGCCCCAGCCCAGGTGCCAGAGCTCGACGCAGGTCCGGTCCTTGGGGCGCGGCGAGAACGCGAGGGCGATCCAGCCCGCCCCGCTGCGACGGACGTTCGGGTACTCGGGCGGCGCGTTCCAGGTGAAGGAGAGGTAGCGGCCCGGGACGAAGGAGAGGACCTTGAGCCCCTCGCCGCCCTTGGAGCCCGTCGGAGAGTCGAGATCGAACAGTGGTTCGTACGCGCCCCCGGGCTTGAGGTCGATATGCGCCGCGGGCGCGAGGAACGTTACCGCACCGTCCTCTGTGGCCCACGCCTCCCACGCCTGGCGCGGCGTCGCGTGGACCGTGACCGACTTGTGGATCTGCCGTCCGCCGACCGACGCGTCCGTCATCGGGCGGGCGTACTCCGTTCCGGGATATGGACCCGCGCGTCGGTCCCGGTCGCTCCCCGACGGCGATCGACCGTGTAGAGGACGATGCGTCCGAACCGACCCGACCCTTCCCGCCCCGTACGCTGTGCGATGCGTTCGAACGCCGTTCGCGTGCGCCGTCGCAGATCGGGATCGTCGTAGAAACGGACCGGCGGGCCGTCCGGCGCGAGGTCGAACACGTTCGGCGCGAGCTCGCGCCCGCGACCGAACCAGCCGTCCTCGGTCGAGCGGACCGAGAAGAGGTGGAGCCCGCCGGGACGGAGGATCCGCGCGACCTCCCGGAACAGGGTGTTCAGGTGACGATCCGGCGTCCCCATCGTGAGGAAGAGGTTCGAATAGACGAAGTCGGCCGAGGCGTCCGATTGCGTGGCCAGGAACTCGACCGCCTCGCCGTGGTCGATGATCGGACGAGGTACCCTATGGGGACGTGGGACGGCGATGGATCGCATCCGGGTGGCCCGGACCGCGGCGAGCGAGACGTCGATCGCCGCGACCGTGTAGCCGCGCCGAACGAACTCGACGAGGTCGCGTCCGGTTCCGCATCCCAGCTCGACCAATCGGAGCCCGCGGCCGTCCGGCGGCAGATGGCCGAGCGCGTACCGGGCCATGGGGCTCGGGCGCGGGCCCATGTGATCGGGCTCGTGACCGAACGCGGCGTCCCAGAACGCGCGCTGGCGGTGGCGGGCGTCGCGCGCGGTCCAGCGACGGGGCGCGGATTGGACCGGCTGTTTCGCCATGCGTTTCGCCGAGGTGGGACCGAACGGACGGCGCGACTTAACGGCTCGCGCGAGCGGTGCCGGAACGACGCCCCGTCAGATCGAATCCGGGGGACCGCCGTGCCGGACCTCGACGGGGACACAGTGGATCGAGTTGTTCCCGACGCCGCGGAAGTTCCACTCGGCCTGTTGCGCCTGGGTGTGGCCGAGCTCGTCGGTCGCGCGCACCCGGAAAACGTGGAAGCCGGCGTGAGGAAGGTCACACAGGAGCTCCCAGTGCACCCAGGCGTGGCGCGTCGAGCCACCGATGAGCCGGGCCGGTCGCCAGACCTCGCCGGCGCCGGTGGACGGTTCGGTGCTCACGTCGACCCGGAGGATGGGGGCCTCGCCGGACCAGGCGACGCCGCGGATCTTGTGCGGACCGGGGGCGATCACCGCTCCTTCCGTGGGCCACGTGATCAGCGATTTGACGCGCATCGCCGTCACCGGCGTCCTCGGGTGATCCGCGCGGTCTCCCTCGTAGATGTACGCGTACGCCCGGCTTCGGAAGTGACCCTGGAATGGCGCGTCGGTGAGCAGGACGTGGGTCAGCCACTTCACCGACGCCATGCCGTACCACCCGGGCACCACCAGCCGCACCGGGAACCCGTGGCTGGGGGAGAGCGGAGCGCCGTTCATCTCGTCGACGACGAGCGTTTCCGCATCGAGCGCCTTGGCGACGGAGATGCTCATTTCGTAGTCGATCTCGCCCGCGGCGCCGGGCTCGACGCCCCGATCGGCTCCGCGGAGAAGTACCTCGGCGGAGGTCGGTTGGACCCCGGCCGCCTCGAGGAACGTTCGCAACGGCACGCCCCGCCATCGCGCGGTGCTCACGGCGCCGTGGCCCCACAGGACCCCCTCTGCCTTCGGCCGTACCGTAATGCGGCCGTTGCCGGCGCATTCGATCGTCGCGGTGAGGTCCCGGTGCGGCATCGCACGGATCTCGTCGTACGACCAGCTGAGGGTCCGCTCGACCTCTCCCTCGATCGCGAGCAGCCACGTCGCCGGATCGATCTTCGGCACCGCGAAGTGGCTTCGAATGAAGAACCGGTTCGTCGGCGTGATCTCCGCGTCGAGCGACGAGAGCGAGGCCTCGACGCAGCGAGCGTCGGGCGTCGGGGCGCGGACGTCGAGCGGGAGGAACCGCGGGTCGCGCTCGTCGGCGCCGGCGGCGCCCTCGCTACCTTCGCTCGGAGGTCGTGCCGTCACTGGAGACCCGCGGCGCGCCGGCGCCGTCGGACCGCTTTCGGGCGGCCACGATACATAAGTCTTCCCGCGGCCGGGTGCAGTAACGTTAGCGGGACCTCACGATTCGGATGTTGCTCGCGTAACATTTCGGGACCTGCCGATGGGGCTTGCCTGGCGGTCTCCTCATCCGAAGGTTAGCATCATGTTCACGTCCGCCCGTCCCAGGCCGAGCTGATCGCTCCAGTCCGTTACGTACCATTACTCCCGGAACTCGGATGTGGTTCCTAGTCAACCCGTTGTCTCGCGAGAGTCCGGAGTGAAGACACCGCCCCGGTTCGATACTCTGGAGGAAATCGAGCAGCCCGCCGGCCGGGGCTTCAAGCTGAGGCGGAGGGTAATGTTATTCGCGTGTCAGCCGGCCGAGCTTGGCTCCCGCTTCCCCAGCCCCGGACTCCCCCCTGACTTCCACGTCGATGATCTCGCCCGAATCTAGTCCGCGGGCCATCGCCGCTCAGCGCACAACCCTAAGCCAGCTCCGAAGTTCCGTGCCAGACTACGATGAAGACGGGCCCGCGATCTTAGGTCTTTGAACCATGAGTGAGAGGGTCGCCACTCCCACGAAACCGACTCCAAGCGCCACTGCGATGACGTAGGCGGTTGGCGTTCGCACCATGAGGATGAGGACGAGACTGCCGGCCAGAACCACTGAGGCGGCGGCTGTGAGAGTTTGCAACGGAACCCGGCTGGGGACTGCCGGACCGGGCTCGTCGGCCGGCTCCTGGCTCCGCATGAGCGCGAAAACGTACAGCCCAAACAGCCCTCCGCCCAATCCCATGAGAGTCGCCAAGATTCCGAAGAGGGAGCCGATCCCCACTTCAAGTCCTAGTATTGTGAAGATAGCGCAGGTGAGTACGTAGAGGGCCATTGATGCCAAGCCGAGTTTCCGCGTCATGATTCACATTCCCGAGCCGACATGATCGGGTCGAGGCTCCAGGCCGACTTGAACAATCTCTAGCAATTTAGGGAGACCTCTAGAATCGCAGCGGGGAGCCACAAATCGATCTCAAAATAAAGCAGGATACAGGCGGGAATGCCCCCGGCAGAACACGCGGCGGAGGAGGCTATAATCGAGGCGACAACGGCCGTCAGCGCCAGGATTGCGAGAATACAATCCAAACTTAGCGCGATGATTCCCCCCCCGCAGCAAGGATGGTTTGGAGAGGGGATTGAAAGAGACTGCGCCAAGGTAGCGGTAATATACGCGCCGCGGCCGGAAACGTTCGACGGCAACATTCCAATCATGTCTGGAATGGCCAAAGCAATCTTGTTCGTCTCGATTCCCCAGTTCTTAATGGTGGAATTCCCACTATGACTGTAATTCGTCGCGCTTGCGCTCAACCCGAGCTTGATGGCGTTGAGTTCCCCAGAGATCGTTGAGCTGCCGCCGTACGAGTAATTGGTAGCGTACAGATCTCCAACTTTCGTTGGAAGTCCGCTCCCATTGGGATAGTAGCTCATTGAAGCTACGCCCACGAGAATCCCGTCCGACGGTCGCTGCAGCAGAAGCTCCTTGACAACGACCAAATACCCGGTCGCCGACTTCTCGAAGCCCAGGTAGATTCCCGGCGTTCCGTTCCCAATCAGCCACCTCGCGTGAAGGGTCAGTCCTCCGGAGGTATGGTTGTAGAACGAGGTATTCACCCAAGAAACCACAGGAATCGATGCGGTCGGGCCCGGATAGAAATGTCCGGAGACTCGCGAGCCAGCACTCGATACGGTGTAGGAATGGAGATAGTTCACCCCGTTGTTAGCGACCAACCCATCCGCTCTCGCGAATACTATCGGATTGATCGCTGGAATTAGAAACAGGGCCGCGAGAAACAACACAACAACGAGCACCCAACTCCGGCCCCGCATTCTGTGAAGGACGCCGTAGCTCTTCATGGATCGACGAAGACCGGCTCTTGCCAGCTTTCTCCAACCTACCGAAACGGTAGATGAACACGGCATATACATATTTTGCCGTATAGGTACGGCAAGGTCAACGCGATCTCACGGCTTCGATTTCTCAGTTGTGACCCATCGGGACCTGCCCACCTCCTCGATAGTCCGCTTCCACTGGAATCCCTCCCCGACCGGAATGCCCGCCGCTTCGCCCGGAGTCATGCCGAGCGCCTGGTGTTCTCGAACGAGGTTGTAGTGGACCCGAAGTCCTTCCGCCAGAACCTCGGTTCCGGGCTCGCCGTCGAACGCCCGCATGACCTTGAACCGCTCTTTCTCGGTCTCGTGGAACCGCTCGATCCGGTTGTTCGACTCCTTGGCTCGAATCGAAGGAACGCGCTTGTGCGGGTTGAACCGACCGCCGCGAACGCGCTTGGGATCGTCCAGGGCGGTCGCCTGCCGGCCCAGCTCCTTCCCGACCGCGAGCGGGTAAGCGTTCATCCCGTCAGTGAGCACATCGCGCGGGCGGTCCGGAGTCACGGCCTTCGCCTTGTGGAGCGGTGCCCTGGTGTTTGCGAGACTCCGGGCCCTCGTTTAGATGACGTTGTGGTGGCAGCTACTTGTCGTATTCGTCGTTGTTGGGGTTCTCCTGATCCGAGTGGTTGTCCTGGTCGTACTCTTCCTTGCTCTTGTCTTGGTCCCCGTCCTGGTGCGGCATTCTGGATTTCACCTCCCTTCGCCATCAGGGAAATTAGGCGATATATTCTGTGTGTCGCTCACTTAGCAACATCTCAGATGACTTTCGGGAAAGACGGAGGCACGGGCGGGTCCCGACCTGTTACGCCCGAATCTTGAGGGCCAACAAGTCCCGAGGAGTTACAGAACCCCGCGGCCGCGGTGCGCCGTTGAGGGGCGGAGTTCCCGGATGCCGGCCCCGGAGTCGCCGGGAGCGACAACACCGTGCGAGGGTGACCGCGAATGCGTTAATGGGGGCCGTGCTCGTGGAACGCCCGCCCCGGCCGCAACGATCCAGATGAGCGACACTCCACCGGCCCCTCCGCATCCTCTCTCGCCCGACGGACGCGAGATGGGACGTGGGATTCGCGACCAGTCTCGGGCGATGTCGCGGCGAGAGGGAACGCGCGTCGGTGGAACGTCCGGGGCGATCCCCGCGCTTGCCCTCGTGGCGCTCCTCCTAGCCGGACCGCCGGTGCACGGTACACCGGCCCACCCCCCCGCGCCGCACGCCGTCGCATCGCCGTCGGTCGCGCCGGTGTTCGTGCTCGGATGGATGGACGCGACGTCCGCGCAGGGACCGAGCAGCTACGAATGCTCGATCGCGGTGTACGATCCGATCGCCAACGCAACGACCTGCTTCGGCATCGGGGCCGCCGGCTTCTCCGTCGTCGTATGGCAGCGCGCGGGAGGATCCTGGTCGAATCTCACGGGCGCGGCCGGACACGGGCCGACCACGGGGCTGTCGGCCAACCCGGTCTTCGACGTCGTCGACGGCTACGTGCTCTTCCCGGCCCTTTCCCCCCGCGGCGCGTGGGTGCAGACCTGGGCCTTCGATCACGGGCTCTGGGTCAATCTGACCGTCTCCGCACCGAGCGCGGGGAACACGCCGCCCGGTCGACAGGGCGCCTCCGCGGCCTACGATCCGATCCTCAACGCGGTGCTTCTCTTCGGCGGAAGCTCCGGTCGTCTCGACTTCAACGACACGTGGAGCTTCTCGAACGCAACGTGGACGAACCTGACGGTTTCCGGCGGGCTCCCGCCGGCCGGCCGTCGGTCCGCGTATCTCGCGTACGACCCGGACGCGACGGGCACCGTCCTCTTCGGGGGCTGCACGTTCCTGTGCACGAGCTACCGGAGCGACACCTGGGTGTTCGCCGGTGGTGCTTGGACCAACGTCACCTCGGCCACCGTCGGTGTGCCCTCGGCGCGCGCTCCCCCGGTTGGCGTCTCGGGGGCGCCGTGCGTCACATACGATGCGGCGGACCGATTCCTGGTCCTCGCGCAGGGCGCGACGACCCTCTTCCCCTTCTTCGCCAACGACACGTGGGCGTACCGACCCGGCTCGTGGAGCAAGCTGCAACCGCTGATCCTGCCGACGCCGGCGCTCGGACACTCGTTCTTCTGTCGCGACCTCGTCGAGGACGGCGCGAGCGGCCGCGTCCTGATGATCGCGGGGGGCAGCAGCACGGGGAGCGGCGTCTCCGCGCCCGTCGGGGTATGGACGTTCGGCCTCGTTCCAAACGTCACCGCATTCATCGTCACGAACTTCACGATCACCCCGAACGCCCCCTTGGTCGGGGCGAATCTCACCTTCACCGTCGTCGTCTCGGGCGGAAACGGATCGTACCGCTACTCGTACTCGGGCCTCCCGGCGCCATGCCTTTCCGTCAACCGATCCGTCCTCCGATGCGCGGCCGGGCAGAACGGCAACTTCCGCGTAACGGTGTCCGTCGTCGACGACCTCGGCGACCGGTGCGGGGCCTCGCTCAACATCTCGATCGCGCTTCCGGCATCGCCTCCCCCCGGCCCCACACCCTTCCTCGGCCCGAACGGACCGATCTTCGCCCTCGGACTCCTCGCCGGGGGGGTGATCGCCGGCGCGATCGGCGTCTGGATCATCGCACGCCGACGTCGTCGCGGGGCGCGACCTCCGGCCGCGTGAACCTCCGAGCCGGACTGCCCGTGCGCTTCGGAACCCGGGGGGGCCCCGACCTTTCGGCGTCGCACCGGAGGGTATCCCTGCGCCACCGGGTTTGAAGCTCGGTCGCTTCCGGCGAACGTTCGCGGTCGTTCGTTTTGCCCCCCGTCGGCGAAATGCGGGGGACCGCGCACCCTGCTCGAGGAGAAATACGTTCGGTCAACGCGAGCCGACCATCGCATTAAGTATCGCAATTCGATGGTCCGCTGGGGCCGAGATTCGGAGAGGAAGCAACCATGGCGTTCACACCGTTCATCGATAACCTCGGGTTCGTCGTCGCGCTGATCCTAGCCGGAGCGGTGGTCCTCGCCTACACCTCGATCCGGGGCTTCATGTCCATGCTTCGGAACGACCCCGCGCAGCTCCGGGCGACGATCAAGGGTTCCGCTGTCCCCGCCGGCCTCGTCGGCGGAATCTCCCTCGCCATTGGCCTCTGGACCGAGTTCACCTGGCCCTACCTGCTCTCCGATGGGCTTGGATCGTATGACATCTTCTTCGGAGATGTGAGCACCCTCTTTGGGATGGCCATGGTCGTCTACGCCATCGTGGCCTTCTACGGGCTCAAGCTCGAATACGCGGGCCTGTTCGGGTTCGTCGCCGGCGTCATGACCGGCTGGTACGGATACTGGGGGTACACGACCCTAGTGAGTCCGGGCGTCCTGGGGCTGACGAGGGACCCGCTCGAGACCTTCCTTCTCTACGGCGCGTTCGGAATGGCGGGCGTCGTTTCTCTCCCCGCCGCCCTGATCGTGGACTGGTACCTCGATCACCCCGGACCCACCTTTGCGAAGGTCTCGATGAGCCTGCGCCCGGCCTCCGAACGGGCCGAGCAGGACAAGGCGAGCGGGGAGGGGATGGGGAACGTTCGTTTCCGCCTGCCCTACTACGTGTACCTGCTGACCGTCTGGTTCCCGATCTTCATGGTTCTGGCGGCGATCGCGGCGTGGTTCTACCTCGGCGACATCCTCCCGGGCCATCTGACCAGCCCCCCCTGAGAGGGTCCACCGGCTGACCGCCCCGGACCCCGCGGTCCTCGTTCGCAGGGCCGCGGAGTTCGGGAACTGGGCCCGGACGGATTTGAACCGTCGATCGACCGGTTATGAGCCGGACGCTCTAGGCCGGACTAAGCTACGGGCCCACTGGGAGGGGGACGGGACCGCGGAGGCGCCGCCGAGCGGAGTTTCGGAAAGGGCCCCGAACGGTGCCCCGACCTTCGAACCGCTGACCGATCGGTTAACAGCCGATCGCTCTGCCGCTGAGCTACGGCGGCACCGGGGCCGCCGAGCGGGCCCTTGGCTAATAGCCTTTCCGGCCGGCGGCACGTCCCTTGTACTCCGCCGCGCGTTCCTTGAGGTGCTGGATGAGCGTGTTCATCCGGTCGAGGGCAAGATCGAGCTCGGACCAGAACTCCTTGGTCTTGTCCGTGACGACCGCGCCATCGGCCGACGGTTGGATGACGCCCTCGCGCTCGAGGAGGTGCAGCGAATAGCGGACCTTGTGGATCGGCAGGTGGAGCGCCTCCGAGAGCCGTATGATCCCCATCGGGGGATTCCCGGAGAGCCGCTCCAAGATGTCGACGTTGCGCGCGAGCAGATCGAGCTCGCTCGCGATCCGATCGACCAAGTGGGCGCCTTCCGGTCCGGTGGGGGTCGGCTCGGGTTCGTCCGCCGGGGCCGGGGGCTTTCCGAACGGCATGCGGTTCACGGGGCTAGAGAGCCGAGCCGCTTACTTGAACGTTGTTGGCGGGAGTCCTCCGCTCCGTCCGCGAAGTTACGTCAACCCTCGCGGGGGACGGGGAAGAGGCGCGAGGCGAAGGACTAAGAGGATTCATGGATAGGGCGCGACCGGAGTCGTCTCTCAGGGCGGTTCGGACGTGGTGAAGGTCGAAGTGCACCGAGGACTCTCGCGCATGACCGACGCGGTGCAAAGGGTCCCGTCTCACCGTCTTCTCCCGACGCGTCGTGCCTCATACGCGGGTCCCAGGACTGATTCTCACGACCGAGAAACGTCACTGGAAGGGTAGCCTCGGGGTGGGATGAACCGATGGATGCGAGCCCGGGCCCCCCCGCATCCGCTCCGACGCCGCGCGACCGCAAGGAACGGATACTGGACGCACTCGGCGACGCTGCGTCCCGAGGGATCCTGCTCATGATCAGCGAAGCTCCACGGTCCGCCCAGGACCTCCTCGTCGCCAATCACATCCCCCAGAGCACGCTCTACCGGAAGCTCCACGAGCTCCAGGACCTGGGGCTCATCGGAATCCAGCGGACCGCCATCACCCCGGAGGGCAAGCGCGTCGATCTGTATCGCAGCCTGCTCGAGGAACTGCGCGTCGAGATGTTCGGGCGGGAGCTCCGGATCCAGGCGCGCTTCCGCGACTTGAGCGCCGAACGTCTTAAGGAGATGTGGCGGGACGTACGGAAGGAGGGCGGCCGATGAACGCGTACGACTTCGAGGAGTGGCAGTTGATCGTCGCCACGGTCCTCGCGGCGGCCCTCGGGGCCGTCGTGTGCTTCTACGCGTTCAAGAACTACGCCCGGACCCGGATGCGGTCGATGGCGTTCCTCGGGATCGGGTTGGCCCTCGTCTCGGCGGGCTCGGTGCTCACGTGGTGGGTCCTCTGGGAGGCCGGCATGGACCCGCTCCAGTGTCAGCTCGGGACGACGGGGGTCACGGTCGCAGGGTTCGGCTCGATCATCTACTCGCTCCGGACGCGCGCCGGCTGATCGCTCCCCTGGGGGGTTAACCTCCGGTGAGGAATGCTTAATCCCCCGTACCGCTTTTTCCTCCCCGTATGCCCGAAGATGCGACCCCCGCCGCTCAACGACTCGAGATGGGACAATCGGTGCTCGGTGGACTCAAGACGCGGATCATCGCGAGCGTCGCCCTGCTCGCCGGCGGCTTCGCGTTCGCGGTCCTCTACCTCGCCTTCTACGCCACGCAGTTCACGTGGTACCAGAACCTCGCCATACTGCTCGTCGACCTCGTCGTCGTCCCTGCCCTCCTGGCCGTGATGTGGGTCAGCTGGGGGATGGGGGTCGGACGCCGGTTCCACCGCCACTTCCAGGAGTCGGGCCTCCCGTAACGGGCCGAACCCGCCGGAGCGGGTCCGGATCGCCGGCGCTCCAGGAGCCGGAGGCCACGCCGCGGGTCGGAGAGACCGAGCGACCGGGATCGGTCCATCGTTCACAGCTGACGCAAGAGCTATCATGCATGCCTGCATGCAACTCATGCTATGGCCGCGGCGGATACGTCGGTGCGGGTGTCGAGACAGACCCTGACCGATCTCGAACGGCTCGGACAGGTCTTCCACACACGGAGCGCCGACGAGACCATTCGCAAGCTCGTCCAAGAGCGACGATCGCGGGCGCTCAGCCGGATGATCGGGAGCGGCCGTGGGGTCGTCGCCGCGTTCACCGAGGAGGATCGGGTTGCGGCTCACGATTGATTCGTTCGCCTGGATCGAGCTAATTCGGGGAACCCGGCTGGGGATCGAGGCACAACGACGGATCGAATCGGCCGACACCTGCTTCACGCCGGCGATCGTCCTGGCCGAAGTCGCCCACCGGTGTCTTCGCGACGGTCTCGCGGAAGCTCTGGTTCGGCGGGAGCTCGGAGCGATGGCCGAGGCGTCTGCTGTAGTGGCGGTGGATGCGGATGTGGCGGTCGCCGCTTCAGCGGCGACGTCCGAGCTTCGGAGGCATGCGAGAGCCCAACGCCTTCCGATCCCGGGCCTGGGAGACGGCCTGGTCCTTGCCACCGCGCGCAGAACCGGCTCTCAGCTCCTGACGGGCGATCCGCACTTTCGCGGTCGCCCTGAGGTTCTCTGGCTTGGCTAGGCCTACGGTCACGGACGGTACGGGCCCGCCGGGATTTGAACCCGGGTTCGAGGCTCCGGAGGCCTCTGTGATGTCCAAGCTATACTACGGGCCCATTTAATTGCACCCAAAGTTGATATTTCCGCCCGACCCTAGCCCCTTCTGTATGCCTCCCAAACCCACGCAGGTCGCGGCTCGCTTCGATGCGATGCTGCGGACGCCCGAAGTTGGGTCGTGGTTTAAAGACCACGCCTCGGCGGCGTCGGCACGCACTCAGCTCGAGCAACTCGAGCTGTTCTGCCGCCGGACGATGACCTCACCGGTCGAGATCCTCTCCCTTGCAAGGCGCCGACCGCGGCAACTCCAGGAGATAGTTCAGGACTACATTCGCGGGCAGCAGGCTGCGGGGAGGTCCTCCCGCTACGCCCTCAACGCGTGGTGGGGGATCCGATCGTTCCTGGCACACCACGGGGCCGCGCCCGCTTGGGTCCCGAAGCTTAGACCTGTGGCCGAGGACGACGGCCGTCCCCTGGAGAC
>JBGOSQ010000042.1:0-17744 GCA_041476045.1 Thermoplasmata archaeon | reverse complement strand
GACCGCGAGGATCGCGACGAGGACGCGCTTCTTCCCATAGATGTCGCCCAGCTTTCCCGCGATCGGGGTGAACGCGACTCCGACGAGCAGGTAGGAGGCGAGGATCCACGCGACCGTCGGGAACGTGGATCCGTAGAAGGTGACGAAGGTCTGGAGCCCCGGGATGATCATCGTCTCGACGTACGTGACCATGAGGGCGGCCGCGGAGAGGATGATGAGGACCCCGCGTTGCCGTGCGGCGTCGAGAACAGGTGCGCTCGGAGATCCCTCGTGCACCCCGACTCCTCCCCCAACCGCGACGGTCCGCGGGGTCGACCCCCCGACGCGCGGCGTTGCGGCCGCTCGGGCCTGCGCCCTTATGACGGTTTCCGAGAGGGTAGCGGCGCCGCCCTCGCTCGCCCGGCCTAGCGCGCCGCCGAGCCTTCGTGGGCCGCGCGGGCGAGGCGCGCGCCGGCAACCATGTTCGTGAGCTTCTGGTACGCGACGGAGAGCCGTCGCGTGCGGAGGCCGCAGTCCGGGTTGACCCAGATCCGGGAGGGGTCGCCCAGGATCTTCGCCGAGCGCTGGATCCGCTCGCTCACCTTCTCGGGGGTCTCAATCTCGTCCCGGTGCACGTCGAGCACGCCGAGCCCGATCTGACGCGTGTCGCCGTACTCGCGGAACATGTTCAGCACCTCGTAGCCGTCGTGGCCGTCGGTGTCGCGGTTCGCGAACTCCCAAGCCCACTGCGAGCACCGCTTCGCCTCGAGGAGCGCCGGGAACAGGCTCCGATAATCGGAGAAGCAGATGTGCATGGAGAACTCGGCGTCGAGCCCCTCCGTCGCGGCGTTGAACCCCTCCGCGACGAGGTCGGCCTCATCCGGGTGCGTCCCGGCGGCGGGCTCGTCGTACTGGATCACCTTGCAGCCGCTGTCGATGAGCGCCCGCAGCGTGGGCCGGATCGCCCGGCGCGCGATCTCGACGACGAACTCGCGCTGGGCGTCGCGCCGGACCTTCCGGCTCTTCCAGCCCGGCCGTCGGCCCAGGTAGTACTCGTTCTATGACCAGTCGGCGAGCGTGTACGCGCCCGTGATCGGGAGCTTGGGCTCCCCTTTCGCGTGCTCGCGGACGAAGTCGAACTCTTCGACGTGGTACGGCTGGTCGAGCGAGATCTCGCCGGTGTTCGCGGCCTTGAGGTAGTACTTGTTGTCGAACGACCGCACGTGGCCCTGGAACTCGAACCCGTGCATCTGGCGGATCGGGTACTCGTACATTTCGATCCGGCGCGCCTCCCCGTCGTAGACGCGGTCCAGGCCGGCGGTCTCGAAGTAGCGGAGCGCGAAGAGGGCGCCCAGGTCCCGCACGCGCGCGGCGCCGGTCTCGCGGGATCGACCGCCGAGAAACCCCGCAACGTCCACGTCGGGAACGAACGGCGTCCGCTGGTTCCACTCGCGGAACTCGGCCCGCGCGGCGTCGTCGAGCGGCTCGCCGCGCTGTCCCAGGAGCTGCCATCGCGGTTTCGCGAGGCTCCCGATCTCCTGCGTCGGGAACAGCGGGTGCTTCGCCATCATCGGCCTCCCTCGACGTCGGCGATCGCCTGTCGGGCGCCCGGCAGTAGGTGGAGCTTCCGCGTCGCTGGCTCCCAGGGCAGAAGGTCCAGCGGACCCCCCGGGCCGAGCCAGATCGACGGCGGACGGAGCCGGTCCGACACCGAGCGCACGATCCGGGCGACTTCGTGCGGCTCTTCGACGAGCGTCGTGCGCGGATCGATGCATCCCAACCCGATCCCCTTCCGGTCCGGAAGCGCCGGGATCTCGTGCGCATCGGTCTCGGCGAGATCGATTCCGATGACGTCGACCGGCAGACGACCGAGGAGCGGGAAGGCCGGGCGGGCGTCGCCGAAGTACGTCCAGACGATCGAGGTCGATCCGTTGAACGACTGGGCGAGGCTCTTGTACGCCGCTACGACGGATTCGGCCGCTGGCCCCTGGGGCGGTCGCGTCACGAGGAGCGGCTCCTGGAACTGGAAGACGGCATAGCCGGCCTTCGCGAGGTCCCGGACCTCCTCCGCGAGGAGCCGTCCCAAGCGTTGCGTGAGCCCCTCGGTCGTCTCGCCGGAGCGGTTGTCGAGGAGGCCCGCGAACGTGTACGGGCCGGGGAGGATCACTTTCGCGCGCTTGGCTCCACCCGCGATCGCTCCCTGCGGAAGTCGGGCCGCGACGGCACCGGCGACCCGCTGGGGAGGGCTGTGGAGGATGGGCTGCCGGAAAAACGTGTTCGTCTCGAACCATCGAGTGACGGGTCCCACCGTGAACCCGCCCCAGGATTCCGCGAACGGGCGGAACAGATCGGCCCAGCGCAGGTAGCCACCGGTAAGGAAGTCGACGCCGAGGCGCTCCTCGAGCTGGACGACTTCGCGCTCGGTACGATCGTAGAGCTCGTCGACCGCTTCGGCGGACGTTCGGCCACGGTCGAGGTCGCGGGTCGCCTGGACGAGCGCCTCGGACCGCGGGAACGGGCCGGTGAGGCTGGTGCGGACGATCATCGGGGTGGGTCCGCATCTGGGTACCCACTTTAACCGTGACGATGGCCCGGCCCGCGAAACGGGATTGCGTCGCGGGAAAACGGCCCCGGCTTAGCCCGTGAACGGGGCCAGGTTCGCGGCGACGATCCGGTCGAAGTCGGTCGGCTTCGGCGGCCACCCCTCGGTCATGTACTTCAGGAAGGCCGCGCGGTCCGGCTGCTGGAGGGCCTCGTTCGTGGCCCTCTCGATACCGACCGTCGAGCTGTACCGATCGACGAGAGCGTGGCGTCGGCCGTAATGCGCAGGGAAGACCTCCGTCGCGTCGGGCAGCTTAAGGATCTTCTGCATGAGGCTCTCGTAGAGGAGATCGGGGCTCCCCTCGCCGAGGTCGGTGCGTCCGCACCCGCCGATGAGGAGCGTGTCGCCGGTGAAGATCATCCCCCGGAACGCGAGCGTGAGGTGATCCGGGGTGTGGCCGGGGGTCTCCAGGACCGTCAGTTCCTCGGTGCCGAACCGGAGGGCCTCGCCTTCGGAGAGGGAGCGGTGAGGGAACTGGGCCGGCGAGCGGCGTCCCAAGAGGATCGGCGCTCCCGTGGCGCGGTGGAGCGCGGCGTGCCCGGCGAGGTGGTCGGCGTGCGTGTGCGTCTCCACGATACCGGCGAGCTGCCAGCTCTCCTCGCGGAGAGCATGCAGGTACGCGGCCGGGTCCGGACCGGGATCGATGATCACCGCGCGCCGCTCGTGGGGGTCTCCGAGGAAGTAGGCGAGGCATCCCGTGTCGGGTCGCGGGAGCTGTCGGAGGACGAACGGGGGCGGAGCGGCGTGGTAGCGACCGATCGTCGGATCGACCTCCCGGGCGTAGCGGTCGAGACCCCCGTCCAGGAACCGGACGTCGTGGAACCCGGCACGGAGGAGGAGGTCGGCGGCGCGAACACCGTCCGTACCGAACTGATCGTAGGTGACGATCCTCCGGTCCTTCGGTAGTTCCGGAAGGCGTTCGGGGAGCTCTGAGAGTGGGATGTGCCGGTCATCCGGGAGACGGGCGAGCCGTCGTTCTTCCATCGTCCTCACGTCGACGAGATCGATCCGCTCTGCGGCCGCCCGGGCGTGGACGAGGTCCTGGGCCGAAAGGCCCCGGGTGTCGGAGGCCGGAGGCGCGTGAGCGAACGGGTGGGGGAAGCTGCCCGAGGGCGGGTCCATTGCGGTGGAGAAACCGCGACGGCCTATCTAAGCATCCCTCGAACCCAGGCCCATCCCGAGCGACCGGCCTACCAGGCGACGCCGGTCGCCGTCGCGAGGAACGCGTTCAACGGGTCGAGCCGTCGGCAGGCGGCCTCGAACGTTGACCCGAACGACGCGGCCGCGATCTCCGCGTCGGTGAACGGGAGGCTCGCGTAGAAGTCCTTCTGGCAGAGGTCGGAGGCGTATGGGTGGTCCTTGTCGTACCCCGCTGGGACCCGGGCGTACGACTCTCCCCCGAGCCGGACCCCCTTCGGCAGGACCTTCGCCCAACGGGCGGGCGACGCGACGATCGCGTCGCGGATCCGTTTCGCCGCGGGCGGGGCCGGCTGCCAGATTCCCGACGCGACGAGGCTGTCACCGGGCGCGAGATGGAAGAAGAACCCCGGGAGATTGTCGCCCTTCTTCGCGTCCTCGTGGGAGAAGTGGATCCCAACGTGGGTCTTGTACGGGCTCTTGTCCTTGGAGAACCTGGTATCCCTGTAGATCCGGGAGAGCGAGCCGCCAAACGGGCGCGCGTCCGCGACGACGTGGGGGCTGATCCGGCCGAGTCGCGGCGCCATGGTACGGATGAACTGGAGCGCGGGCTCCTGGACGGAGTTCTCGTACCGGGTCTTGTTCGCCTGGAACCAGTCACGGTTGTTGTTCCGGGCGAGCTCGCGGAGGAATCGGAACAGGTCCGGTCCAAAGGACCGCGACGGGGCGCTCGAGGCGGATATGGGTCGAACTCTCAAAGTCGGCCAAGCCGCTCCCGGTACATGGCCCCTTCCGGTCGCCGATGCTCCCTGTCGCGCGTTTCGATGGGTCGGCGATTGACGAAGCCTCCCCACGACAGAGGCTAAATCATTAAGAATATCGGAATCGGTCGAGCGGCGTCTCATGGTGCAGGCCACGTCTCCCTCGACCGACCCGGCCCGCCGGCGGGAGGGCCAAAGCGCGCCGGAGCGCGAGACCGCCGAGTCCGAGGAGGCGCAGACCCGCGAGCTCAGCGATCGCGCGGTCCGCCTCGCGCGCTTCTACCAGGGGAAGATCGAGACGGTCCCGAAGGTCCCGGTGCGCAGCCTCTCGGATTTCTCGCTCTGGTATACCCCCGGCATCGCCGCGGTCTCACGCGCGATCGCGGCCGACCCGGACGAATCCTTCGAGCTCACCGGCCGATGGAACACGATCGCGATCGTGACCGATGGAAGCCGCGTCCTCGGCCTCGGGAACATCGGTCCGAGGGCGGCGCTCCCCGTAATGGAGGGCAAGGCGCTGCTGTTCAAGTACCTCGGCGGCGTCGACGCAATTCCCATCCCCGTCGACGTGGCAACGCCCGACCAGTTGATCGAGCTCGTCGAGCACTTGGCCCCCGCCTTCGGCGGCATCAATCTCGAGGAC
Source organism: Thermoplasmata archaeon (assembly GCA_041476045.1). Lineage (GTDB taxonomy): Archaea > Thermoplasmatota > Thermoplasmata > Lutacidiplasmatales > UBA184 > Lutacidiplasma. The sequence goes on along the minus strand of JBGOSQ010000042.1, from coordinate 12,622 downwards.
ATCGCGTCACCGAAGTGCTTCCGCATCCTGGAGGAGCTCCAGAACCGCCTGCCGATCCCCGTCTGGCACGACGACCAGCTCGGGACGGCGGCTGCGACCGTTGCCGGCCTCCTCAACGCACTCGAGCTCACCGGTCGGACGATCGGCGAGAGCCGGACGGTCCTCTTTGGGGCCGGGGCTGCGAACCTGGTCACCGCGCGTCTCCTGATGCGTCTCGGCCAGGACCCGCACCGGCTTACGCTCGTCGACACCAAGGGGATCCTCACCGCCGAGCGCGAGGACCTGGACGAGCTGATGCTCCACAACCCGTGGAAGTACCGGCTCGCCCTCCAGACCGACGGCGGCGGCCGTGCCGGACCCCTCTCGGAGGCGCTCCGCGACGCCGACGTCCTCCTCGCGGCGTCGACGCCCAATCCCAACACGATCCGACCGGAGTGGATCCGCGCGATGACCCCGAAGCCGATCGTCTTCGCGCTCGCGAACCCGATGCCGGAGATCTGGCCGGCGACGGCGCACGAGGCGGGCGCGGCGATCGTGGCGACCGGGCGCAGCGACTTCCCGAACCAGGTGAACAATTCGCTGATCTTCCCGGCGGTCTTCCGTGGGGTCCTCGACGCGCGCGCGCGCTCGATCCCCGACGAGATCGTGCTCGCGGCGGCCCGCGAGCTCGCGTCGCACGCGAAGGACCGGGGCCTGACGCCCCAGCATCTCCTGCCCACGATGGACGAGCTCGAGGTCTTCCCGCACATCGCCGCCGCCGTCGCGACCGAGGCCGTCCGGCTCGGGATCGCGCGCCGGAGGCACTCCCACGACGAGTTCTTCGAGCTCGCGAAACAGCGGATGCAGCGACCGGGCCTGCTCGCCCGCGCCCTGGCGCAAGCGGGCCTCACCGCGCCGATGCCGGACGAGGGTCCCCCCAGAGCCGAGAGGAAACCATGACGGAAAAGAAGGAACACCCAGCGCGTTCGACGCACCCGAGCGAAGCGATGACGATGCCGATCCACGTCCGCCCCGCGACGGAATCGGACGTCCCCGGGCTGGTCCCGCTGCTGATCCGGTTGAAACGCCTCAACGAGGAGTTCGATCCGTTGCTGAAGGTCCGGGCCGACGTCGACGCGCGGGCCGCCGAGGTCCTGCGATCGGACCTGAAGAACCCGCGCGCCGTCGTCCTCGCCGCCGAGGGGACGGGAGCGGACAAGGACAAGGTCGTCGGCGTCGTTCGCGCGCTGGTCCGCGAACGGATGTTCTACGTCCCCGAGAACGAGGGCGTGATCCTCGACATCTACCTGCTCCCGCTCTATCGGCGCCACGGGGTCGGCGAGTACCTCCTCCGCGAGACGACCGAGCACCTCAAGGCGAAGGGCGCGGGCGTCGTCACCGCGGAGTTCCCGACTCAGAACGAGATCGCCGTCCGGTTCTACGCCAAGCGCGGGTTCCGGCCGATCACGGCCCTCCACGCGAAGGCGTTGGGCTAGCGCGGCAGCCCGAAGCCGCCGGTCAGCTCGGCCTCGCCACCGGAAGCGGGGCACGTAGGACAGCACGCGCCGCCCGTCGAGCAGCAGGCGCAGCACCGGCAGCAACGCGAGCACTCGCAGCAGGCGCACGCGAACCCGGCCGGGCCGGTGGGGGCGGGCTCGGGAGGAGGCATCGAGCTCCGACCGCGGTGCGGGTAGATATGGCTCGCGTCGGGGCGGGAGGACCCCGCGCCCCCGCTGAGCCTATGTAATCGCACGATGGTCGGCGGGCATGCCTCCCCGCTCGGCCGCACCGGCGCCCCCCGCCGCACCGAAGTACCTGCGCCGAGGGAAGGTCAAGGAGGTCTACGAGGTCTCGCCGACGGAGCTCGAGTTCCGGTTCACGAACGACATTTCGGTCTTCGATAAGCACATCCCCTCGGAGATCCCCCACAAGGGCGAGACGCTCAACCTAACGGCGGCGCACTGGTTCGAGATGTGCTCGCGCTTGAAGATCCCGCACCATTACCTCGGGCGGGCGGGACCGAGTTCGATGCGGGTGAAGCGCGTCCAGGTGCTCCCGAGGCCCCGGACCCTCGGGCCCCACCCGAAGAACTTCCTGGTGCCGCTCGAGTTCATCGTTCGTTACTACGTCGCGGGATCCCTCTGGGACCGGCTCCGCGGCGGAAAGATCTCCGGCGAATCGCTCGGTTTCCCCTCGGGCCGCTCGGTCCAATATGGCGAGCGCCTTCCCGAGCCGATGTTCGAGGTGACGACGAAGCTCGAGCCCGTCGACCGGCTGTTGACCGCGTCGGAGGGCCTGGAGCTCTCGGCGCTGGACGCGAAGCAGATGAACGAGGCGAAGGAGATGATCCTCACGATCGACGCGGCGATGGAGTCGGAGATCCGGCCGCGCGGACTCCTCCACGTCGACGGCAAGAAGGAGTTCGGCATCGACGGCGACGGACGGCTCATGGTCGTCGACACGTTCGGCACCGCCGACGAGGACCGGTTCTGGGACAAGGACGCCTACGACCGCGGGCGTCAGGTCGAGTTCTCCAAGGAGTTCGTCCGGCAGCACTACCGGAGCACCGGCTACTACGACGAGCTCACCCGAGCGCGCGAGGCTGGCGGGGCCGAACCCCCGATCCCGGCGCTCCCCCCGCTCCTGGTCGACGAGGTGAGCCGGCTCTACACGACCGTCTACCAGCGGCTCACCGGCCACCCGTTCGTCCCGTCGGACCGGCCCACGCCGGGCTGACGGGGCCCCACCCCCCGCGTTTCACGACCTCCCCCCCACGCTTATCTTGGCACGCTCGGTGAGAAATCTGTGGTACAGAAAACGACGGGCCGGCCCGCGGCGGACGCCGAGCCGGAGAAGCGGCACATCAATCTGGAAGACCTGAGCGGCGTCGGGACGACGACCGCGGACAAACTCCGCGAGGCCGGCTACACCGACCTCATGGAGATCGCCGTCGCCTCGCCGGGCGACATCGCCGAGGCGGCCGAGATCGGCACCTCCATCGCGATGAAGATCATCGCCGACGCCCGCAAGCTGGCCGACGTAGGCAGCTTCGAGCTCGGGACCGCGCTCCTCGAGCGCCGGAAGAAGCTCGGGCGGATCTCGACGAACGCGAAGTCGTTGGACGAGCTCCTGGGCGGCGGCGTCGAGACGCAGGCGATCACCGAGTTCGCCGGCGAGTTCGGAACGGGAAAGACCCAGATCGCCCACCAGATCGCCGTCGATGTCCAGCTCCCTCCCGACCAGGGGGGACTCAACGCCGAGGTCGTCTACATCGACACCGAGAGCACGTTCCGCCCCGAGCGGATCGTCGACATGGCCAAGGCGGTCGGGCTCGATCCCGAGGCCGCCCTCAACCGGATCCACGTCGCGCGCGCGTTCAACTCCAACCACCAGATGCTCTTGGTCCAGAAGGCCCAGGAGCTCGCGCGCGAGAAGCCGATACGGCTCCTCGTCGTTGACTCGCTCACCGCGCATTTCCGGGCGGAGTACCTCGGCCGGGCCGAGCTCGCGCCACGCCAGCAGCTCCTCAACAAGCACCTCCACGAGCTGCTCCGGTTCGCCGACATGTACAACGCGGCGATCGTCGTCACGAACCAGGTCTCCGCCCGTCCGGACATCCTCTTCGGCGACCCGACCCGCCCGATCGGCGGGAACATCGTTGCGCACGCCGCGACGTACCGGCTCTACCTGCGCAAGTCGAAGCCGCCGCGACGGATCGCCCGGCTGATCGACTCGCCGAACCTCCCCGAGGGCGAGGCCGTCTACTCGCTCACCGCGGAAGGGATCCGCGAGTAGAGCGGGCCGGCACCCGCCGGTGGAGCGCCGTCGCCTTCACGTAGAGGAAGACGCCCCGTCCCGGGCGCAGTCCGAGGGCATCGATCGCGGCCTCGGTGATCGCGACCGCGATCTCGGCGGTTCCGACCCGGACCCCGAGCAGGACGCGGCCGCCCCCCGAGGAGCGCGGGCTCCGGTCGACGCTGCGCACTACGCCGCGCAGCACGTTCCGGGCGCTGGAGGGGAAGCGGCGGGTCGCGACGAGCACCGACTCCGGGTCGAGCCGGACCGAGACCGGCTCGCCGGGCTCCGCCTCGAACGCGACCGCGAGGTCGGGGCCACCGGGGACCTCTACGCGCGGGGACGGGCCGGAACGGTACACGCCGGACAGGATCGACTCCGGCGCCGATCGCGTAACGCGCCCAGCCGACCCGAGGGCGGTCCCCGGCTCCTGGCGGAGGATCGCGAGCCCCGCGTCGGTGAGGTGGGTCGTGCCGTGATGCGCCCCGCCCTTCCGCGTCACGGCGACGGGTCGCTGCAGCGCGCGAGAAAGCCGACGTAACCGGTAGACGCCCCGGTCGCGCGAGATGCCAAGGCGCTGGCACGCGTCGACGAGCGAGGTCGCTCGAGCGAGCGAGCCGAGCAGGTCGCGGTCGAGGGGTGTCAGCAGGACCTCGCGGGCGGCGCGCGTCATTCCGTCCTCGCGACAGGACCGAGCGGGACCATATCGGTGGCGTCGACGGCGAATCCCACGGCGTCCCCCGGCCGCACCCCCGTGAGGGAGGGGAGGGAAAGACGGACCGTCAGCCCGTCGATCTCGGCCTCGCATCGCCACCCGTTCGAGCTCGCGGAGATCCGACGCGCGCGCGCGGTCCAAGTCCCCGACGACGGGGAGTGCACGGCGGTCGCGGAGCGGAGCCCGACGCCCTCGGTCCCGGCCAACGAGCGGAGATGACGAGCGAAGGGGCGCTCCCCCGCGCGCGCGAGCTGGGCCGGCGAAAATACGTTCTCGAACCCGGCGAAGCGGGCGGCGAACGGATCCGGCGGCGCGGCGACCAAGCGCGCGGCATCGCCGAGGAAACGGACCGCGCCCCGTTCGAGGAGCAGGAACTGGTCCGCGAGGGAGAAGGCGATCGTCGGATCGTGGGTGACGAGGACGATCGGGAGCCCGTCGGTGCGTTCGACGTCGCGCAGGCCTTCGATGAGCTCGTCGCGGCTGAGAAGGTCGAGCGCGACGAGCGGTTCGTCCCAGACCAGGAGGCGCGGGTGAGCGGCCAGCGCGCGCGCGATCGCGACGCGCTGCTGCTCCCCCGTGCTCAGGGTTCCGGGCCTCCGGTTCCGGAACTCCCCGAGACCGAACCGTCCGAGCAGCGCCGTTCGTTCGGCGCCGTCCCGATCGGTCCCGCGGAGCTCCGAGGCGTACGCGACGTTCCGTTCGACGCTCCGGTCGGGGAACAGCGCGAGGCCCTGCGGCACGTACGCGATCCCACGCCCCTCCGGAGGGAGCCCGGTCACGTCAGTACCGTCGCAGGTGATCCGACCGTCCGATGGCGACAGTAGTCCTGCGAGCGTACGCAATAGCGTCGTCTTGCCCGCTCCGGAGGGTCCGAGCACCGCAAGGACGGCGCCGTCGCCGATGCTGGCGTCGACGGGACCGAGCCGGAAGTCGCCCTGGCGGGTCGAAAGCCCGTCGATCGTCCAACGGGTCATGCGCCGAGCTCCCCGCGGGCCCACGGGAGGCGACCGCCGCGCTCGATCCACTGGACGCCGAGGAAGATGCCGAACGCGAGGAGCACGAACAGCGACGAGACCGCCGCCGCTCCCGCGAGATCGCCGATCTGGTAGAGATTGTACACCTCGACCGAGATGGGCGTCGTCACCGGCCCCCGATAGCCCGGGCCCGGATAGACCGTGTAGGCGAGGATGAGGAACCCGCCAATCTCGCTCACCGCCCGGGCCCAGGTGAGGAGGGCGCCGGCGACGATCCCGCGCGCGGCGAGCGGAAGGGTGACCGTCGCGAACGCCTCTTGGGGAGAGGCCCCGAGGCAGCGGGCGGACTCGATGACGCGATCGTCGACGGCCCGGAACGATAGAAGGCTCGCGAGGACGGTGTACGGGGCGCTCACGTACGTCATGACGAGGACGACACCCAGCAGCGATCCGAACGCGGGGAACCCGATCGATCGCAGGAACCCGCCGATCGGGGTCGTCGGAGCGAGGAGGAACAGGAGGGCCAATCCCGCGACGAGGTGCGGCACCACCACGGGCAGTCCGACGATCGACTCGACGATCGATCGGCCCGGGAACTTCCGCCGGGCGAGCAGGTAGCCCAACGGGACGCCGAGGGCGAGGGAGACGCCGACGGCGATCCCGCTCGCGTAGAGCGTGAACGCGACCGAGAGCCGGACCCCGGGGTCCGCGAGCGCGTGGGCGAAGGCCGAGGGTGACGACTCCGAGGCGAGTGCGAGGAGGGGAAGGACGAAGAGGGCGAGCAGCGACGCCGAGAGGAGGACCGCGAGGGCCTCCGGTAGCCTACGCCGCATCCGATCTGCCTCAGGACGAGGAGGGGAGGACGAGCGTCGCCGGTAGCGCCACGAGGTCGGGCACGAGCCACGGCGGAGCGTCGGTGAGCCGATCGCACCACGCCGGAAAGATCGGGCTGAGCCCGTCGGAGAGGAGGATCGCCTGCCCGGCCGGCGAGAGGACGATGTGCACGAACGCGATGCCGAGCGTCGCGTTCGGTGCGTTCCGGGGCACGGTCACAGAGAAGAGCACGGGGGCGCCGTGGAGGGTCTGGGTCCCCGAGGCGGGTTGGATCGTCGTCGAGGCCTGGGCGTAGAAGTCGAGCGCCGAAGGGTCCGTCGAGCCGAGGCCGACCTTCGGGTCGAAATCGACGTACGAGAGCCCGTGGCTCACCGCGTACGAGCGGTAGGTGATGAAGAGCGCGATCGTATGCGACTGGATCAGCGACGCCACATTGGACTCGGGCTCGAGGCGCGTCGTCGTCGGGTTGGCGATCGCGTAGCTGCCGACGGGGGTCGAGAAGAAGTGCGAGTAGAGGGCCGACGTCGATCCGTTCTGGAGGAGACCCTGGAGCTCGAGGACGAAGATCTCGTTGTACCCGTTCGGGTCCGTCGAGGCGTTCGCGATGCCTAGGGGTAGCCCCGACGCGAGGACCTTCTGGGGCCAGTTCGTCGTGTTCATCCCGTCGAGCGCGGCGACCGTCGGGTCATAGACGAGCGCCTCGGGCGATGTGGCGAAGACCGCCTCCCACGAGGCGAGCGTGGGCTCGAGCTCCTGCGGGATCAGATGGTAGTCCGCCGACGCCACCACATCATAGGTCCCGCTCAGTTGGGCGACCGCCGCCATCACCGACAGGCTCCCTTCGTACTGCTGGGAGGCGAGCGGCGCCGCGATCCCCGGGGTCGTGTTGGCGAGGAGCGATGCGAGGCTGGAGAACGGGGCGCCGAGCGTCCCCGCCGCGATCACGGAAAGGGTCGACGACCCGGAGGGACCCGCAGGCCCGCCGGCACCGGAGCGCGGTATCGCATATCCTATCCCCAACCCGACCACGAGGAGCACGATCGCCCCGAGCACGGCCCAGACCACGGGTATCGGACGGGAGGCCATCGATGTGGCAAAATAACCCATCGGATAACGATTGTGCGCGTGTCAGAACCGTTGCGCGCGCGATGCGGGGGCGTACAAACGCCAGACCCGCCCCAGGATCGCGGTGAGCCGGACCGGGCCGAACTGACGACTGTCCCGGGTGTGCTGGGGTCGATCGGAGAGGACGAAGACGTGCCCGGGTGGCACCTCGAGCTCCTCCAAGGCGCCGGGCGGGACCGCGCCGGCCGGGGCCGGGCGCGGGACGCGCTGGATCCCCTCGTGGGTGACGCGCACGAAGTCGCCCGCGACCCCGACGACGCGCTTGAGCAGCCACCGTTCCGGATCGCTCGGATCGGCGACGACGACGAGGTCGTCGCGCTCGATCGGCTCCGTCGCGTACGCCGTCGGGTCCACGAGGAGCCGATCGCCGGGAAGGAACGTCGGCTCCATGCTGTGATCGCGGACTACGACCTTGCGCGAACGCCACCGACGACGCCATCCTGCGAGGGTCTCGCCCCGTCGCGGGGGTTCGTGCCCGACGAAATCGCTCGGGGGGTCGCTCGGCTCCGGCATCTTTATGGGACCGAGAGGGGTGGACGCACCATGTCGCCCTCCCCTGCCATTCTGGGACTCCGAACGACGATTGCGGACGCGCTCGTGCCACCGATGCCCGTTGACGCGCACTGCGACATACCGTGCGGCATTTATGACCCCCACGAGGCCCAGATCTCGGCGCTCACCGTCCTCCGGATGACCCAGCTCATCGCCGAACTGCCGAAACCCGCCGCGGGCGCCAAGCCCGAGGACGTCGAGGCGTTCCACTCGAAGCTGAGCCGGTACGTCTCGGTCAAGGAGTCCCACGCCGAGCGCGCCAAGTCCGAGCTGCGCGTTCTCTGGGGCGACTATTTCACCGCCGACCACGCGAAACAGTTCCCGACGCTCTCGGAGAACTTCTGGAAGGCGATGAAGGCCGCTTCGAAGGCCCGGCAGAGCACGAGCTCCGCCGACGCCCAGGAGCTCGTCGCGCAGGTCCAGGCGATCGCCGAGATGTTCTGGAAGTCCAAAGGCGCCGCGACCCGTCGGATGCCCTCAATGCAGAAGTCCGGCGGCGAGATGGTCTACCCGGTCCCGGCGTAGTCGCGCCCGTGCGCAGCCGCTCGGGCGCCCGCACGCGTCGGGGTACGGTTTAAGGTCTCCAAGGGTCCCGGGCCCCCGGGATGACCGAGTCGCTCCCGCTCGACGGCGAATCGCTCGCGCTGGAGCAGTTCCTCGCCGTCGTTCGCGGCGGCTGCCCCGTCTCGATCACCTCGGAGGCACGAGCGCGCGTCGCCGCGAGCCGCCGAGCGGTCGAGCGGGCCGTCCAGGCGGGGCGCACCATCTACGGCGTCACCACCGGGTTCGGCAGCCTCTCCGATCGCGCGATACCGTCCGCGGAGGCGCGCACGCTCCAGCTCTCGCTGGTCCGCAGCCACGCGAGCGGGACCGGGCCGGCCCTTCCCGCTGACGTCGTCCGCGGCCTGCTCCTCCTGCGCCTCAACTCGCTCGCCTGCGGCCATTCCGGTGTGCGCATCGAGGTCGTCGACGCCCTCGTCGAGGCGCTCAACCGCCAGCTCGTTCCCTTCGTCCCCGAGCAGGGCTCCGTCGGCGCCTCCGGGGACCTCGCCCCGCTCGCCCACGTGGCCCTCGCGCTGATCGGCGAGGGATCGTTCGTGGGACGCGACGGCGGGACCCGTCCGGCCCGCGAGGTGCTCGCGGAGGCGGGGATGACGCCCCTCTCGCTGCACGAGAAGGAGGGTGTCGCGCTCCTCAATGGCACCTCGCTGATGGCCACCTACCTCGCCCTCGCGGTCGAGGACGGGCGGGGACTGCTCGCCGCCGCCGAGATCGCCTCCGCCGTCGCGTTCGACGCGCTCCGGGGCAACCCCGTCGCGCTCGACGATCGCCTCGGGGAGGTCCGACACTTTCCGGAGCAGCGGACCGAGGCGAAGATCCTGCGAACGCTCCTTCACGGGAGCGGCCTCGCCCCCGCGCGGGCCGAAGCCGCCGGCCAGGACCCGTACACCCTCCGGTGCCTCCCCCAGGTGTTCGCGTCGGTCCGCCTCGCGCTCGACTTCGCCGAGCGGATCGTCGTCAACGAGCTCAACGCCGTGACGGACAACCCCGTCATCTTCGAGGGCGACGAGTTCGTGAACGGGGGCAACTTCCACGGCCAGAACCTGGCGCTCGCCCTCGACACGCTCGGGATCGCGGTCCAGTACATCGCCGGCTTCTCCGAACGCCGCACCGCGCGCTTGGTCCACCCCGGCCTCAACCGCGGGCTCCCTCCGTTCCTCGCGCCGAACGCGGGGGTGAGTTCCGGCTACATGATCCCCCAGTACGTCGCGGCCGCGCTCGTGAACGAGAACCAGACCCTGGCGCACCCGGCGAGCGCTTCGAGCCTACCCACGTCCGCCGACCAGGAGGACTTCGTCAGCATGGGACCGTGGGCGGGGGCAAAGCTCCGGCGAATCCTCTCCAATACCCAGAAGGTGGTGGCGATCGAGTGGATGGTCGCTGCGCAGGCGCTCGAGCTCCGACGTCCCGCCCAGGGGGGCGTCGGGAGCGAGGCGGCCCTCCGGGCGGTCCGCGAGTTCGTCGCTCCCTGGTCCTCGGACCGATCGCCGTCGGCCGAGATCGAGAACGTGGCCCGTCGGATCGCCGACGGCAGCCTCGTGCGCCGGGTCCGGACGGACGTCCCGTTCTAGCGGGCCGACGGCGCGATATTGATTGCGGACGCGGTCGGCGTCCCCGCCGCGACCGGTACGGTCGACGCAGGAACGGCGGCGGAGCGTTCGAAGGCGACACGGGCACCGCACGACGGGCAGGCGTACTCCGCCACCCCGTGGTGGCGAAGAGGCGTGCGGCACTTGGGACACGGGATCGGCTGGGCGGTCACCCAGGCGGCGAACAGCTCCTGCGACCGTCGGTCCGGGCCCATGGCGACCGAGGTGCCGGGTCCGGAAGGGCTTGAAGTAGCCGGGGTCGGAGACGGGGACCCCGGTGCGGCCCCACGGGCAGGCGAAGCGCGAACGGTGGCCAGTCGACCGCATTGTGGGCAGTACGAATGACCCGGCGTGCCGGTAGGAAGATAGGCGACCTGGCAAGCCGGGCAGCGCGCGGAGGTCCCCCAGGACTTGGGGAGCGCTGGCGCCTCGATCACGGGTGCCGGGGTCGACTCGGACAGCGGCGCCGCCGGGGGCAGGGCGGGGGTCGGTGCCACCGGGGCGTTCCAGGAGATCGAGCGACGCGCGGGGTCGAAGCGGATCGCGCCGTATCCGCGCCGGACGGCGTCCTTGATCGCGCGCTCGGTACGTCGTTCGGACCAGGAGAGGGCGGCCGAAAGACCCGCGACCGAGGTCGAGCCGAGCGACCGGAGGGTATGGGCGAGGTGGTCCTGGTCCCGCTGGGACCGACGGGCGAACAGGCGCATCGCGAGCAGTTCTCCCGCGCCGGTCGGATGAACCTATCGCCGCACCCGAAAAAGGGAGGCATCGGTGGGAGCGTTCCGGGCCTGTTGGACTGCGCCGCCCGCAGCCCTCCCACCGGTGCCCGAGGCCAATCTAAGTAAGTCCTCTGCCGACTATATAGTTTGAGGGACCCCTCGAACGGTGGGAATCGCGCCCGGCCGGGGCTCCGCGCTCCCGCGTCGGTTGCCGGAGCGGAACGAGACGGGGGCCGTGTAAACGGATACATTCTTAACCGAACATCCCACCTCTTCTTCCTCAAGGAGCGCCCAAAAGGGTCTGGTCCACAGGGTCCCCCAACGATCGACCGCTCGGTCGGTCGTGCCTCCGCCGGGTGGAGGCTCGGGAGATTCGATCGGGATCGGGTCCGGCGGGCCGAACGGCATGGCAGACGTGGCGATCATCGGTGGCAGCGAGGAGACCCGCTTGCTCCTCCGGGGCTTGGTCCGGCTCCACCGCCACCGGGTCGTCTTCGAAGGCTCGGGTCCCGTGGGGCTGCGGGACCTCCCGGCGGAGCCGCTAGGCCTCGTCGTGCTTCTCGACGCCGACGTCGAGTCCGCCGAGTGGGCCGAACCGATCCGACGTGCCCTCCGTAGCTTCCCCGGCCGCCGCGCCATCCTGATCTCCCCCACACGGTCGCCGCGCATCGAGGGCCGAGCGAAGGAGCTCGGCTTCGCGGTCCTCCTCCGACGCCCGTTCGCGGTCCACGAGCTCGTGGAGGCGATCAGCCCCCCTCCCGTCCCGGCGACTTCCGCCCCACCTGCGCCGACCCCGCCGGTCTCCTCCGAGCCCGCCCCGTAGGTCGCTCCGGACCTCGGCCCGTCGCCATCGGTAATACCGAGGCCGCGCTCCGGCGCTCGTGGCGCTGACCTCCCCCGCGGTGGCCGCGCTGCGCGAGCTCTTCGGAGATCGGCTTAGCACCGATCCGGCCGAGGTCGACCCGTACCGTCGGGACGCCTCGCACCTGGTCGGCTCGGCACTCGCGGTCGTTCGACCGATCGATGCGGACGAGATCGTGGCCGTCGTACGATGGGCCCGGACCCACCGGATCCCCCTCGTGCCACGCGGCGCCGGCACGTCGCTCGACGGTGAATCGGTACCGTTCTCGGCGGTGGTGGTGGATCTCTCGGGATGGAACCGGGTCCTGGAGGTCGACCGGGTCGACCGCGTGGCCCGGGTGCAGCCTGGAGTCGTGAATTACGAGCTCCAGAAGACCGCCGCCGAGGAGGGGCTCTTCTTCCCCCCGAATCCCGGTTCGTGGCGCTCGAGCACGATCGGCGGAAACGTCGCGACGAACGCCTCCGGACCGCGCTCGTTCCGCTACGGTCCGACCCGCCTCTGGGTCCGCTCAGCGGAGGTCGTTCTCGGGACCGGAGAGCGGCTCCGGGTCGGATCGCGCGCTCCGAAACGATCGATCGGACCCGATCTGCTCCAGATGCTGGTCGGAAGCGAGGGGACGCTCGGGATCCTCACCGAGATCACGGTCGCCCTCGCGCCGCTGCCTGCGCGTCGCTCGGTCCTCGGTGTCGGGCTCCCGGAGGGAATGCGGCTCGGGAGGCTCGTCGTCGGGCTCGCCGGATCGTCGACGGACGGGCTCACCGCCGTCGAGTTCCTCGACCGCGTGTGTGCGGACGCGCTGGCGAGGATCCCGGGTTCGCGCCTGGCGGGCGGCTCCGCGCTCCTGCTCCTCGAGATCGAGAGCCTCAACGAACGCGAGGAGGGCGAACGGCTGGAACGGCTGCACCACCGCCTGGGGG
>JBGOSQ010000041.1:0-18219 GCA_041476045.1 Thermoplasmata archaeon | reverse complement strand
TGCTCGCGGCCAGGATCCCCGGGACGAGGGACCTGGAATATTCGGATCGAACCCGGAAGAACATGGCGGCCCGGAAAGAATACTATCGGGGGGTCCGTCTGAAATAGCTTTGCTCGTGGCCCATTCGAACCCCGCCGGGTCCGACCCTGAAATTGGGGCTCCGGGGGGGTCCGGACGCGGGGTGTACCGGCGGTGAATCCCTCGATGGGAGTGTATCCGGCGTGTATGCTCGGTCGTGGTTTATCAGGACAGTCGCTCACCGTGGCCCGATGGGGGCTCACCCTCGAGCGGGGCGGGTCCGGAAGGGCGCGGACCCTTGGCGATGGGTGCTCGTCGTCGTCGCGGTCGCGCTGCTGAACGGCCTCCCCGTAGCCGGCACCGCAGCGGGCTCGGCGGGATCCACGCCCGTCGCACCCTCGATCGCGCTCCCGGCGTCCGACGCAGCGGTCGGGGTCGGCGGCGATCTCGTCGGGGACGGCCCGCCGGTCGCTACCTCCGTATCGACCTGGTCGAACATCACTCCCTCCTCGAATCCCGGGGCACGGACCCAGTCCGCCGCCGCGTACGATCCCTCGATGGGAGGACTGATCCTGTTCGGGGGGCAGGCGGCGAATGGCTCGGCCCTCGGGGACACCTGGCGGCTCGGGGGAGCCTCGTGGATGTACCTGGCCCCGGTCGACGGTCGCACCCCGTCCCCTCGATGGGGAGCAGCGATGGCCTACGACAGTGCGGCCGGCACACTGCTCCTGTTCGGCGGCCAGAACGAAACGACCCTTCTCTCGGATACGTGGACCTTCAACCTCTCCGGGTGGCACCGCTTGGCGGAGGTCACCGGGCCTTCCGCGCGTGCGTTCGCGGCCATCGCCTACGACCCGGGCCTTTCGGGAGTCGTCCTGTTCGGAGGGCGCGCCCAGGGGACGGACTCGACCGTCAGCAACGAGACGTGGCTCTTCGTCGCCCGGGCATGGGTCGATCTCACGCCACGGCTGGTCGGAACCGCCCCCGGCCGATACTCCGCGGTGGCGGCCTACGATGCCGCCGATGGCAATCTCCTCCTCTTCGGTGGGACCGATTCTCCCTCGGGCGACCGCGCCGCCGGTGGTCTCTGGCGGCTCGATGCCGTCGGTTGGACGAACCTCTCGATCGCCGGCGTGGCCGGGCCGAGCTCCCGGATCGCCCCGGCCTTCGCCTACGACGCAGCAAGCGCTTCTGTACTCCTCTTCGGCGGGGCGGAGTGGAGCCCCGTGGGGGCGGCGTCGTTCCCCACCGACACCTGGTCCTTCCGTCAGGGGCTCTGGACCAACCTGACCGGCGGCCTCACGACCTATCCCCCCGGCCGCGAGGCCGCCATCGGCGCGTCGGCGCCGGCCCTCGGAGGGTTCGTCCTGATTGGAGGCGACGGAGGCGCGCCCTCGGCCGCGCGATCGGACATGTGGCGGTTCAGCGCGGAGGCGCTCTCCGTCTCGGTCACCGCGACGCCGACCGCCGGACCCGCCCCGCTCAACGTGACGTTCACCCTCGAGGCCTCCGGCGGGTCTGGGCCGTACTCCGTCACGTGGGTGTTCGGAGACTCGACCACCTCGCGTGAGGTCGTGACGGTCCACCACGTCTACGGGCTCCCGGGGAACTACCTCGCGACCGTCACCGTCGGCGACGGTGCCGGCGATACCTCCGTCCAATCGATCCCGATCGCCGTCCTCACCGCGTGGCAGGGGGCGCACCAGTGGGCCAACGTCGGCGCTCCCGGGGCGAGCGCCCCCGGGCCGCGATCCGCCGCTCAGATCGCCTATGATCCGGCCCTGCAGTCGGTGATCCTGTTCGGCGGTGACGCTGGCGGCGGCGCTCCGTCGGCCGATACGTGGGAGTTCGTCAACAACGTCTGGATCGATCTCACGGCCGGCCTCGCACGGGCGCCTCCGGCGCGCTTCGGCGGGGCCCTCACGTACGACTCGGTCGACGCGACCCTCGTCCTCTTCGGAGGGAGCACTGGCGCCTCGGTCCTGAACGACACGTGGACGTTCGACGGAACCGCCTGGACGCAGCTGCCCTCCGCGGTCGCGCCGAGCCCGCGCGCCTTCGCCCAGATGACCTACGATCCGTCGGACGGCTACGTCGTCCTCTTCGGCGGAGGCTCGGCCCCGAACGCCGGGGTGGCGACGAGCGTTTCCTCCGATACGTGGGAGTTCCGCGGCGGCGCGTGGGTCAACGTCACGAGCCAGCTCTCGATCGCACCGCCCCCGACGACCGGCGGGACGTTCTCGTGGGATCCACAGGACTCGGTCCTCGTCCTCAACGGCGGCTCCTCGATCGCGGCGAGCGGCGCGCCCGGCACGTGCTACCCCGATGCGATGACGTGGACGTTCGGCGGCGGCGCCTGGTCCTCGCAGGTCGCGGGATCGCCGACGCCGCGCCTGTTCGGGATGGCGGCGTACGATTCCACCGATCACGTGGTGCTCCTCTACGGCGGCTCCGAATCGCATGGGAACTCGTGCGCCGTGTCGGCCGACAGCTGGTCGTACATCGGCGGCGGCTGGTCGAACCTCTCCGGAACGATCCCCTTCCCGCCGGCTGCCCGCGATCGCGGTGGCATGGCGTTCGACGCGGCGGAAGGCGTTGTCGTCCTCTTCGGGGGATCGGCCTCCGGCGTTCCCCTCAACGATACGTGGATCTATCCCTCGCAGCTCAACGGCAGCGCGACGACGACGACCACGAACACGTCGGGGAACGGCAGCACGAGCGCCGGCCCCCCGCCCGGCGGATCGACCGGCCCGGGCACCCCGGGGTCGGGAAACGGGAACCCGCCCATCGCGCCGTTCGCCGTCGGCTATTCGTTGAGCAGCGTCGCGAGCACCGGACCGCTCACGGTCACGTTCATGGCGACCGCGGTCGGGGGCGTACCGCCGTTCACGTTTGTCTGGAACTTCGGTGACTCAACGCTCTCGGGGAACGGTTCGACGGTCTCGCACCGCTACACCGTCGCCGGGACGTTCGTCCCGGTGCTGACCGCGTCCGACGCGCGCGGCGAGATCGTCGTCGCGGTCCTCGCCTCGATCCACGTCGCGCCGGGTGCGCCCGGCGGGATCGGCGTGGTTTCGCCGGTTACGGTCGCCGGACCGACGATGGCCGAGTGGTCGATCGCGGGCCTCGCGGCGGGCGCCGTCGTGCTCAGCGCGGTCGTATTCGCGTTCCGTCGCCAGGAGCGCCGACAGGAGCAGGAGGAGGTGGACCGTGGGACCACGGTCGAGTAGTCTAAGAACCCGTGCGACATCTGGTCACGGGGGAACTGCTCCGTGTCAGGACGCCGCGCAGGCCGCGTTAGCCAGCCGCACGGCTCGCGCTCGGCCCTCTTCTGGGCGGGGGTGGCGGTGATGCTCTCGGCACCCATCCTCGTCTTCGGACTCGCCGCGGCCTCCGCGCCTCCCACGACCGCGGCCGCCACGTTCACCGTCCAAGTCACAGCCACCCCCGCCGCCGGCCCTGTGCCTCTGACGGTGACGCTCGTCGCTACCGTCAGCTCGGGTTCGCCGGGATCGGTCGCCTGGACGTTCGGCGACGGTGGAACCTGGAGCGGCACCGGCGCCCCAGCCCTGACCGTCCAGCACCGGTACGCTTCGGTGGGTACCTTCGGCGCGATCGCGACGGTCTCGGAAAGCTCGGGGCAGGTCACCGGTCGCACGACGGTGAATGTCGAGAGCGGTTCGCTCCTCGCCGTCATCTCTACCTCCGGATCGTCCGGCCCCGCGCCGCTCTCCCTCACCTTCCGCGCCATCGTCAGCGGCGGAACCGGGACGTACACCTCGTTCAGTTGGGCGTTCGGCGACGGCGGCGTCGGATCCGCCCCCGTCGTAGCGTACTCCTACGCCCACTCCGGCGCGTTCGTCGCGCACTTGACCGTCATCGATTCGGCGAACCAATCGGTGATGGCCACGCTCCCGATCTCCGTCTCCGCCAACGCTTCGACGTCGGGCGCGTTCGGGTCGATCGGCCCGACCACGATCGCGACGGCCGGCATCGTGGGTGCCGGTCTCACCTTCGGTGTCTTCTACGGCGTCCGGCGACGCCGCCATGCGCGCGCGTCGGTGGATGCGGACGGCGACGACGTCGCGATGCTTCCCTCGGGGCCTTTCGGTCCGGCGCCGGGGTTCGCCTCCGTTTCAGCGGCCGTCGATGAGGGCGCCGCCGCCGCGATCGCTCCCGTCCAATCCGAGGTCGCCTCCGTCGCCGTTGCGTCGGGCGCCGGCGCCTCGCTCACGCCGATCCTCGAGACGACGACCCCGCCCATCGGGATCCGCCCCCTCCGGACGCGCGCCCCGCGCGCGCCGGGCGAGGAGCCGCGCCGGTGGTCGCGGGACGTCGTCGCCTACCTCGGCACCCTTCCCACGCTCGGTCCCGACGACATTGCGACGATCGACTGGACACAGAAGGGGATGAGCGATCGGCTCGGGACCGGCCAGAATCAGATCAGCAACGTCCTCCGACGGCTCGTGGGGAGCGGGATCGTCATCGAGCAGTTGGAGCACGTACAGGGCCAGCCGCGCCGACTCAAGGTCTACCGGCTCACGATGCGCGGCGAGACGCTCGCTCGCGAGGTCCGACGGCGTCGTCCGTCCTCGAATCCGAATCTCCTCCGAAGCGAGTGGTAGTCCCGCCCCGAGCGGGTCTGCGCGCGCGGCGTGGACCGCTGTGGGATCGAGCGCGTAGGCGCGGCGAGAGGTCTTCCGCACCCCGGTCTTCTCCGGGCAACGGGGTCCAACGCCCTCCGGTCCGGAGTAGATGGCGAATCGCATCGCGGTGATCACCGGCGCCTCCTCCGGGATAGGGTGGGCGGTCGCCCGGGCCCTCGGGGCCGCCGGGTGGCGCCTCGTGCTCGTGGGACGGAACCGCGACCGCCTGGAACGGGCGGCGTCGGCCCTGCGCGCGAAAGGCGGTGACGTCGAGGTCGTCGTCGCTGACCTCACGCGCATCGACGAGGTGCACCGCGCCGCCGCCGAGATCGCGGGCCGCCATCCCGCGATCGATCTCCTCGTCAACAACGCCGGAGCCGTGTTCATGCGCCGCGCGACGACCTCGGACGGTCACGAGCGGACGTTCGCACTGAACGTGATCGCGCCGTACCTGCTCGCCCGGCTCCTCGAGCCGAACCTCCGCGCGGTTGGAGGGGGCGCGCGGGTCGTCGACGTCGCCTCCGAGGCGCATCGAGGCGCGCAACTCGACCTCGAGGACCTCGAATCGCGACCTCCGTACAGCGGCTATCGTGTCTACGCGCGCTCGAAGGTCGCGCTCATCCTGCTCAATCGCGAGTTCGCGCTCCGAACACCTCCCTCGGTCGTCCTCCACGTGTCGCTGCACCCGGGGTTCGTCCGAACGCGGTTCGGCCGCGAGAACGGCGGAGCGTTCGCCCTATTGATCCGCCTCCTCAGCGTCTTCGCCATCTCGCCGGAACGCGCGGCGCGGACCGTCGTGTACGCCGCGACCGCCCCCGAGCTCGCGGGGACGCGCGGCGCCTATATCGTGCGCGAACGACGGACCGAGCCGTCGCACGAGGCGCAGGACCCCGCGGCGGGGGCCCGGCTCTGGGCCGAGCTCGCCCGCATCACGGGACTTCCGGCCTAGCCACCCGGCGAGACCGATCGGGAGGGCGCGTCCTCCGCGGGGGCCGGCGCGACCTCCGGCCGACGGGTCCGGGCGAGCGCCGCCTCGAGCACGACGGAGAAATCCTCCTCCCCGTGTCCGGCCGCCATGGCCTCGTCGACCAATCGCCGGGCCTCGCGCGCGAGGCGCGTCGGCGCGTGCGCCTCGCGTCCGCTCGCCTCGATCAACCGGAGGTCCTTGCGGGCGAGGGCCAGCCGGAACCGCGGGTCGTAACGACGTTCGAGCAGTTCCGTGCGTTTGCGTTCGAGCATGACCGACCGGCCCCCACCGCGGACGAGGAGCTCGAGCATCGCGGGCCGGTCGAGGCCCAGTCGCTCGCCGAAGGCGAGCGCCTCGGCGATCAGCGCGACGTTGCCGATCGAGAGCAGATTGTTGACGAGCTTCATCGCGCTCCCCTGGCCGACGGGACCCAGGTGGTGGACCTCCGTCGCGAGACGGAGGAGCAGCGATCGTGCGCGCTCGAGGTGCGCTGGGTCCCCGCCGACGAAGAGGAGGAGGGTACCCGCCTCCGCGGCGTCGACGCTCCCGCCGACCGGCGCGTCGAGGAAGTGGACGCCGCGCTCGGCGAGACGTCGGGCGAACTCCCGGCTCTCTTCGGGCCGGACCGTGCCGAGATCGATCAGCAGGCTTCCCGCCCGGAGCCCCCGCGCGAGGCCGGTGCGCCCGAAGACGACCGCCCGGAACGCGGCGGCGTCGGAGACCATCGTGAAGGCCACGCCGCTCCCCACCGCCGCGCCGACGTCGAGCGGGCGAGGGAGGGCCCGCGCACCGGCGGCGACGACCGATGCGGCCTTATCCGGGGACCGGTCGGTGACGACGAGGGGGAGGCCCGCCCGGGCGAGTCGAGCGGCAATGCGGCTCCCCATCTGTCCGAGCCCGACGAATCCGACGGTGGCCGGCAGTGGGTGGAGCGCGGGGTCCATGGCCCTGCCATCCGGTGGCGGGGGAAATCATGACCGGGTCGCTCGTCAGGGCGCCGCGGGCGCGCGTCAGGATCCCGAGGGAGAGGGCCCTGCCGCGGAGCCCCTAAGACCCCGCACGCGTGTCGGCGCGTGATGTCGGAACGGACGACGGAATGGGAACGGTGGATCCGCGTCGGCCCCCGGGTCCAGCGCAACCTGGTGATCGAGGCCGAGGGACTTCGGATGGTTCGATACCGCATCGCCCCGGGACACTCGGTGCGCCTCCACACGCACCGCGGTGCCCAGATCGGTGTGATCCTTTCCGGCGGCGGCGTCCACCGGTTCGTCCTCGAGATCGAGAAGAACGGCCGAGTGCGGCGGGTGACGACGGAGCTGACGGTCCATGCGGGGGACTGCTACTACATTCCGCCGAACACCCCGCACGGGTTCGACTCGGACCCGCGACGGCCCGTCGTCGCCATCGACATCATGATCGGTCCGCCCCCCAGAAGCTCCAGCGCTGCGGCGGGCCGATCGTCGGAGCACCAGATCCGATCCGCGGGCGACGGCCGCCGTCGTCGATCCCCATGACCGTCCCCGACCCCGTCGCGGCTCCCGGACCCGGCCGGCCCGTTGCCGTCGTCACGGGAGAAGGCACGGGGATCGGGCTTGCGATCGCTGGATCGCTCGGTCGGAACGGCTACGACCTCGTGATCGCGAGCCGGTCCGCCGAGCACCTCGAGGCGGGCGCGGCCGATCTGAAACGCACCGGCGCGGCGGTCCTCACCGTGCCGACGGACGTCCGCGTTCCCGAGGAGGTCGACCGATTGTTCCGGTCGACCGAGGTGCGGTTCGGCCGACTCGACGTCCTCGTGAACAACGCCGCGGGCAACTTCGTCGCTCGGGCGGAGTCCATCACGCCCAACGGCTGGCGCGCCGTCGTGGGGAGCGTGCTCGACGGGACGTTCCTCTGCTCGCGCGCCGCGCACCCCCTGCTGCGTCGGAGCCCCGCGGCGTCGATCGTGAACGTCGTGGCCTCGTACGCCTGGATGGCCGGTCCCGGGACGGCGCACTCGGCGGCGGCGAAAGCCGGGGTCCTATCCCTCACGCGCACGCTCGCGGTCGAATGGGCCGCGCACGGGATACGGGTGAACGCCGTCGCCCCCGGGCCGATCCACACCGAGGGTACCGATCGCCAGCTCTGGACCTCCGACCGCCTCGTCGCGGCGATCGCCGAGGAGATCCCGATGCGCCGGTTCGGGACTCCGGAGGAGGTCGCCGAGGCCGTCGGGTTCCTCGTCTCTCCGAGCGCACGGTACATCACGGGCCAAGTGCTCGCGGTCGATGGCGGGCAGTGGCTCGGACGCGGGGTCCTGCGCCTTCTCGAGGAGACTCCTGATCCCGCGGGGCGCCGCCCTGGCGCGCCCTAGGCGGAGCGCGGCGCCAGGTGCTGCTCGAGGAACACTGAGGCGCGGCTCCACGCCGTGAGCTGGTTCTCCCGCCGCACGATGCCGTGGCCCTCGTTGTCGAACACGAGGAGATCGACGTCCCGGCCGAGCCCGCGCAAGGTCGTCGCGATCTGCTCCGCCTCGAAGACGGGGACGCGCGGATCGTTGCGGCCGTGGATCACGAGGAGGGGGGCGCGGATCTCGGCGGCGTGCCGGATCGGTGAGATCGATTCGAGGAACTCGCGGTCGCGTTCGAGGCTTCCGTACTCGGCCTCGCGGAGCGCCCGACGCCACGCCCCGGTCCGTTCAAGGAACGTGACGAAGTTGGCGATGCCGACGAGGTCGACGGCCGCCCCCCAGAGGTCGGGGTACGTCGCCGCGGCGGCGAGGACCATGAACCCTCCGTAGCTGCCGCCGAGCAGCGCGATCCGCCCGGGCTCGGCCTTGCCCTGCCGGACGAGGTCGGCGGCGAGGTCGCGCAGGTCGCGGACCGAGTCCATCCGTTTTCGGACGTCGTCGAGATGGGTGAAGGTCCGGCCGTACCCGGTGCTGCCGCGGACGTTCGGGGCGACGACGCGCCAGCCTTCGGAAACGAGGAAGGAGAGGAAGGGCCCGAAGCCGGGGCGTGCCTGGCTCTCCGGACCCCCGTGGATGTAGACGACCGTTCCCTTCGGTCGCGGCTTCACGGGAATGTACTCCCAGTACGGGATCGCGAGGCCATCCTCGGCCCTGATACGGGCGAGGCGCGGCGGCGCGATCGGCACCGGCACCCGCCCCGGTGCCCCGGTGAGCCGACGCTCCTTCCCGGTGGCGACGACCCGTCGGTAGACGTCGACGCCCTCGACGGAGCTCAGGTCGTAGGCGAAGGCGGATCCGTCGGGCAGCCAGGAGACCTGGCCGACCACCCCGCGAGGGCCCGAGTTCACCAAGCGGTCCTCCCGCGTCGCGGGGTCGAACAGATGGGTCTCGCTCCAGCCGTCCCGGTTGACCACGAGCGCGAGCAGGTCGCCGGCGGGGTTGGGCCGGATCTGCTCGAGGTCCCCGGGGAACTCCTGGATGAACTCGTGGCTCGTGCCCCCGGGACGGTATCGCACGAGCGCGGTGTGCTCGCGCGAGGGGTTCGCCGCCGCATACACGCCGTCGCGGTGAAGGGCCGCGGAGAAGATCGAGAGCTCGCCCGAGTGCGGTGTGAGGTGGAGGGTCCGCTCCTCCTCGATGACAAAGAGGTCGGCGTCCAGGTTCGTGGTCGCTCGCGTGACGAGGACGCGCGCACCGAGAACGTCGGCGACGGAATGCGTCCCGTCGCCCGTGAAGATGGAGCGCGAAGCGTTCGGATGGCCGACGTCGATCTCGTGCACATCGAAGAACCGAGGATCGCGCGCGTTCGACGCGTAGAGGTAGCGTCGCCCGTCCTCGCGCCACCGGCCGGGCAGGTGGATCACCGTCGGTATCTGGGTGAGCCGCTCTACGGCCGGACGCTCCGAGGCGAGATCGATGAGGCCGAGCTGCCAGTGCTCGTTCCCACCTGCGTCGGTCGCCACGATCGCCCGGGTCCCCGAGGGAGCCGCCTGCACCGTTCCGACGCGTTCGGGCGATGCGAGAAGCCGCCGTCCCGGACCCCGCTCGGAACTCACCTGCCAGACCTCCGGGACCCCACCGGCGCTGCCGACGTACAGGACGGAGCCACCGTCCGCGGTGACGCTCGGTTGGTTCGAGAGCGGCACGTCGAGCCAGGCTCGAAGTCGGTCCTCCGACGACTGCGTGACGGGGGTGTCGGGCACGGACGGCCCGGGCGGCCCGTACGGATAACTCTGGCGTTCGCGCCCCGCGCTATCGGGTCAGGAACGCTTTTCTCTCGCCGGACGCTTCTCGCGAACGTGCCGCCTGATGACCGGGTCCCCGGTGAGGGAGCCGCCTACGGGGGATCGCCGGAGGACCCGATCGTGCGGATCCTGATCGAGCATACGGAACTCCAGGTGATCGCGGAGCGGTTCCGTCAGGTCGCCGATGCGCTCGAGCGGGGCGATCGTTCCGCGCGCGCGGATGCGGTGGAGGGACTGCAGGTCTACCAGAAGTTCCTCGTCGGGATCCATCAGAAACGGGAAGCGATCCTCGCCGCCGAGGTCCGACCGGCCGTGGACTCAACGATCCGCACGGCGTTCGCCCGGTGCGCGGCCGAGCATCCGATTTCGGACCGGTTCACCTCGGAGGCCGGCGCCTGCCTTCGGGACCCAACCCTATCGACCGCCAGCGCCCACACGCTCGCCGGGCTCTTGCGCGAGGAAGCGATCCGGGTCGTGGAGCACCACCGCTGGGAGACGGAGACGATCTACCAGAAGATCCGATCGACGCTCGCCCCGGAGATCGTCGCCCGCCTCGTCGCCGCGATGCGACCGCTCGAAGGCGAGGCCTCCGCGGCGCACACCCGGCTCATGGCGTGGAGCTCGCACGCGAATCCCGCGTCGGACTGACCCCGTTCAGGACGAAGGATGGCAGGACCGCCGCCGGCCACTCGGTTCGGTACCTTCGATCAGGCGTACGAAGGAACGCCGCCGTGGGATATCGGTCGGCCGCAACCGGAGGTGATGCGGCTCGCCGACGATGGCGAGTTTGTGGGGGATGTTCTCGACATCGGGTGCGGAACCGGGGAGAACGCGCTCGAACTGGCGCGCCGCACGATCACGGTGTGGGGCGTCGACTCATCTCCGAACGCCCTCCGACGCGCCCGCGCCAAGGCGGCCGAGCGGTCCCTCCCCGTGACCTTTCAGATGGGGGACGCGCTCCACCTGGAGTCTCTCGGGAGGACGTTCGACTCGATCCTCGATTGCGGGCTCTTCCACGTATTCGACGACGACGCGCGCCGCGACTACGTACTAAGCTTGTCACGCGCGCTGCGTCCGGGGGGCCGCTACTTCATGCTCGTGTTCAGCGATGCCGAGCCGACGGACTGGGGCGGTCCGCGACGCATCTCCGAGGCCGAGGTCCACGCGGCCTTCCGCCGGGGCTGGGCGCTGGACTTTCTCCGGCCCGCGCGGTTCGAGGTGACGATGCCCGGGATCACGGGCCGCGCCTGGTGTGGGCGCCTGACGCGGCAAACGGGCTCCGGTCCATCGTAAGGGCCCGAAACTCCGGCCCTCGGCCTCGCGACGACGCAAGGCTTTTCATACACGCCCGCCGTCCGACCGATGCGGCCGGGATGGGGTAGCTTGGCCTATCCTGGGGGACTGTGGATCCCTCGACCCGGGTTCAAAGGGAGGTGGGGACGTCCCCCGCCTTCGGAGAGTCTCGGTCCCGGCCCTTCCGGGCCGAGGCCCGGACCTTTCCGCGGGGCCGCTTCTCGAGAAGGCCGGGTAGAACGTCCGGGAGCGCGCTGAGGCTGTAGTCCGCCCACTGGGCTCCCCATCGCTGAAGATCGTCCGGAGTAAGCGTCCAGCCGTGCAAGGACGACGCGCGCGCGATCGGAACGACGCCCGCGACGGACGATGCGGCCTCCATGTCGAAACGCGAGTCTCCGACCATCACGATCACTGCGCCGGGATACCGGCGGCGGTACTCGGCCAGGTGTTCACGCTTGGTCCCCTGTCCCGAGCCCAGTATCGCCTCGAACCAGAACCGGATCCCCTCGCGTTCGAGCACGAGGTCGGCCATCTCCCGCTCCGCGCCCGTCGAGACCACGAGCGTCCACCGGTCGGTTCCCAATCGCTTGAGCATCCGGGGGACATCGGGGAAAACCGAAGCGGCCGCGTAGGCCTCGCGGACCTTCCGTTCGTGGAAAAGGCGCGCGACGGCGATGCGCTGTTCGATTGGAACCTCTGGGTACAGCTGGGAGAGCTGGGCCTCGAAGGGCATGCCGGTCGTAGCGAGGTAATGGACCCGCGCCTCCTCGATCGGGGTCCCGAAGGCGCGGAACAACGCATCGGCGGCGACGTGGCTGATGAGGCCGATGTCGTCCATCAGCGTCCCGTCCAGATCGAAGACCACGACCCCGCGCTCGACCTGGCTCGGGGCCACCGGCGCCTCGACGACGGGTAGGCGCGCGACCTCCGCATACTGCGAGGTCGGGGCCGAGAGGATCGGAAGGAGCACCGGGGCCGGGGCGGGAGCCTCGGGCGGCGGCAATGGCGCGTCGTCCGGTCCCTTTGCGCGTTTCCGTCGTGTCGTCGGCACGGTGTCCTCGAACGGAGGGGCGGCTTAAAGCCACGGCGCCGGGCGGGGCGGCGCTTTTAGTGGGCCGCGCATCCCGTCGCACCGCCCGGAGCGCACGCGCGGGGGAACGTCGATCGATGCATCCGAGCAAGGCTATCCGGGGGGGACGATCGCAGCTCCTGCGGGGCCGTCGCATCGTCCTCGGCATCTCCGGTTCGATCGCTGCGATCGAGGTCCCCCGCATCGCACGCGAGCTCCTCCGGCACGGGGCGGAGGTCCGTGCGGTCATGAGCCGCGAAGCTGCCCGGTTGGTCAGCCCCGAGGCGATCACGTTCGCGACCGGCCACCCTCCCGTCCTCGAGCTTACGGGCGACGTCGAGCACGTCTCCCTCCTCGGGCCCGGCCCGGAGCGCGCCGACCTGCTCCTCCTGGCGCCGGCCACGGCTAACACGATCTCGAAGATCGCCCACGGGATCGACGACACCCCGGTCACCTCGTGCGCGTCGGTCGCGCTCGGCGGCGGGGTCCCGATCCTGCTCGCCCCCGCCATGCACGCCCACATGGGCGCGAACCCGGCGATCCGAGAGAACCTCGCTCGGCTGCGAGCGTGGGGCGTCGGCGTGATCCCTTCCGGAGGCGAGGAGGGCGAAGAGAAGCTCGCGACGCCTGACGAGATCGCGGCCGCCGTCCTGCACCGCTTGGGGCGCGCTCCCTGGGCGGGACGGACCGTCGTCGTGATCGGCGGGGCCGCGCGCGAACCGATCGACGCGGTCAGATCCGTCACGAACGAGAGCAGTGGCGCCACGGCGGTCGCGCTCGCGACCCAGGCGTACTTCCGCGGTGCCACGACCGAGCTGTGGGCCGCCGCGCTCGAGGTGCCCGTCCCGCCCTTCCTCGTCGTACACCGGTGGCGCAGCGTCGCGGACCTCCGCTCGCTCGCCCGGAAGCGAGCGAGCGTGCTCGGCGTCGCAGGCGCGGTCCTCGTGCCGGCCGCCCTGTCGGACTTCACGGTCCCTGAGCGGACCGGGAAGATCTCCTCGAGCGAGCATCCGGTACTGACCCTCGCGCTGACGCGGGCGCCGAAGGTGCTCCCCGAACTCCGACGCCGAGCCCCCTCGCCGTGCCGCCTGGTCGGATTCAAGCTGCTCGCAGGAGCCGACGAGGAGCGTCTCGAGCGGGAGGCGCGCCAGCTCCTCGCCGAGGTCGACCTCGACTGGGTGGTCGCAAACGACCGGACCGCGATGGGATCGCCGACGACCCGTCTGCTGGTCGTGACGCGTCGCGGCGATGTCCGACGCCTCAGCGGAAGCAAGTTCGACGTGGCGGGCAAGCTGCTCGACGATCTCGGTCGCGAGCTCTCCCATATGGTGGCTTCGACCGGCCCCGAGGCACCCCGGTCCCGTTCCCCGCGTCGGCGTCCGCGGCGTCCCACCTCCCATCGCGCCTCGGCGTGACGGAAGGGTCCGCGCCACCGTCACGAAATTCGGTGCGTTCGTCTTAATAGGCCGCCCGCCTCGCGCCCCCCGGGGAGAGGCATTGGTCAAGCTCGCGGAGTGGCGGGGCAAGGAGATCTTCCGATCGTACGGCGTACCTCTCCCGAAGGGCCGGATCGCCCGATCTCCCGACGAGGCCGTCGCCGCCGTCCGGAACGGTGAGGTCCCGCTCCCGTGCGTCATCAAGGCCCAGGTCCTCTCGGGCGGTCGCGGAAAGGGCGGCGCGGTCCGGTTCGCCTCCTCCGAGGAGGAGGTGCGCGTCGCCGCGGCGGCAATCCTCGGTCTCGAGTTCAAGGGCGAGAAGGTCCGGGAGATCCTTCTCGAGGAGAAACTCCCGATCGCGCGCGAGCTGTACCTGTCGTTCGCGCTGGACCGAAGCCGTCGGCTGCCGCTCGTGATGGCGAGCGCCCAGGGTGGCGTCGAGATCGAGTCGGTCCCGGACGAGGCGATCGGACGCACGTGGATCCACCCGTTCGCCGGGCTCGTCGCGTATGAGAAGCGGCAGATCGCGCGGACGCTCGGCCTGACGGGTCCGCTCGCCACCTCGCTCGACGCGCTCCTGGACCAGCTCTGGAGGATCTTCCGCGACGAGGACGCCGAGCTCGTCGAGATCAATCCCCTCGCGATCGTCGGGGACGGCGTCGTCGCCCTCGATGCGAAGGTGATCATCGAGGATGACGCGGGGTTCCGCCATCCGGAGTTCGCCGACATCCGGGACGACCGGACCGAGCTCGAGGAGATCGCCCGGGAGAAAGAGATCGCGTTCGTCCAGCTCGACGGCAACATCGGCGTGATCGCCAATGGCGCCGGGCTCACGATGGCGACGCTCGACGTGCTCCAGCAGTTCGGCGGCCGCCCCGGCGTCTTCCTGGACCTCGGCGGGACCGACGATCCGCAGAAGGTGACCGAGGCGTTCCTGCTCATGGCCCGGGCGCGGCCGGCCGCGGTGTTGCTCAACATCTTCGGCGGTGTAACGCGCTGCGACACCGTCGCCACCGGACTGGTCGAGGCGATGAAGCTCGTACCCGATACCGACCGTTTCCCTCTCGTGGCCCGGATCCGGGGCAACAACGAGGAGGAGGGGATCGCGATCCTCCGAGCCGCCGGGGTCACGTCCCTCCGGGACCTCAAGGAGTCGGTCCAGGCCGCAGTGGCGGCGGCGGGAGCGCACCCGTGACGGTCCTCGTCGACGCCCAGACGCGCGTGCTCGTCCAGGGCATCACCGGACACCAGGGGAAGGTCCACACGCGACAGATGAAGGCCTTCGGGACCCAGGTCGTCGGCGGTGTCACCCCCGGGAAGGGCGGCCAGAGCATCGAGGACGTCCCGGTCTTCGACAGCGTCTCCGAGGCCGTCGGGCGGACGCAGGCCAACGCCTCGGTGATCTTCGTTCCGGCCCCCTATGCGCGGGACGCGCTGCTCGAAGCCGTAGATGCGGGCATCCGGCTCGTGACGATCGTCACCGAGCACATCCCGTTCCACGACATGCTGACGATGTACCACTACGCCCGGTCCCACGGGACGCGGATCATCGGTCCCAATTGCCCGGGGATCGCCGCGCCGGGGAGCCGCGCGAAGGTCGGTATCATCCCGAACGTCGTGTTCCAACCGGGCCGCGTCGGGGTCGTCTCGCGCTCGGGAACCCTCACGTACGAGATCGTCAACGGTCTCAAGGAGCACGGTCTCGGCCAGAGCACGTGCATCGGTCTCGGCGGGGATCCCGTCGTCGGTACGTCGTTCGTCGACGCCCTCCCGTGGTTCGAGAACGACCCGGACACCGATCTGGTCGTCCTCGTTGGCGAGATCGGCGGAACGGCGGAGGAGGAGGCGGCGGACCACATCCGCCAGCACTTCACGAAGCCCGTCGTCGCGTACGTCGCGGGTCGCTCGGCCCCGCCGGGGAAGCGGATGGGTCACGCGGGGGCGATCATCGCGCGCGGCCGCGGCACCGCCGAGAGCAAGCTCGCCGCTCTCCGCGCCGCCGGGGCCGAGGTCGCGACGTTCCCCTACGAGATCCCCGACCTCGTCAGCGCGACGCTCGCGAAGCGGGGGCGCCGATGAGCACGCCGAGCGCGCGCCGGCGCCCGGGCGGCGACGCCGCCCCCGAGACGTGCCTCGTCCCAGGCTGTGCGGACGTGTCGGTGCGCCACCTCTCGCTCGCGGAGGCCCGGCGCGGGTTCGCTTCGCTGCCGGAGAAAGGTCGACGGGCCCCGCTCTGCCGGACCCACTACAAAGAGTGGAAGAAGGCCACGAAGGAATCGCGAGTGTTGGATCGCCTAGCCTGGTAGCTCGGAAGGCGGAAGGTCTCTCGGAGCGATTCACCGCGAGGGCCGGCTCGCCCGAACGTAGCCGCGATTCCCCGGACTCGTGACGACATCGAAACCGAGGCTACGAAATCGGGAGGGCAGATCGGCGGGGCCGTTCGTGAACTCGAGGATGACGGCGTCCACCAGCGACCATGCGAGCGGAGAGACCGAGGCCACCAGACCGTACTCTGACCCCTGGCAGTCGATCTTGAGCAGGCCCACCCTTTCCGTGGCCGACTCGAGAATCAGCGCGTCCAGCGACCGGACCTGGACGGTCACAGAACGGTCGAACGTCCATCGGGACTCCGCCGCCGGCGCCGGGGCGAGCGACGCGGCATTCGGGACCGCGCTCGGCATTCGCAGCTCGGCGGATCCATCCTTCGCACCGGCCGCCACGGGCAAGAGCGTGATCCGGTCCCGAAATCGGCTCCCGGCCACGTTTCGCTCGGCGAGGCGATAGGAGTCGGGGTTCGGTTCGAGCGCGACGACCCGGCTCGCTCCCTCGCTTGCAAAGAAGAGGGCCGCGTCTCCGATGCTGGCGCCGACGTCGATGACCACCCTACCCTCGACCGGCGCGGCGTAGACACCGTCCTTGAAGACCTCGATCGCATTTTCGACGTCGAAGCCGACCGACCATCGGGCCGCAAGCGAAACGCCCGGACGAGGGCCAAGAACGACGAATCCATCGCCGCCCCCTCGGATCGACCAACCGGCATCGCGCGCGTCCGCGAGCTGGAAGAGGAGCTCCCGGCGGGCCGGGACCCCCAGGTCGGCTCCGTCCTTCAGGACGACCCGGTAAGGGGAGGACGAACGGAACAGCAGTGCGACCGAGATCGCGACCCAGTTGCGGTAGGTCCTCCTCAGAGATCGGAGCGTGTGCAATCGCCTCATCGCGCACCCGGCGAGCTCGTGGGACTCGCGCGCGCTCCGGTCAGAGCCGTCCTCCCAACGAGGATGGAACCGAGGCCGATGATATGAGGCTCCCGGAGCGTCGAAGCGGGTGCGAGGAGGGGCCAACGCCCCTCCCCGCGGAACGGGTAGGACCTTACTGCTTGCGCATCTTCTGGGCGCGCATGCGTCGCCGCATGCGCTTCTTGCGCCACTTCCACCGCATGTGGCCGCGCTTCTTCCATACGCGAGAGCTACGTTTCATTCCACCGCGACCGGAACGGCGGGGCCTACAACCGACCCTTTATTAGGGTTACCAGCGAAAATTCCCCGCTCCCTCGAGGAGAATCGCGACCCCGACGCCGCGTTCGCTCCGGGCCGTGGGTTATGTAGCCCGAGCCGCTCCCGGGCCCATGGTGGAGCTCGCGGAGCTCGAGGTGAACGTCCTCGAGTTCGTCCACAAGAGCTTCTCGTTCGACCAGATGGTGACGTGGAACGATCGCGAGATCGCCGTGTTCCATCGCACCGAGACGGAGAACGAGACGAAGTTCCGGCCGAAGATCATCCGGTTGATCCTCGTGGTGCCGCGCGACTGGGTGATCTTCGATCTCGCGGCCGACCTCCTCGTCCTCGGCTCCGATGGCCACACGCCCGGGCCCCGCCCCGTAGGGATCGCGGTCGAGGCCGCCGCGGAGACGCACGAGTTCCGCGAGCAGGGGATCACCTTCCGACGGACGGCCGTCGGCGAGGCGCTTCTGTACGCTCCGAAGGAGCTCTCCGAGGAGCTCGCGAGCCCCGCCGGGCTCCGCGCCTTGGGTCTCGCGACGTGAGGCGAGCGCCGGGACGGCGTCCCTAGAGGACGCCCATCTCGCCGAGCTTCTCGGGGAGATACTTGTCGGTGACGTAGTTGAGCCCGTACTTCGCGAGCGACTGCTGTTCCGCCTTGCGCCCGTTCTTGAGCATGAGCTCGATCTCGGCACGCCACTCGGCGGTCTTGAAGCGGGGGTCCGTGAGCTCCGCCTGCAGGGCGCGGATGTCCTGTTCGGAGAGTTTGTCCGACGGGAGCTTGTAGTTCTCGATGTCCGAGGCCGTCACGCCGAGGAACTCCGCCGCGGGCGTCGCCAGGTAGTGGGAGATGTGGGCGGTCTTGATCGCGCCGTACGCGACGCTCGCGAAGATGCGGAACGACCACGGGTCGCCGTCGGTGAAGACGACGACGGGAAGGTGGAGCTCCTCGTTCATTCTCTTGATGAACCGTCGCGTCGACCGCGCCGGCTGCCCCTTGAGGTGGATCAGGAGCGCGTTGTACTTCTCGTCGAACCCGTTCTCGGCGAGCCGGTCGACCATCCCGCCGCACTCGATCGCGATGACGAACTTCGCGTTC
>JBGOSQ010000040.1:0-18394 GCA_041476045.1 Thermoplasmata archaeon | reverse complement strand
CGCCGCCCCGGCGAGCGGACCCGCGGACCCGGGTCGCTTCGGGATCCCGTGGCCGTCGGAGCGCCGCCGCACGACGGGCATTCCTTCCACCAGGGCGGCCGTTCGATCCGGACGTCCTGCGGACGCCAGAGGTTCAGCTGGAGGAGGCGCCCCTCGGCGGGGGTCGGAAGACCCGTGAGGAAGTACATCGCCATCAGCGCCCCGAAGTGGCCGGCGATCCCGGCCGTGGGAGCGACGACCGCATTGGCCGTCGCCGGCGGGAAGAGGTCGGTCCCGTCGAAGGCACGAAGGCGCCGGAGACGGCGGGTGAGGTGGTGCTGGAGGCAGTCGAGGCAGGGGGTGCGACCCGGAACGAACAGGGCCAGGGCGAACCGGGGACCCGCGTAGCTGTTGTCGATCCATGGGGTCCCGACCCGGAGCGCCGCCGCGTTGGTCCAGGAGAGGATCTCGTGGGGTTGGTCGGCCCCGAGGACGAAGAGATCGGTCCCTTTCATCAGTGCCGGGAGGTCCGACGGAACCCGGACGCGGGTCCGCGCGGCGGTGATCTCGATCTCGGGATTGAGCGCCCTGAGATGGTCCCGGGCCGCGAGCGCCTTCGGACGACCGATGTCCGCCGTCGTGTAGAGGATCTGCCGGTTGAGATTGGAGCGCTCGACCCGGTCGGGGTCGAGCAGGCGCAGGTGGCCCACCCCCAAGGCGGCGAGGCTGGCGGCCGTCGCGCTTCCGATTGCCCCAACGCCCAGGATCGTCACCCGGGCCTGGCGAAGGCGGACCTGCAGATCGGCCGCGGGTCGGTCGCTCCCGACGGTGACGAGCGAGAAGAAATCGAGGTTCCGGGAGTACCGGTCCCGCTCGCGCGGTCGGAGGGCGCGGTGGGCGACCGGGTGCCCCTCCTCGACTACCCCGAGCTGGTGCAGCTTCCCGACCGCCCGCCGGATCGAGCCCATCTTCCAGCCGGGGTGGGAGCGAGCGAGGGCGCGGGCGATCGCGTTGAGCTCGCGCGAGCCGTCCATCAGCTGGAGCAATCGCCAGACGGTCCCCTCCCGGTCGTCCGGGACCTCTCGGCCGAGGCCGTAGACGTCGCGGGCGAGGAGGATGGTGCCCGAGGGGAGCCGGAACGGGGCCAGGGAGGTCTTGGTACGGGGACGGCGCAGGACCGACCCGGGCCTCCGTTCCACCGTGGGTCTCACTTCCCGGCCGGGAGCCGGCCCGGACGATGTTCAGTGGATCGCAACGGATTCAGAAGAGGCCCAATCGCAGGGCGGGCGGGAGAGCCTGAGTGTCCCCGCCCCTGGGTAGGACCCGGGCGTTGCCCGGGGTCCCTTGGTCGGATTACTTCCGGGTCGGCGTGACGATGGTCGGCGCCTTGGCGCAGGGCAGTCGGCGAGCCTCGATCCGAATTTCGTTCTTTCCCGACATTGTGGTTCTCGGGCCCCCCGGTGAAGAAGGGCGCGAGAAGATAGTTTTCGACATGGGTTATAATGATTCCGTTTTCGCCGGTCGAATCCGCACCAGTGTGGCACTGGAGACCGGACCCTCTAGGGGACTTTTCAGCCTCCTGAAGGGCAGGACCCCCCGTGCCAGAGGGGGCGGTCGAGGCCGAGGCTCGGCAGTGGGGACGCCGATCCCCTCTCGGCCCGCCAGTCCCCATTCGACGGTCCCCTGCTGGTATCTGGGAAGTGGGGCGATTTAGACCCCTCGGCCGGGAGGCGGTGGCCGGGCGATGGGCGCCGGGAGCGGTCCCGATCCCCTCTAACGGTCGGTTCCCGGCCCCCTCCCGGCCCTACGGGGCCGGTCGGGGCTCGCCCAGCACGTGGGGCGGTGGGGTTGTGACCGCGGCGGCCCGGGTTCGGTCCAGGAAGAGCCGTATCAGGAGGAGTAGGACGACGACGTCGATCGGGACGAGGCCGAACCGGCCCAGCGCGAACTCCATGAGCGGGCTCAACCCCACGTAGAACGCGATCCCGCCCAGCACGAAGGCGAACCGGGAGCGAGCCCCGGCGGGGGTCCGGTCGAAGGTGAGCGCGAACGCGGCGAACAGGAGGTAGGCGCAGACGAGGAGCGCGAGCCCGACCTCTGGATACGGACCGAGCGAGGGGGTCTGCCAGGTCCCGAACTGTCCGATAACGAACAGGAGGACGCCCGCAAGGAACGCGAACCGGGGGGTGGGACGCCACGAGCCGAACGGACGGAGCGAGCCGAGCCGGGCTCCCCATCGCAGGGCGATCGCAGCGAGGAGGAAGACGACGACGAACAGCCCGAGCCATTCGACGGGGCCCAGCGGATACCCCGCGATCCAGATCGACGCGAGGACCGAAACCAGGATCGGCACGGGCACGATCGTGAGGAGCCAGCGATCGGAGAGGAGCCGACGGCCCCGGTCCTCGGGCCAGACCTGGCCGTGCAGGAAGATGGGAAAGGCGATGCTCCAGACCGCGTGGAACGGCACGATCCAGGCCGCCCAGAGCCAGCTGACCCCCTCCCAGCGACCGTAGGAGCCGAGCGCGTCCAACCCGGGCCACGCGGGGTTGAACAGAGAATGCGCCGCCATTCCCTCGTTGACGACTCCGAACGCGAGACCGAGGATCAGGATCGCCGCGGCGCCGCCGCCGAAGCGTATCGATAGCTCCCGGATGGCGAGGGCGCTCAGGCCGTAGATCGCCAGGAAGGTCAGGAACGCCGGGGGCAGGATCCAGATGAGCGGCGGCGTCGACCCGCTCACGAGCTCGGCCAGGAACGGGGCGAGCGCGACGAGCGCGATCGCCTTCCGTCGGTCCGAGAACGTCACGGGGGCTCACGGGGACGGGTCGGGGACCGCGGCATTCGAGAGCGGCCCGACCTCACGACCACCGGAGCATCGCTCGGGCCCCATCCATCGAGCCGGGTTCCCGCTATTTCTACTCCCTCGAAGCATTCGAACCCCGCACGGCGGACGACCGACCCTTGCCGGGTCCCGTTCGATGCGCCTGACCGCGACCTCTATTATCCCCGGTACGGCATCCCCTCAACGCAGGAGTGTCCTATGGACCGTCACGCTCTCGTGGTCTACGATTCCCGATACGGCAACACGTTCCGCATCGCGGAAGCCCTCACGCGGGGCCTGCAGCAGGTCGCGGGCCTCACGGCCAGCTGCCACAACGCGTCGGAGGTCCACGGCGACCTTCTCGAAGAGGCGGATCTCATCGTGATCGGTGGACCGACGGAGTACCTTTCGGCCTCGCAGCACATCCGCGATTTCTTCGGCCGGATCTCCGGGTTCGATCTCAAGGGCAAGCTCGGTTTTGCGTTCGACACCCACGCGCCGACGCCGTTCTCGGGAAGCGCTTCCCGGCTCATCGAGAAGGACCTCCGACGCCTCGGCGTCGTTCCGTTGGAGCCCCGCCACTCCGCGCTGACCCGATCGGTCGGCACGATGGCGCACGGGGACGGCCACATCGAGCTCGCGCCCGAGGCCGACGCGGAGTTCGAGACGATCGGCCGGCACCTCGGCGAGGAGCTCCTGGCATGGGTCTCGGCCCACCCGAAGACCGCCGAGGGCGAACCGTAGGACTATCGGGCCAGCGGGATTGCGCGCGGCGGCGTTGCGGTGCTCGCCTCGAGCGCGGTGAGCCGTTCCCACTCCGCGCGGACGAGGGCTTGTATGGCCGCGATCTCCGCGGGCGTGAGGTGGGCGAATCGGCCCTGGATGTGCAGGTACTCGTCGACCGGTTTCAACGTGCCGAGGCGTCGGGTGATCCGGAGCCGGCCCTGTTCCACCTCGTACAATGGGAAGAGGCCGGTGTCGGTCGCGAGCCGTCCGATCGCGATGGTCTCCTCCGACGAGTACCGCCAGCCGGGCGGGCACGGCGCGAGCACGTGGAAGAAGCGCGGGCCGTGGAGGCCGCGCGCGCGTTCGACCTTGCGGACGAAGTCCTCCGGGAAGCTCGGGTTCACCGTCGCCGCGTAGACCGGGCGGTGGGCGAGGACGATCGCCATGATGTCCTTCTTCGGCTCCGCCTTCCCGCGGGCCTGCGCCCCGACGGGGGTCGTGGTCGTCCACGCACCGAGCGGCGTCGCGCCGCTCCGCTGGATCCCCGTGTTCATGTACGCCTCGTTGTCGTACATGACGTAGATCGCGTCCGTCCGGCGCTCGAGCATCCCGCTCAGGGACTGGAGACCGATGTCCGCGGTCCCTCCGTCCCCCGCGAACCCGACGATCTGAAGATCGTCGAGGCCGAGCGCGTCGGCGGCGGCACGGAGACCCGAGATCGAGGCGCCGGTCGATTCGATCGGCGTGTCGAGGACCCCCACTCCGAGCGCGGTCGTCGGGTACTGGGTCGCGATCACCGTCCAGCAGCACGCGGGGATCGAGAGGATGGTCCTCGGACCCAGGCCCTTCAGCAGCAACCGCATGGCGAGGGCGGGGCCACACCCAGGGCACGCGGAGTGACCGGGACGCATCAGCTCCTCCGCCGGTATCGTGAGCCTAGCCATCGGTCGGCACCTCCTCGATGGGCTCGAGGTCCACCCACCGCGGGTCGTGGTCCGTCCCGGCGAGGAGCGACGCGAAGATGCCCCGGAGGAGTGCCGGCGTGATGTCGCGGCCCCCGATCCCGCCGAGGAACCCGCGGACGACGGGTCGCTGCGGAGCGTCGTAGAGCGACGCGCGGACCTCGGTCTCGGCCGCCCCCCACCGCCCGAACGTGAAGGAGCGATCGAGGACCCCGATGCGGCCGACGGTGGCCGCGAGCGCGCGGATCTCCGGGTCGGGGAACGGCCGGAAGACGCGGAGCTTGGCCATGCCCACCTTCTTCCCCTCGCTCCGGAGGGCGTCGACGACGCTCCGGGCGGTCGTCGCCGCCGTTCCCATCGTCACGAGGACCGCGTCGGCGTCGTCGGCACGATACGTCGGGAGCGGACCGCCGTGCGAGCGTCCGAAGCGCCGGGCGAACTCTTCCTCGACGGTCCTCATCGCCACCGGCACCCGCTCCATCGCGCGCGCGGTCTCTCTCCGGAACTCGACGTAGTGGTCCGGGCCCGTGAACGATCCGACGCGCATCGGCGTCCCGGGTACGAGCACGGCGCGCGCGTCCCGTTGGGGCAGGAACCGGTCCACGTCGTCGCTCGACGGGACGTCGACCGGCTCGAGGGTGTGCGAGAGGTAGAACGCGTCCTCGCCGACCATGGCGGGGAGCCGGATCGCCGGGTCCTCCGCGAGCCGGTACGCCTGGAGCACGGTGTCGAGGACCTCCTGGTTCGACTCCGCGTAGTACTGGATCCATCCCGTGTCGCGCTGGGCGACGGTGTCGGTGTGGTCGGCGCCGATGTTCCACGGCGGCGCCACGGCGCGGTTCACGACCCCCATCACGATCGGCGCTCGGAGGCCGGATGCCCAGTGGAGCAGCTCGTGCATCAGGAGGAGCCCCTGGCTCGATGTCGCGGTATACGTGCGCGCCCCGAGGGCCGAGGCGCTCACGACCGCCTGCAGCGCGCTGTGCTCCGACTCGACCTTGATGAACTGCGCTGGGAGCTCGCCGCTGGCCACGAACTCCGCGAGCTTCTCGACGATCGACGTCTGGGGCGTGATCGGGTACGCCGACACCACCTGGACCCGCGCGAGCTTCACCGCGTAGGACTGCGCCGAGTTGCCCGACAGGACCATCCGCGTCATCGCTCCTCCTAGGCCTCCGCGACCATCTCGATCGTCGACGGCGGGCACTCGGCCGCGCAGATACCGCAGCCCTTGCAGTGCTCGAGATCGATCACGGGGAATCCGTCCGCGTCGAATCCGATCGCGGCGTCGGGGCAGAACTTCCAGCAGAAGTTGCACCGCGTGCACCTCTCGAGGTGGACCAAGGGCCGGAACGTCCGCCATCCGGCCGTCGGGAGCGCGCGGCTCGGCACCCACGCCACCGGACCCTCGGGGAACGTGGGCGGCGTCGCGACCTTCCCGCGCGGCGGGACGGGTCGGACGGTCCCCGGGACGCTGCGTACGGTCGCGTACCCGTCCCGTGCCGCGAGACGGTTCTCCTTCGGCCGAGCGGGAACGAACCGCTCGATGGCGGTCTCGACGGAGGTGATCGAGATCACGTCCGAGACGCGGGCGAGGGCGCCGAGGACTGCGGTGTTAACGATCGGCATCGTCGGCGAGCCCAGCCCGTGGGCGAGGGCGATCCGCGTTGCGTCGACCGTCGCGACGCGGCCCGGTACCGGTAGCGAGATCTCCTCGGCCGGGCGCGGCGTGTTGACGAGGAGGAGACCCCCTGGCTTGAGCCCGTCGGTGACGGGCTGGGTCCCGAGGAGGCCGGGCTCGAGCACGACCACGACGTCCGGCTCGGTGATCGATGCGCGGACCCCGATCGGCCGATCGTCGACGCGAGCGTAGGAGGTGACCGGGGCGCCACGACGCTCCACCCCGAAGAACGGGAAGCTCTGGGGCGTTCGACCGTCGAGGAACGCGGCCTGTGCCAGGAGGTCGGCGGCGAGGCACGCCCCCTGGCCCCCGCGACCGTGGAACCGCACCTCGATCATCCGGACCCCCCTCCGGTCGAGGAGCCGACGCGCGTCTCATTAAGGGTAAGTCAGCGGCGGTTGACGGTGGGTTCATCCGGGGCGCGACGCAGTTTATCCTCGCCCGCCGTTTGCGAGGGTACGATGGTCGGCATCCGCGCGCTCGAGAAGATCTGGCTCGATGGCTCGCTCGTCCCGTGGGCCGAGGCGCAGACGCACGTCCTCTCGCACGGTCTTCACTACGGATACGCCGTTTTCGAGGGGATCCGATGCCACCGGACCGCGACGGGATCGGCCATCTTCCGGCTCGGCGAGCACATCGAGCGGTTCCTCAACAGCGCGAAGGTCTACCGGATGAAACTCCCGTACGACGCCGCCGCCCTCTCGCAGGCGTGCGTCGATCTCGTTCGCGCGAACGCCACCCCCGAGGCCTACCTTCGGCCGATCGCGTTCACGGGGTACGGAGAGATGGGCCTCGATCCCACGAAGAGCCCGGTCCGCGTTGCCATCGGGATGTGGGAGTGGGGCGCGTACCTCGGCAAGAACGGCATCGAGAACGGGGTCCGCGCCACGGTCTCGAGCTGGGTCCGGATCGACTCGCGCTCGCTCCCGCCCCAGGCGAAGTGCGCCGCGAACTACGCGAATTCGGCCCTCGCTAAGATGGAAGCGGTGGCGGGAGGCTACGATGAGGCGATCCTGCTCAACTCCCAGGGAATGGTCGCCGAAGGCCCGGGCGAGAACATCTTCCGGGTGAAGCACGGGGTCGTGAGCACGCCGCCGGCAAGCTCGGGGATCCTCCGGGGCATCACGCGCGACACCATCATCCGGTTCGTCGCGGACGAGGGGCTCGAGTTCCAACGCACCGACTTCACGCGCGAGGAACTGTTCACCGCCGACGAGCTCCTCTATACCGGGACCGCAGCGGGAGTCACGCCGATACGG
Source organism: Thermoplasmata archaeon (assembly GCA_041476045.1). Classification (GTDB taxonomy): domain Archaea; phylum Thermoplasmatota; class Thermoplasmata; order Lutacidiplasmatales; family UBA184; genus Lutacidiplasma. The sequence continues at coordinate 10,963 of JBGOSQ010000040.1, read as the reverse complement.
GAGGTCGACGGTCGGCCGATCGGGAACGGCGACTACCCGATCACACGCCGCCTCCAGCGTCGCTACGACGTCGCGATCCACGGCCGCGACCCGCGGTACGCCAGCTGGCTCACCCCCGCGATCTAACGACCGACTTCCTCGGCCGCGGTGAACTCCGGAACACGGCGGGGGACCCCGCCTACCCTCGGACAGGGTGAGGAAAGAATCGTACCCATTGGGCGGGGGAAGGGGTTGGACACCGGCCGCGCGATCCCGCGCGGCCGATGCCGGGGTGCGTTCGATGGGTCGTCCGATCTAGGCCGTCGTCCTGCCGGCGCTCGGCGGGCTCGCGTTCGGCGAGCTAGGCCTGCTGTGCCGGAATTCCGCGATGACCGCCCAGCTCGGGAGGTGGCGTTCGATGTAGTAGTCGAGGCTGAGCCGGCTCGGACCGTACGCGGCGTTGATCACGATCAGCATGAGGAACGCCATCGCGTAGACGATGCCGCCCCCAATATCGGTCGAGTCGGCCCCGTAGGGACCGCCAAACGCCTCCGGAACGGCCCAGATGAACAGGCTGAGCACCGCGCCACCGAGGTAGGCGACCTTTCGCATGAGGCCAAGGACGAGGCCGAGACCGATCGCGAGCTCCAGGACCCCGGTCAGGTAGACCCAGAACGCCGCGTTCGCCGCTGCCTGCGCGGCCCAGAACTGGAACCACGGCTGCAACCACGCCGGCTGGCCGTCGGTGACGATCATTCCGGGGAACAGGTCGACCATTCCGGGGATGAACTTGAATGCCCCGTCGATCACCCAGATCAGACCGAAGACGACGCGGAACGCCACCTTCAGATGGTGCGCGTGCTGCGCGATCCAGCCTTCTCGAATCTCTCCGCCGGTGGTTGTGTAGGACATCGGCTACCTCGGGCGGGCTCAGCAGGCTTTCGCTACTTAGCCCGGGCGTGAATCACATTTGACCAACGTACCGCGACCGCGTGGATTGCCGGCGGTGTCTTATGTAGGGCGCCTCATCTCACCCCGTAGACCGTGGGAGAACGTCATCCGATGGCACCGAGCCGAGCGACGGCGCTCCTCGGTCGCGTGTGGGGCGGGGCCCACGGTCACCCCCGAGCGCTCGTCGCCTTCGTGACGATCGTAGTGGTGGCCGGGCTGGTCATTCCGGTCGTGCCCGGGAGCCTGACCGGCCGTACCCTCCCCGCTGCGCCGAGCGGGGCGACGATCGTGGTGCCGGTCCCGCCGCCGGCCGCCACCTCTTCGGTCCACGCTCCCCCGATCGCGGGGCCGACCCTGCCCCCCGAGCTGCCGGCGCGGTCGGTGTCGCTCGGCGGTTACTCGAGCTCCGTACCCCACCCCGCCGCGTGGGGCGCCTCCGGGGTCCCGCCGGGCGCCGAGGCTCTGAACCGGGTCCTCCGGGCCTCGGACCCAGGAGCCGGCCCGACTCCGAACTGGGAGAATCGGCTCTGCGCCGGGGTCTGGCCATGGAACACGAGCGACGAGAGCTCCCAATCGTACTACGCCGCGGGGTGCTACGGCCACGACGAGCCGGGGATCCAGTTCTACTCCGCGCTACCAGGAGGCGGGGGGAACGTGACGTGGAACCTTACGCTCCCCACCGACCGTTCTCCCACCCAGAACCAGTCAGACCTCTACATCACCGTCTGGCTCGGCATGACCCTCACCGACCCGCTCGCCTGGATGCACATGTGCTTCCTCGAGCTCCAGTTCTATCCCGACCAGTCGTTCACCAACCCCGGGCCGGTTAATCCGAACTGGACGGTCAATGGTCAATGGATCGGGGCGACGGTCGCCTGGCAGATCGAGTCGGCGACGGGCGGCGAGAACCCGTGTTTCTACCAGCCATTGTACCTGGGCAACGCGACGTCCGGGAACTCGTTCCTCAACATGAGCGACGGCGACCGGCTCTCGATCACGATGACCGGTTGGGTCGGCAGCCCGTACGGAGAGAACATCTCCGTTCGCGACCTGACGCAGAGCCAAGACTCGAGCGTGAACCTCTGGGACCCGTTCGGGGACTTCCCGCTCAACCCGGCCTACCCCGCGAACAACGTCGAGAACGGGCTCCAGTGGACGCCCGGGGGCGAGTATCCGGTCGTCGCCGCGTTCGAGCTCGCCCACGTCGCCACCCCGGGTCCTCCGAACACCAACCTCTACGGTGGCTGCAGCCCCGGCAAGCCGCCCGCCACGCTCCAGCACCCGTCGGTCCCGTGCCCGAGCTATGACTCCTCGGCGTGGGCGAACAACACCCTGAGCCCGTGGCAGATCGAGGTCCCGACGTTCTTCAATGCCACGACGATCGACCACCCGACCCAGGTCGCGTTCACCCAGGACTTCGGCGGTGTTGCGACGCTCTCCGAGGTCGGTGAGGGTGCGTGCGACGGCCAGATCGGCAGCGCGTACTGCACCTACCCCTGGTACTCGTACTCGTGTCTGACCCACGCCTTCAACTACGGTGCGACGAACTACCCGGGCGAGAGCGCGGACTTCGGAAAGTACTACCAGTACTCCCAGAACCTGGAGTTCGATGGTGTGATGTTCGGGTTCTACCCGCCGACGAACTTCTCCGTTCCGACGTGTGGGCAGGCCTCCTACACGGTCTCCGTTTCGACCTCGGGCGTCGCGGGAGGATCGATCTACTTCCTCTCGCAGGACACCCCGAGCGGCACGTTCCCGGGGCTCCTCCCCGGTAACTACTCGATCTACCCGTACGTTCCGCCGGGGGCCGGCTTCGACCACTGGATCACGACCGGGGGCGTGACGGTTCTCGGGTCTCCGGAGGATATGTGGGCGACCCTCCAGGTCCTCGGGGACGGCTCGGTGGCCGCAGTGTTCGTCCTCGCCCCCACGACGACCACCGTCACCTTCCTGAGCACGGGGGCGACCTCGACCGGGAGGATCGTCCTCTCGCCGCAGCGACTGTTCACCGACGGCGTGCCAATCGGAACGTTCGCCGACGGGGCGTCGATCTCCCTCGCCCCAGGGATCTACGGTATCCTGGGCCTCGCCCCCGTGGGGGGGTTCTTTACGCGATGGTCCTCGAGCGGGGCTTCGGTCTCCGTCACCCCGATCGAGTTCCCGTATGCCTGGCTCGACGTCACCGCCGCTGGGGGGACCGCGACGGTCACCGCGCACTTCTCGCCGTCGACCGCGACGGCCTCGATGGCGCTCGAGGTCACCGGCGCGGGCAACATGACGTTCGCGAGCACCACGACGAACGCCACGGCCCGCGTCGACGTCACGGTAGGCTCGTACGCGATCCTGGCCGTCCCCGATCCGGGCTGGGCGTTCGGTGAATGGGAGTACTTCTCCACCACCGCGTTGACCCAGTTCACCGCGGCGTCGAACGTCTCGGTCGAGAACGGGAGCGCCGAGCTCTACGCCATCTTCGTTCCGATCCCCGCGCTCGAGAACGTCACGCTCGACGACGCGCCGATCTCCGGCGGGATGATCGCGCTCGGTTCCCCGATCCCATCGTCGAGCGGCACCGTCGTGCCGATCGCGCTCGGCGTCGCCCAGCTCCTCGCCTTCCCCTCGGGAGGGTTCGCGTTCTCCTCCTGGTCGGTGAGCGATTCGTCCGCGGCCTGGATCAACGGCACCGCGTGGAACGCGTCGGTGCTCATCAACGACTCCGTGACGATCACCGCGACGTTCGTTCCGGCCCCGACAGGCTCCCTCGCGTTCGCGATGAGCCCGGCCACGGCCGGGTTCATCTCGTTCAACGGGGCTCCGTACTTCGACAGCGATGCGAACGGCTCCGTCGCCGCGGGGACCTACCTCCTCAACGCCTACCCCTTCCCGGGCTGGCAGTTCCTCGGGCTGAGCGTGACCGGGGGCGTCAGTCTGCTCGCGCAGGCTCCATTGGGCAGCTACGTCCGGTTCGACGGCACGACCGGCACCGTGACCGCGATGTTCGCCCCGATCCTCCTCCCGATCTCCTTCGCCGCGACCGCCCAGACGGGGGTATCGCTCCGCATCGACGGGACCACCTTGCCGGTGGGCGGGACCGCGTGGCTCGCCGCCGGGACCTACTCGATCGCACTGACGTACGCGTCGGCGATCGAGTCGTTCCTCGACTTCACCACTTCCCCCGGGCTCCTCCTCGGAAATCCGAACGCCACCTCGACGACCGTCACGTTCTCGCCGTTCTCGCCCGGAACGATCATCGCCGTCCTGGACGGGCCGCTCCTCGTGGGCGCGTTCACCGCGACGCCGCCCGCGATCGATCTCGGCGGCTCGACGACGCTGTCGGTCCGACCGCACGGGGGCACCGGTCCGTACGGCTACGCCTTCAGCTCGCTCCCGCCCGGCTGCGCCGGACCGGGACCTTCGATCACGTGCACGCCGACGGCGATCGGGACGACGTCCGTCGGCGTCACGCTCACGGACGTCTTCGGTCTCTCTGCGCAGGCGACGACGACCGTCTCGGTGAGCCCGCTGCCGTCGATCGCCACGTTCTCCGTCGCCCCGTCGGAGATCGATGTCGGCATGACGACGACGTTCACGGCCACCGTGAGCGGCGGAACCACCCCGTTCCTCTTCGGATACGTCGGTCTTCCCGCGGGGTGCGCGAGCACGAACTCGCCCACGCTCTTCTGCTCACCCACCGATGCGAGCCTCTCGCTCGTCGGAGTCATCGTCGTCGATGCGTACGGATTCACGGCCAACAGCGCGGTCACCCTGACGATCGACCCGGCGGTCGTCGTGAGCTCGCTCTCGGCAACACGGACGAACCTCGATGTCGGGACGACGACGGTCCTCACGGGGACCGGGACCGGCACGGGGGCCCTCACCTACGCGTGGACGGGGCTCCCCAATGGGTGCTCCTCCGCGAACGCCGCGTCGATCGCGTGCACGCCGACGGCGGCCGGGGCCAGCACGGTCGTCCTGACGATCTCGGATGCCATCGGCGGCGCCGCGAACCAGAGCCTGGTGCTCCGGGTCGCGGTGGTGCCGAGCGCCGCGGCGACGGTGAGCCCATCGACGGTCGACCCCGGCGGTACGGCGTGGGTGAACGTCACCGCGAGCGGCGGGACGGGAGATCTCGCCTACTCCTTCGCCGACCTGCCTCCGGGATGCGCGAGCGCGAACACGAGCTCGCTCGCGTGCACGCCGACCGGCTCCGGGACGTTCACGATCACGGTCACCGTTGCCGATGCGCTCCACCAGGCGGCGAACGCGACCGCCGTCTTGACCGTCACCGGCGCCTCGGGTACGCCCGCCCCCCTCGCGGGCCTCCCCTCCTCGGTCCTTGCAGGTATCGTGCTCGTCGTGGTCGTGCTCGTCGCCCTCGTGGTCGTCGGCGTCATGCGCCGCCGCACGCCGAAGCCTCCCCCCGAACCTGTCGAAGAGCCGCTGACCCCGACGCCGCCGTAGGGCGGACGGAACCGGGCTGCCCTCTGGGGTCCGCCTACGACGCCCCGGGCATCCCGCGGAACTCCGCGAGCCGCGCCCATCCAGGCCATCGGCGCTCGATCACGTAGTCCAGGCTCCAGCGGCTGGGGCCGTATGCCGAGTTGATCACGATGAGCATCAGGAAGACCATCGCGTAGACGATCCCGCCGCCCGGGTCCGTGGTACCGGAGCCGTACGGGCCGCCGAACCCTTCCGGGACGGCCCAGATGAAGAGGCTCAGCACCGTACCCCCGAGGTAGGCGATCTTCCGCATGAACCCGAACAGGAGACCGAAGCCGACCGCGAGCTCGAGGACGCCGGACGCGTAGACCCAGAACGCCGCGTTCTGGGCGGCCTGGGTCGCCCAGAACTGGAACCACGGCTGCAGCCACGCCGGCTGGCCGTCGGTCACGATCATGCCGGGGAAGTCGTCGACCAGACCGGGCTCGAACTTGAACGCTCCGTCGATGACCCAGAGGATCCCGAACAGGACGCGGAAGACGGTCTTCAGCACGTGGGCGTTCTGCGCCCACCAGTTCCCGCCGCCGCCCCCGCTGATCCCCGCGTCCGTCATCGTCGTCGGACGGCGACGCACCCGCCCCCTCTTGAACCCCTACGCGGACGCGAACTTCTCACAAGGGCAGGTTGGAATGCGACTTCGTGACGTATAACACGTCGGCGCAGACGGGCCGGACCCGCTACGATCGCTTCTTCGCGGGGGTTCGTCCGAGCACGAACGCCAGGTTCTCACGGTAGAAACTGGCGAACTTCCAGCCATCCGATGGCGGCGGAGCGATCTCTCCCTCCGCGGGGGCCTCGCGATGGCCGCTCCGGCGCAGCGCCCGTGCCCGAGCGCCGAGACCACGGACGTACGACTGGAGCTGACGTATATCCCGGACGCCGCCGACCTCTCCGTGTCCCGGAACGGCCCGATCGACGCCCAGATCGAGCACCCGGTCGAGGATCCGGACGAGGGCGAGCGGGTCCCCGTCTCCCAGCCACGGATGGAACCCGACGGAGAGCAGGTCGCCCAGGATCACGATCCGCTCCTCCGGGACATAGGCCAGGACGTCGCTCGGTGAGTGCCCGCCGCCGAAGGTGAGAACGCGGAGCGACCGTCGCGAGCCGTGGAGGGTAAGCTCGGGCGCGATCGTGAGGTCCGGTGTCGGCACCGCCAGGTCACCCGGAGTCGCCATCAGGCCCCGGTACCACCCCTCCATCAGGGCACGGTCGCTCTCGGGCAGGACCGTGCGACCGCTCCCTAGGTCGGCGAGCTTCTGCCGCGCCTCCGTCCGGTCGTTCTTGATCTCGGGCCCGGACCGTTCGCCGATCAGGTCCCGGGTCTTCGCGGTCGAGACGATGTGCGCGGGGGCGAAAGCGGAGTTCCCCCGGCAGCGGTCCCCATGCCAGTGGCTATTGATCAGGTAGGCGGGGCGTCGGCCGGTCGTGCGCTCGGCCGCCCGAAGCAGGTCGAGGCCGGCCGCCGGGGTGAGCAGCGAGTCGAACACGACGGTCGTCCCTCCGAGGTCGAGGATCGTTCCGTTGCTGAGCGCGTATCCGCCGTCGGTGGCCACGGCCACGTGTATCCCGGAGGCGATCTCCTGCAACCGGAAGTGGGGGGACGTTCGCTCCATGATGCGCAGCCTCCGGGAATAGGCAGGCCCGTAGTTGAACCCCTCCGACGACGGGGGGCGGGCCGGCCATCGGAGCGATATACCCCGCGGGCCCATCTCTGGTCGGTGACCCCGCGGGAGGAAGAACTGCTCACCGGCATGGGCAACTGCTACGAGGCCTGCGGCGCCGACTTCGAGGAGACCATCGGGATGGTCGCGCAGGCTCGCGGCCTGGCCCCCGACCTGGTGAAGTCGATGCTGCGTTCGATGCGGGAGCGGTTCGGGAAGGAGCCTGCCTTCCTGCGACTGCGGGCGCGTCTCCCGGCCGAGTTCCCCCTGTAGCCCCCTCGAAGCAATGACGAAGTGTCCGGTCTGCCGAACGCCGTTCGGGCCAGCCGCTCATCGCGCCCTCGCCGACCATTTCCTCGCCCAGTCCGCGCGCAGCGACTCGCCGCACGTCCGGTTCCTGAACCAGTCGATCTCACGCCACCGGATGGACGCGGACGCGCTCGCCGCGCGGTTCGAGGAGATGTTCCGACTCCCGCCGGACGGCCTGGGCGCGTGGATCCGCGCGCGGTTCATCGCCCGGTTCTTCGGTCCGCGCTTGCACCCGTTCGTCGAGGCCCTCCAGTACCCGACGCGCGCGACGCTGCTCGGCTACGTGATCGAGCACCAGCATTTCCTCAAGGAATGGGTCCGGTGCTGCGCGTTCGTGCTGGCGAAGACCGACCGGGCGGCGGTGGCGGAGAACGAGCTCGACAACATCCGCACCGAGTTCGCGGGAGCGGGGCCGGCGACCCCGTCCCACTACGAACTACTGATCCGGATGGGGGAGAGCTACGGGCTCGACCGATCGGAGATCCTCGGGACCGACCCGCTTCCGACGACGACGCGGACCCTCGCCGAGTGGCACGACATCTGCGAGAAGGAGCACTGGGTCGAGGCTATGGCCGCGATGCACTCTCTCGAGCTCATCGCGCACCGGGATCTCGTCAAGCTCGGCGCCACCGTCCACTACTTCGATCCGGAGATCCTCGAGGGGACTCGGATCACCGAGGAGGCGAAGGCGTTCCTCCGCGAGGGCTACGAGGCCGACATCGACCACGCGGACCACGCGTTGGCGCTCGTCGAGCAGTACGCCGCGGAGCTCGGCCGGACCGAGGAGGTCCAGGCGACGTTCCTGCGCTCGCTCGATCTCTTCGACGACTACCTGGGCGCACGCCTGCAGAGGGGGGACGAGTACGGATCCTCCAGCTGAGGGCTGCCCGCTCTGCGGGTCGACGTGGGGCGACTGGTGGCAGGAGGTCCAGGGCAAGCGGGAGTTCTTCTGCTGCGAGATGTGCGCCGACCAGTGGGTCACGATCCTCGATCGCGTGAAGGAGCGGACCGGCTGGCCGATCGTCGACTCCGTCGAGGTCTCCGGCAATCGCTGGGGCCGCACGTGCGACGCGCACCACGCGGACGAGTCGTTCCGGTTGTTCGTCGTCTTCACCCCGGAGGGCACGCTGCGCCGGTTCGACGCCCTCGAGCCGCTCCCGACGGTTTCCCCCGAGGCCGATGAGCCGGCTCCACCCGCGACGGCCGACGCGGCAGAGCTCCCCGACGCCCTTCACGGGACGGAGGGGGAGGAGATGCTGGCCCCCGAACCGCACGAGGTCGACGCGGTCGCGCCAGAGGAGGCGCCTCGCACCGAGGTGGCCCTGACGGGGCCGGAGCCCACGGAGGAGCCCGCGGCCGATCCGAGTCTCGTCGATGAGGAGACCACCGAGCCCGCTGCCCCGGAGGCGACCGAATCACCCCCGACCGCAGCGGCATTCACGGTCGATGAGGCGGAACCCATCTCGCCCGGGAGCGGTCTCGATCCGCGACTCGCCGACCAGCTCCGGCACGAGTCCGAGGACTTCCCGAACCTCCTCGAGCTCCCCGTCGACGAGGGGCGGCAGATCGTCCGCCGGATCGTCCGGGAGACCGACGACCTGGCGGGAGGCCCCGCTGCGGTCGCGATGCTCAAGACCTCGAGCTTCGCGCTCCCCGATCATCGCGTTCCCGTCCGGGTCTACCTTCCGACGAACGGCGAGGCCCCGTTCCCCGTCGTCGTCTATCTGCACGGGGGTGGATGGGTCTTCGGCGACGTCGATACCCACGACAGCGTCTGTCGGGAGGTCGCGAACCGGTCCGAGTGCGCCGTCGTCTCCGTCGGCTACCGACGCTCCCCGGAGAACAAGTTCCCGGATGCCCTCGAGGACTGCTACGGCGCGGTCCAGTGGTTGGCCGACGCGGGCACCGCCGCGCGCCTCCAGACGGATCCGGGAAAGATCGCGGTGGCCGGGGACAGCGCGGGTGGGAACATGGCGGCCGTCGTCTGCCTGCTGGCGCGCGAACGGAGCGGGCCCCCCATCTCGGCCCAGGTCCTCATCTGCCCGGTCACCGCTCACGAGCCAGACACGCCGTCGTACCGCGAGAACGCCACCGGGAACGGGCTGGAGGCCGCCTTCATGCCCTGGATGTGGGCGCAATACCTCCGGACGCCCGAGGACGCGAACGATCCGCACGTCGCGCCGCTCCGGGCCCGGGACCTCTCCCGACTTCCCCCGGCGCTCGTCATCACCGCCGAGTGCGATCTGCTCCGCGACGAGGGCGAGGAGTACGGCGAGCGCCTCCGCGCGGCCGGCGTGGACGCACAGGTGACCCGGTACCCGAGGATGCCGCACGGCTTCCTGGACTACCGGGGACTCGTCGACGAGGGGTGGGACGCGCTGGACGAGATCGGCGAGTGGCTCCAGCGCGTCTTCGGCCGCTCGGACCCCGGACCGGCTCAGTAGTGGCCGGCGCCGTCCCGACCGATCGCGTCGGCGAGCGCGGTCCATCCGCGGCGTCGGGCGTAATGGTAGAGGTGCCCCTGGTGGAACATGAGGCCGCGTAGCTCCGCCCGATCGACGTCGGGGACCAGCTCGCTGTCGAACTGGAAGGCCACCGGGTTCCCCTCGAAGGTCTGGTTGCACGCGAAGCACATGGCGGTCTTCGGCGCCACGACCGTGCGTTTGGTGATCGGCACGCGGGTCCCCACCCGGCGGGGCCTCCTATTCCTTTCGTCCGACCGGCAGCCATCGCGGAGGCGTCGCGGGCACCGCACGTCACAAAACGCGGCGTCCTGGTGGGGGACGCATTTCTGGGCCCAGCCACCCCGAACCCCCGACCGGTCGTGTCAGCAAACGGTCCGAGAGGGCCACGCGCGTCGGGCGCGTCCCTGCGTGCGCCCCACGATCGGTGGCCCCGCCACGAAAGGTTAAGCCGGGTCGCGCGGTCCTGATCCGAGGGCGCCCCGGTTGAACTCCGCGTCTCCCGATCTCGAGGTCGTCACCGTCGGTGGCGGATGCTTCTGGTGCACCGAAGCGATGTTCTCCGAGCTGGCCGGCGTCGAGGAGGCCGTGCCAGGGTACGCCGGGGGATCAGAGCCCGACCCCACCTACGAGGATGTCTGCACCGGGGAGACGGGACACGCGGAAGTGGTGGAGGTTCGATTCCGCCCGTCGATCCTGTCGCTCCACGATCTCCTCACGATCTTCCTCTCCACCCACGACCCGACGACGAAGGACCGACAGGGCGCGGATGTCGGGACCCAGTACCGTTCCATCATCCTCGTGCGCACGGCGGCTCAGCGCGCCACGGCCGATCAGACGATCCAGGAGATGGACGGAAGAGGACTGTTCGGGAGGAGGATCGTGACCGAAGTGGTCCCGTTCGAGAGGTTCTACCCTGCGGAATCGTACCACCGAGACTACTTCCGCCGCAATCCCGACGCGTCGTACTGCCAGATCGTCATCGCTCCCAAAGTCGCCAAGTTCCGAAAGGAATACTCGGCCCGACTCGCCAGCCGCTGACGACTTCGACCCGCCGTCGGCGGGTTCCGGACCGTCGGGCGTAGGTCCGGCGTACCTGGCATG
>JBGOSQ010000039.1:0-18508 GCA_041476045.1 Thermoplasmata archaeon | reverse complement strand
GCACCGTCGCCGACCGGCTGGCGCGATCCGGACACGACGTGCTCGTCCTCGAGGAGCACGGCCGGATCGGCCACCCCGTCCAGTGCGCGGGGCTCGTCTCCGATCGCGTCCTCGCGCTCGCCGGTTCCCGCGGGTTCGTGCGAAGACCCGTGCACGGCGCGACGGTGCTGGCGCCGAGCCTCCGCTCGATCTCGTTCCGGTCGGCCGAGCCTCGCGCTTTTGTGATCGATCGCGCGGGCCTCGATATCGCGCTCGCGGAGAAGGCCGCGCACTCGGGCGCACGGTTCGAGAGCGGCGCGCGGTTCGACGGCCTCGAGGGAGCTCCGAACGGGACCGTTCGCGCCCGCGCGACGCGCGTCGACGGAGAGAAGATCACGATCGAGTGCCGGCTCGTCGTCGGAGCCGACGGGGTCACGAGCGCGGTCGCCCGGGCGTTCCGATTGCGCCGACCGGTCGAGATCCTGCCCGCCTTCGAGGCGGAGTTCCCGGAAAGTCCCGGCGACCCCGACCAGGTCGAGGTGTACCTCGGCAACGCGATCGCACCGGGACTGTTCGGGTGGTGGATCCCCGACGGGGCGGGCGGCGCGCGCGTCGGCGTCGCCGCGTCGGCCGGGCCGGTCACCGCCCGCGCGTACTACGACCGCCTCGTCGAACAGGTCGGCCGGCGCTTCGGGACCCCGCTCAAGAATCCGACGTCCTTCCTCGTCTCGGGCATCCCGATCGGTACCGTGCCCCGGACCCACGGCGACCGCGTGCTGCTCGTCGGCGACGCCGCCGCCCAGGTCAAACCCCTCTCCGGCGGCGGGATCTTCACCGGAATGCGGAGCGCCGAGATCGCGGCGGAGGTGGCCCACGCCGCCCTGACGACGGGAGAGCCGACCGAGGCCGCCCTACGTCCCTACGACGATCGATGGCGGGCGGAGCTGGGCGAGGAGTTCCGGCGCTCGCTCTACCTGCGGAAGCTGTTCCTGCGACTCACCGATGCCGATCTCGAGCAGATCGTGGCGGCGCTCGACGCGGCGGAGCTCCGCGCCTCGATCGTCGCCTTCGGGGACATCGACTTCCCGAGCCACCTCGCGCGGCACCTGTTGCGTCAGTCGCCGTCGCTCTTGCGGCTCTTCCCCAAGGCGGTGGGAGCCTGGCTCGGATCCTCCGGACCCGTTGCCCCCGACCTGGACCTGGGCCCCCGCCGGAACGCATAGTAGCCGCCCACGCCCGCGAGCACGATCGCCGCGCCGAGGATCACGGTGAGGGCGAGCGGGTAGGGATTCGACCGGAGGAGCACGGCCGTCTCCGGCACGATGCCCGAGACCCCGAGCGTCGAGAGGTTCAGCGTGCTGGTCCCGTTGGGCCCGGTCGTCGCCGCCGACCAGGTGGCGTCGCTGAATGCCCCGCGCGAGGCGAGGCGATACGCTGTCCCGTTCGCATGGAAGTCCACGGTGATCCGGATCGCGTACGTTCCCGGGGGAGCGGAGGACGAAGAGGCGACCGGGACGGTGACGGGGACCGGGGCTCCCGGCACGACCGTTCCAAGAGAGAGGCTCGGCGTCGAGTTCCAGGAGCCGCCGACACCGAGCGCCAGTGCGCCGGAGGGAACCGCCCCCGTCGCGTTGCCTGGGTAGCCGTTGAATCGATAGGTCTCCAAAGTGATCACGACCCCGGTGAGGTCGGCCGCCAGCGGGTCGGACAGGAGGAACGAGATCGTCCCCCCGTCGCCCGGCGCGAGCACGGGTGCGGTCAGGCCGGTGACAAACCCGCCGCCCACTCCCACGGGGACCGGCGGGAATGCCGCGCGCGCCACCGGTGAGGAAAGGGCCGCGAGTAAGAGCAACGCGAGAAGCGCGACCGTCGCGATCGGGAGGTGCTCAGCCCGGCCCACGCCGCTCCTCCGGGAAGCGCCCCGATTCGGAGAGCGCCACGAGCCGCTGGATCCGCTCGACCGTTTCCCGTCGGACCCGTCCGCCCGTCCCTCCCAGGAATCCCACCGAGGCCGAGGGTGTGGGGCCCGGCCCCATCCGCGATACCTTGTACAATGCGCGGGCGAGCGCAAGGGGCCGCCCCGTCAGGCGCGCCGCCTCCTCGTCGGCACGATACTCCTCGCGCCGGGTGAGCGTCGTCGCGAGGTGGGCGAGGACCGGATCCCATCGCATCATCCGGGCCAACGTCCGGAAGAACGTCAGGTAGCGTCCGTCGAGCCCTCTCAGGTGGCCGAACTCGTGCGCGATCGCCGCCTCGCGCTCCTCCGGGTCGAGAAGCGCGAGGAGCCCGCGCGAGAGGAGGATCACCTCGCGGCGTCGAAGAGGGAACCCTCGACCCTTCCTCCGCTCTAGCAGGGTGAAAGAGAACGCCTGCGGCTCGTCCGAGGTGAAGGCGAGCAGCGTGGTCGGGACGCTCGGGGCCGGCAGCGACGCCGGCCACGGGATCGGCCGCGGCCGGAGCAGCCGGAGGAACCCACGGCCGACGGCCTGGTTGAGCGCGAAGGCGATGGCGAACACGACGAACGCGCCGAGCGCTCCTTCCAGCCACAGGAGCGACCACTCCGGCTCGAAGAGCGCCCAGGGCGATCGGGTCAATCGGACCACTGCGGCCCAGCCCCCGTTCGAGAGGACCCAGAGGAGCACGGTGGTCGCGAGAAGGGCCCAGAGCGCGAGAAACGTCGCGGCGAGCCGGAGCACGATAGGGGGGGCTGATCGTCGGAGCGCGAACCAGAGACCGATACCCGTCGCCGCCCAGACCGCTACGGGGAGGTAGAGGAGCCCGACGCCCGCCGGGAACATCGACGCGCCCCGCTAGAGCTTCAGTCGACGCCGCAGCTCGCGGTCCTCAGAGGGCGCGAGCTTCGCGAGCTCCTCGTTGAGATGCACGACCCCCGAAGGCCCGAAGAGGGCGACGACGCCCTCGAGCAGGCTCTTCAGGTACCGTTGCTCGTAGTCCGAAGCGCGGTAGACGTAACGCTCCCCGCCCCGGCACGGCTCGCGACGGCGTCGGACGATCCCCTTCGACCAGAGCCGTCCCAGGATCGTGGCAACGGTCGTGTAAGCCACGCGAATTCCGCGCCGCTCGAGGGCGTCCCGCACGGTGCGGGCGGGTGCCTCGCGGAGCTCCTGGACCGACAGGAGCACCTCCGCTTCGAGGGAGCCGAGCATGTCACCGTCCAGCACGGGAGAACGAGGAGCGTGCGCCCTTTAACTATGACGCCCGAACAGACCCAAGGGTTAATTCGCGCCGCCTTCTCGCACCCATCGTGTCGCCCCGTCGGGAGCCGCCCGAGAGCGTCCTCGACCTGATCGGGGACACGCCGCTCCTTCCCCTCCATCGCATCGGGAAAGGCCTCCCCTACCGGCTCCTCGTGAAGCTCGAGTTCCTGAACCCGGGCGGATCGGTCAAGGACCGGATCGGCGTTGAGATGATCGACGCCGCCGAGAAGGCGGGCCTGCTCAAGCCCGGCGGAACGATCATCGAGGCGACGAGCGGCAACACCGGCGTCGGTCTGGCTCTCGTCGCCGCGGTACGGGGCTACCACGCGGTCTTTGTCCTCCCCGACAAGATGAGCGCGGAGAAGATCCGCCTCCTTCGGGCGTACGGCGCGCGCGTCGTCGTCACCCCGAGCCAGCTCCCCCCGGACCACCCGATGAGCCACTATTCGGTGGCGAAGCGGCTGACGCGCGAGATCCCGAACTCCTACTATCCCAATCAGTACGAGAACGAGCTCAACCCGGGCGCCCACTATCGCACGACGGGTCCCGAGATCGACCGCGGGGGCGGTCCGGGGCTCGGCGCGGTCATCGCGACCGTCGGCACCGGCGGGACGCTGAGCGGCATCGGCCGCTACTTCAAGGAACACCGACCGTCGGTCCGCATCGTCGCGGTCGATCCGAAGGGCTCGCTCCTCGGACCGTACTTCCGGACCCATGAGCTCGTCCGGCCCGTTCCGTACCAGGTGGAGGGGATCGGCGAGGACATGATCCCGAAGACGGTACAGTACCAGTACCTCGACGAGTTCGTCGAGGTCGAGGACCGCGAATCGTTCCTGATGGCGCGGCGGCTCGCGCGTGAGGAGGGCCTCTTCGTCGGCGGCTCCTCCGGCTCCGCGGTCGCGGGCGCGCTCCGCTGGCTCGCCGACCGCCCCCTCCCCGAAGGCGCGACGGTCGTCATCGTCCTCCCCGACTCCGGCGATCGGTACCTGTCGAAGTTCTACTCCGACGAATGGCTCCGCGAGAAGGGGCATCTCGACGCGGGATCGACGGTCGCCGATCTCCTGAAGGCCAAAGAGTTCGTTCCGACCCTGGTGAGCGCGGATCCAACGACCTTGATCCGCGATGCGGTCGCGACCCTCCGTCGCCACGGGATCTCGCAGATGCCGGTCCTCGCGGGGAAGGAGAACGTCGGATCGATCCAGGAGGAGGAGATCCTTCGCGCCACGATCGAGGACCAGACCATCGCTGAGCGCACCGTCGCGGCCGTCCTCGGACCGAAGTTCGGCGAGGTCGCCCTCGACACTTCGGTCGGCGAGGTCGTGAAGCGCCTGCGTGAGGAACGCGCCCTCCTCGTCCGCGACGGCGCGAACGGCCAACCGATCGGCCTGCTCACGCGCCACGATCTGATGGAGTTCCTGTCCCACAGGGGGAGTTCGAATGAGGTTTGATACCCGGCTGATCCACGACGCCCAGCCGCCGGACCCGCTCACCGGCGCGGTCAACGTGCCGATCTACCTGTCGAGCACGTTCGCGCAGAGCGCTCCGAACCGCCACAAGGGGTACGTCTACAGCCGGTCGGCGAACCCGACGCGGACCGTCCTCGAGTCGGCGCTCGCCGCCGTCGAATCCGGTCGGCGCGGTCTCGCGTTCTCTTCCGGCCTCGGCGCCCTGACGACGCTGCTCGAGAACGTTCCCTCACGCCACCGCATCGTCGCGGGCGACGACCTCTACGGTGGGACGTGGAGACTGATGGACCATCACGTCCGTCAGTTCGGGATCGACGTCGAGTACGTCGACACCTCCGACCTCGAGGCGATCGCGGCCGCGCTCGAGCGCAAGCGCACCGATATCCTGTACGTCGAGTCGCCCACGAACCCTCTCCTCAAGCTCACGGATCTCGCGGGGGCGGCGCGCCTCGCGCGTCGGCACAAGAGCCTCCTCGTCGTCGACAACACGTTCGCCTCGCCGGCGCTCCAGCGGCCGATCGAGCGCGGGGCCGGTGTCGTCCTTCACTCGACGACCAAGTACCTGGGGGGCCACTCCGACATCATCGGGGGCGCGCTCGTCGTGCGCGACCGCGCGCTCGGCGAACGGCTCGCGTGGCTCCAGAACGCGGTCGGGGCCGTGCCGAGCCCGTTCGACTGCTTCCTCGTGCAACGCGGTCTCCACACGCTCGGTATCCGGATGCGAGCCCACGGCGAGTCGGCGCGCGCCGTCGCCGAGGTGCTCGAACGCAGCCGAAAGATCCGGACGGTGCTATACCCGGGCCTTTCGAGCCATCCGCAGCACGCCCTCGCGCGCCGACAGATGTCGGGATACGGTGGGATCGTCACCGCCGACGTTCGGGGCGGCTTCGGGGCCGCGAAGCGGTTCCTCCGACGCCTCGAGATCTTCGCGCTGGCCGAGAGCCTGGGCGGCGTCGAGTCGCTCATCGACCACCCGGCCTCGATGACCCACGCGTCGGTCCCGCGCGCCGAGCGCGAGGCGCACGGCCTCACCGAGGGTCTCCTCCGGTTCTCCTGCGGGATCGAGGACCCCGCCGACCTGGCCGATGCGGTCCGCACCGCGCTCTCGGGGGTCTGACGGATGCGACGGTTCCGCCTCTACGACTCGATGTCGCGCGAGACGCGGCTCTTCGTGCCGATCACCCCGCCCAAGGTGGGGCTCTTCGTCTGCGGGCTCACCCCGTACGACGACGCCCATATCGGGCACGCGAAGCTCGCCGTGACGTTCGACGTCGTCGCCCGCGCGCTCCGGCGCTGGGGCTACCGTGTCTTCTACGTCCAGAACGTGACGAACCTCGACGACCGGCTCATCGCCCGGGGCGCGGAGCGCGGGATCGATCCGTTGGAGCTCGCCGAACGCCACGTCGACAACTGGCTCGCGGCGATGCGCGTCCTCGGGATCGCGTCCGTCAACTACTACCCGCACGCGACCGACTACATTCCCGAGATCATCGCCCAGGTCCAGTCACTGATCGACCGCGGGTTCGCCTATCCCTCGGAAGGGAGCGTGTACTACGACGTCGCCAAGTTCCCCTCGTACGGTCAGCTCTCCGGGCAGCGGGTCGACGCCCTGCGACCGGGGACCCGCATCGAGGTCGACTCGAGCAAGCGTTCCCCCGAGGACTTCGTGCTCTGGAAGGCCGCGACCCCCGGAGAACCCTCATGGGAGAGCCCCTGGGGCCCGGGTCGTCCCGGCTGGCACATCGAGGACACCGCGATCACCGTGCGGCTCCTCGGACCGCGCTACGACATCCACGGCGGCGGCGTCGAGCTCAAGTTCCCCCACCACGAGGCCGAGATCGCCCAGGCCGAGGCGGCGACCGGCGAATCACCCCTCGTCCGGTTCTGGATGCACGCAGGCCTCCTCAACATGAAGGGGGAGAAGATGTCGAAATCGCTCGGCAACGTCGTGAGCCTCTCCGAGTCGCTCGACGCGTTCGGTCCCGAGGTCCTTCGGTTCTACTACCTCAACGCCCACTACCGCAGTCCCCTCGAGTTCGTGAACGGGAAGAGCCTCGAGGAGTCCCGGGAGGCGTACCGAACCCTCGCGGCCCCGGCGCGCCGCATCCAGGAGGCGATTGCAAGCAACCCGGACGGACCGGGGGAGGAGCTCATCGAGGAGATGCAGACCGCCGCGGGCGCGACCGTCGGCCGCCTCGACGATTTCCTCGCCGACGACTTCCGGACGCGCGAGGCGATCGCCGAGCTGTTCACTTGGGGAAAGAAGATCGCTCCTTTGCTCGACCGAGCCTCGACGCTCTCGAGCGATTCGCTCCACGCCCTCGACGCACCGTACGAGTTCGGTCGGGAGGTCTTCGGCTTCTTCGGAGCCGCCGCGGCGACCTCCGAGCCCGCTCCGGTCGCGGCGGTCGTAGAGGCGTTCCTCGCCGCCCGCGCTCGCGCGCGTGCGCGGGGCGACTTCGCCGAGGCCGATCGGATCCGAGGGGACCTGGCGAAGGCCGGGGTCGTCCTCGAGGACAAGGGCGACGCCACGACATGGCGTCTCGACCGGGGGAGCCCCGGGTGAGGGCCTTCGGCTTTCGCGAACACGGCGGTCTCGACCGCCTCGAACTCCTCGAACTGCCGGAGCCCCAACCTGGCCCGGGCGAGGTCCGAGTCCGTCTCCAGGCGGCCGGCCTCAACCGCCTCGACCGCTTCGTCCTCGCCGGGATTCCCGGCGTTCCGATCGCGCGACCGCACGCGGTAGGCTCGGACGGGGCCGGGCTCGTTGACACGCTCGGACCCGGCGTCGACGGCCTGCGGATCGGCCAACGGGTCGCGATCAATCCCGGCCTCTGGGATGGGACGTGCGACGCATGCCGGGAACACCAGGAGGCGCTCTGTCGGCAGTTCCGGATCCTGGGAGAACACGTGCAGGGGACGGCGGCCGAGTTCGTCGTCGTTCCGGCCCGCAATATCCACCCGATGCCCCCCGGGTTCTCCTTTGAGGAGGCGGCCGCGGCGCCGCTCGTCTACCAGACGGCGTGGCGGGCCTTGCTCACCGTCGGCGCCCTCTCTCCCGGCGAACGGGTCGCGATCGTCGGGGCGGGGGGCGGCACCGCGATCGCGGCGCTCCAGATCGCCCGATGGCGGGGCGCCCGGACGGTCGTCGTGACGCGTTCCGCGGCGAAGGCCGAGCGGGCGCGGGGCCTCGGGGCGGGAGACGTGCTCGTGATCGATGCGGAGCATCCGCTCGAGCGCTCCCTCTGGGAGTGGAGCGACAAGCGGGGCGTCGACGTGATCTTCGACTCGGTCGGGCGGGCCACCGTCCCGCGGTCGATCAAGGCCCTGGCCCGCGGAGGCCGGCTAGTCGTGATCGGGGCGACGAGCGGTCCCGAGGTCGAGATCGATCTCCGGACCCTATTCTGGCGTCAGGCATCGATCCGGGGGAGCACGATGGCCAGCGCGGAGGAGTTCTCCGCCATGTACGCCCGGCTCAGCGAGGGGGCGTTCCGCCCGGTGGTCGACCGCGTCTTTCCCCTGCAGGAAGGCGAGGCCGCGTTCCGCCACTTCGAGTCGGACGATCTGTTCGGGAAGGTCGTCCTCCGGGTCCCGTAAGGCCGGAGCATCCCCCGTCGAAGGACGGTACGATGGGAGCCTGTCGAGCGAGACGGGCAGATACGTTGATATTAGCCTCGTTATCCGATGGACTAGTTTATTACGGCCTATGCCTTCCCTCGCCTCGATGACCGCGAGGAACCCGACCCGATCAACCGCCCCGACTCCCGGCGACCGTCTCGATTCCTTCCGCGCGGACCCCGAGATCCGCCGATGGTACGACGGCCACCGCTCCGCGTCGACCGCGCGAGTCCAACTCTACCAGCTCGAGTTGTTCTCCCGGAGGGTCGGGAAAAGCCCCTCCGAGATCGCCGCGCTCGGGCGCCGCCAAGCGAAGCGGAAGGACCACGAGTTCGAAGACCTCGTTCTTGGATGGGTCGCGGCCGAACGGGCCGCCGGCCGCCCCGACTCCTATCTCTCGGTCGTCTACGCCGCGGTCCGCTCTTGGCTCAAGCACGAGGAGTCTCTCCCGTCTTGGTCGCCGAAGCTACGGGTCCGGTTCGGAGCGACCATCCTTAACGAGATCGTCCCGACGCCCGAGCAACTCCGCGCTGTTCTCGACCGGACCCCGGTCCCCCGTCTCCGAGCGCTCCTCCTGATTCTCGCGACCTCGGGAATCCGACCGGGCGTCCTCGCTTGCGACGAGCGACCGGCGGGGCTCCGTCTCAAGAATCTCCCGGCCCTCTCGGTCTCTCCGAAGCCTCATTTCGAGGGGACCGCCCCGTTCAAGGTCGAGGTTCCGGCCGAGCTCAGCAAGGCCGGAAATGCGTACTGGTCCTACATTACCGACGAGGCGGCGGTCGAGTACGTCCGGTACCTCGAGATTCGGGTCGAGCGAGGAGAGTCGTTGACGCCCGACTCCGCGGTGTTCTCCCCCGAACCGAAGGCCCCGGCGGTTCAATCTCGGCGAGCCCCGGACGGGGTTGCCTTCCTCTCGGAAGGGGCGGTCTCGAACCAACTCCGCCTCGTCCTCCGGAAGGTCCAGCCGGACGGGGTCCGATGGCGACCGTACGTTCTTCGGGCGTTCGCGAGTTCGCAATTCATGCTCGGCGAGAACGCCCGGCTGATGAACCGGAACACGCGCGACCTCCTCCTCGGCCACAAGGCGACGATTGACCAACGGTACAACTCCGCAAAGGGTCGGCTCCGCGACGATATCGAGGCGGGGATTCGGGAGCAATACGCGGCCGTCGCCGACCAGTACCTCCGAATCCTCACCATCTCGGAGCGGGGCGTCGACTACCGCCCGATCCTCCGGGTCCTCCTCTCCGGCGCGGGTTACTCGAAGGCGCAGATCGATGCGATGGGGGAGCTTACCGAGGAGACGACCATCGAGGCGATCCGCGCGAAGCGCTCCGAGGGCGTCGAGGTACCGCGACCGAAGCCCGGCGACAACGCGAGAACCGTCGCGGTCTCGGAACTCGACCGCTACCTCGCGCTCGGGTGGAAGCCCATCGCTCCGGCGGGATCGGAGCGGTTCGTCGTCGGGGCGCCGAACTAGGAGGGAACATGGCGAGGCGAATCGAACTCGGCGACCCGCGGTATCCGGACGCCCTGGTGCGCTCCATAGTTATTCCGTTGTTCCGGACCCACGAGCAGGCGCATTGGAAGGTGATCGAGCGCACTGTCCTCGCGAAGGACGGGAACCTGTACTCCGCGATCCGCCGTCGCTTCACCGACGAAAAGTCCCGGGGGGAGTTCTACGAGCGTCTTCGACCCGACGACAAGCTAGCGGTGCGACCGACGCCGACTAAGCGGTTCAACAAAGCCCGCGAGATGCTCGCTATCGCCCACGGCTCCGAGTTCGCCGAACGGTGGCCGGTACCAAAGCTCCGGGAGTTCGCGCTCCGCCTCGAGCACGAACGCGCACTCCCGGACCGTAGCGACGAGGAGAGGTCCGTCGCCCTCGTTCTCGCCTTCTTCGACCTCGCACCCCGGAAGGCGGTCGACCCGAAAGAGGAGGCGCGCGTCCTCGGCAAGCGGCCGAATCTCGAGACGGTCTGGGTAAGCACTCAGCTTTCTGGAGCCCCGGACGCAACTCCGAACCCCGGGTAGCCGTTCCCTTTGAGCGCGCTGCCAACCACCTCTAGGAATGCCATGCCTCGCTTCCGACACGTTCGATAGACGGTCAGCAGCCGCTCCAGCACCCACGCGCCCATCCACGATCGACGGCCCCCGCTGATCTTCCGGAACAGGACTCCCTGTCTGATCTGGGTCTCCGCTTCGTTGTTGTGCCAGGGAACTCCGGGCTCGACCACGAAGGTGAACAGCATTCTCCGACGATGCCTCAGCTCCTTCGCGATCCGCGCGGCATCCTTGTCCTTCCACGGCTCATTGAGGAGGCGCGTGAGCACTCGCCTCGCCGACCACTCGACCCGACGACGTAATCGAGGAGGCGCGTCGGGGTGACCCTCCGACCAGAGGATCACTCCTCGGAGGATCCTCCGCACTCCGTTGGCGAACCGAAGGAACTCCTCGTGGGGTCGCCCCGCGCTCATGAGCTTCGCCTCGATCTTCCTCAGGAGCGGCCGAGGCTCCACGCGGTGGAGCCACTCGGCCCGCTCCAGCCATCGATTCACGTGGAGGAGATCGAGCTGGTGCTTCGCGGTGGTGAGGCAGTCGTACGGGTCCCACGCATCGCGCACGATCGTTCCCTCGTACCCTTCGAGCATCTCCCGGACCACATCCTGACCTCGGCTCGGAGCGATCCGATAGACCACCGCCCTGAGGTGAGAGAAGACCCACATCCAGCCGTTCTGTCCTCCGATCCGGAAGCTCGTCTCGTCCCCGTGGACCACGGGGACGGTGCGTACCTGCTCCTTGAGCCCCGCGTAGAGCGGTCCCAGCGCCTCCGCCGCCTGCCGCTCCATCTTGAGCACGGCCGCTGGGCTCACGACGACCCCGTGGCCCTCCCGCAGGCAGTCGACGATCTTCGGGATGCTCAGCCCGAGCATCCGAAGGTGGACGACGCGCGCCATGAGCGCGAACCCGAAGGGGCGGTTCCGAGAGTAGGGCGAGGCGGGCTCGACCCGTCGGTGGCAGCCCGGACACGTGTAGCGAGGGATCTCCACATCGAAGATCAGAGGCTGAGGCGGAGGGAGGTCGGTGATCGTTCGTCGGCGGACCTCGAACGGTTCTCCGAGTTGAGTGCCGCACTCACCACACCACTCCAAGGAGAGTCGGAGGGGAGGCGAGTTGGGGACGGGACGCTCGCGCGAGCACCCCTCGTGGCCTTCCTGGCCGCCCGTGGGCCGAGGCTCGCGGGGTCGCGTCGGTCGGCGGTAGAAGACGCGGCTCGAAGGAACTCCCCCGGCCTCGGCGGTGAGATCCGAGGCCGCGAGGAAGGGAGCGGAGGCCTTGATGCGTCGGAGCTCCTCCTGGAGCCGACGGAACTTCTCCTTGACCTCGCGAAGCTCCTTCTCCAGTTCATTGGCCTTCTCCAGGCGCTTGCGGACCGCCTTGCGCTCCTCCGGGTTGAGCGTGATCGACTCATTGTCATCGTCGGAGGGGAACAGTTCCGCGGCGTCCTGGGCGTACACCTCCCCCTCGAACGAGGGAGAGGCGGTTCACCGGAAAGTACTTTCGTTCGTACGGATATGGACGAGAGAGTGCCCAGAAAGGTGAGTGGTTACTTCGTCGTCTTTGCTCCCTTCGCTTTCGGCATTTCGTTCTCTCGCGACCGGTCCGGTCGCACTGAATTGAGCATCGAAGCGCTATTGAGTACAATGACTCGATAGCTGAACTACTACGTTAGAAACCACTAAACGTGGATACTTATCCCAGGTTCCGCTTCCGAAGCCTCGATGACGCCGAACGCCCCGAGTCGCGCGCGCCTCGTCGCTCCGTTCCTCTCCGAGCGGGCAGCCGAGGTCCTTCTCGCGCATATCCGGTCTACCGATACGTCGAACCCGAACCGCGCGGCCCACCGAGAGTTCTACGAGCGGCGAGCCGAATTTCTCTCCAAGACGGAGCTAGAGGAGGTCGCCGCCGGGGTTTGCTGGCTCAACGCGGTCCTTCCTCGAACGCGGAACCGGGGGTCCCCGGGATGAGCGCGGTCTCCGTTCGACCGACCGCCCTCTCTCCGGGAGCCTACTCGCTCCCGCGGCCCGCGATCTTCGTTCGCTGGCCGACGCTCTACGCGACGGTCCGGGCCGTCGAGATTCTCTCGACGTTCCTCTCGATCGCCGTTCTCGGTAGCGCGCTCTCTCTCCTAGACCTCCGGGAGGTCGGGTACGCCATCGCGTTGATAGGCGTCTCCATCGCCTGCGAGACCGCCCTCGCTCGGCCGAGAGTTGTCGTTGTAGTCCGAAACGAGTCGGAGGTCTCCGACGCGCTCGCCGCGACGTCGATCCGCCGCCGACTCCTTGGTTGGGTGAAGGGGGCATAGAGCGTGACGCCCGACGAAGGCTCGCTCCCCGACGCGAGCCCGACCATGTCGACCCGGGCTCTCCACGTCGTCCTCGCTTGGGGTTTCTCGATCGATTCGACCATCACGAAGCGCCGACGCGAAGCGGCCCGAGAGTTGTACGGCCGTCGGGCCCAGTTCCTCTCTAAGAAGGAGTTGGCCGAGGTCGCCGCGGCCATCGCGTGGCTTCGGAAGCTCCCAGAGACCCGTCGTCTCGCGGGGGACCGGTGAAGCGAGCCATCGCCCTTGCCGACCGGTTCCACGCGGACCTCGTCGAGGAGGCGAACTTCCGAGTCGCGCGTTCTCCCGACGGGAGGGCGTGGGTCGCGCTCCAAGGACCGGACGGGGTCGAACTCTACCCGGTGCCATCGGCCGAGCTGATCCTAGCGCTCGACCGCTGGCAAGCGCGGAGGGAGGGGAAGCCGCTCTCCGCTGCTGCGCTCGGCGAGTTCGTAGGACAACTCCTCGAACGGACCTCGGACCCGGCGTTCCGCGACGACGACGGCCTCTTGATTCGGAGGGTCCGCACCGGGTCGACTCTTGGACTCGCGCTCATCGTTACGATACCCAACGCCGACGCTGGTCGAATCCGAGTTAGCAGGCCCGTCCGAGTCGCCCCCGCCTAGATGGCGAAGAGAAAAGTAGCTCCGTCGACCACGATTCCGATTTGCGATCCCGACGTTGATGGGAGAGCAACTTGCACGATGAACGCGCTCCCGTTGTCTAGAGAAACCGGGGGGGAGGCTACGGAGGTCGTGTCGGATCCGCCGCACAGAGAGATGGTGCACTCGACCCAGCCCCCGGTAGTCGTGAAATGTGCAATGGCTTCGGTGCAGATAGCCGAACTCAGGCTGCCGTTGGCACTCGTTACAGAGGTGCAACTCGTCGCGAGGGTAGCAGGAATGTCAACGGTCGAACCGTTCGAAGTTTCCATGAAGAATGCGGTGATGGCCGAGGTGGAGGCGTCAGTCGGAGCAACCACCAGCAAGAGAAAGCACTCCGACGCGTTGCCGACGGAGGCCCAGCAGCCTGCAGACGATTGTCCGCCCGCGCCGGCGGTCACCGGCAGTCCTACCATGGCGACCCGTACCGGCTGGGGTCCATTGACGGGCCCGGAGAAGGGACTAGCGAGGACTGCCCATGCTAGGCCGAGGGCACAAACGACCCCGACGGCCGCGGCCGCCCACATCGTGGAGGAGCTTCGAAAACCCGTCGACCCGCTTAGCTCCCCTTTCAAAGTCCGACCTTCCTACCTAGGTCATGATACGTAGACGTAGAAGATGTAGGTGGTGAATTGGGTCGGACTGATCGCAGACCCACTTAGAGCCTGTCCAGAAACCTAGCGCTGGCCTGGGAGCCTGACTGACTCGTCGCGGAACTGCTCGTTGGCCTGACCTTTCGCGTCACACTCCGAGCAGAGGAACACCACGCTGTGGTCGGTCGGATCGTTGATGGCGGTCCACCCCGGGTCGATCCAGATCCCTGCCCGAAAGGAGACCTTCCCGGGCAGCAGCAATACCGTCTCCCGCTCGCACCCTTTCCCGGCGCAGTGCACCGGGATCGGGAGCGTTTCCGGCGGCCGCTTCCGAGGAACCGCCCTCTCCTTCGCCATCAGCTCCTTCCGGGAGCCGCCCCCTCGATAAAGAACCGCTCGCTGCTCAGAAGAGCCGCGCGCGGCGGAAGGTAATCCACGCGCAGGCCAGTTGGAGGATCCCTAGGTAGTTCCCCACCTTCTTCTCCCAACGCACTAGGATCCGACGGAACCGGTTCATCCACGAGTGGGTCCGTTCGACCACCCATCGACGGGCGCGATCGGTCAATCGCTCCCGTCGAGGCGCCTGTCCTCTTCGGCAAGTGTGGACCTCGAAGCCGTAGGCGTCCACCACCTCGTCGACCTCGACGAAATCGTACCCCTTGTCGAGGCACATGCGCTGGCGGACCGTTCGGGGAGGGCGAACGAGTCGCGCGTCGAGCGTCGCCTCTACGAGCTTGCAATCGTTCCGATTCGCCGGTGCAACGAAGACGGCGAGAGGAATCCCACGTCCGTCGGTGAGAAGGGATCGCTTGACTCCCCGCTTTCCACGATCGGTGGGGTTGGGTCCGGTCCGCTCCCCTCCGAGCGGAGCCTTCGTCATCGTGCCGTCCATCGACTGCCATGACCAGCTCAGACCTCTCTTGGCATCGTACTCGAGGAGAGCCTGGGTCCAGAGACGTTGAAAGACCCCGGCACCAGCCCACTCTTGGAAGCGCGCATGAACCGTGCTCGGCGCGCCGAAGTATCGAGGGAGGTACCGCCACTGGCCGCCGGTCCGGGAGAGGTAGAAGATCCCCTCCATGCAGCGGCGGTCGTCGACGCGGGGACGACCGCCGAGCGGACTGGCTCGGTGAACGGGAAGAAGCCGAGCGATCCGAAGCCAGAGCGAGTCGGGAAGCGCGAACGCCGGAGGGATCGAGGGAGGTGGCCGCACCCCGGAGATCTATCGGGGCGTCGGGTCAATCAGAGGTTCCACTGGAAGGGTTTCTGGACAGGCTCTTAGGCGACCTCACACTGAGCCGCGGTCCCCCGCCGGTCATCGTGTCTCGCCGGCTCGCATCATAGAGGCCCCAAGGCGGGCATGTGTGCGAAGGTGTGGACGCAGGAACCTATGTCAGCTACGACCCGTTTCCGACGGTGATGTAGACTGTCGCGCTGGCACTGAGCGAAGGATCGTAGAGCACCACATACCACTCACCGTTTCCCACCTGAACGGTGCTGCTGGTCGATGTGACCGCCCCCGAACTCCATGTATAGTTCGTCGCGGCCGTGGTGAGAGAGGCATGGCTGCCGCCATGCCCTGTGGAATTGCTACTCCAACCAAGTGATTGGAACGCCGAAGTGTTCATGATGTAGACGTAGTAAGTCGTACTCGCGTGCGACGAGACGGTCACGTTCGTGAGGACGGGGGATGTGCTGGTGGGGTTTGTGTTTGACTCTGTGAGCTCGGTGACCAGTGAGTAAGACCTCGCGTTGACTTGGGTTGCAGCCACAGAATTGCAACCGCCAGAAGCGCATCCACTGGCGCCGGAACCGGCGGGGGCAGGGGTCCAAGGCTGCCAGACGAGTATCGCACCTACGAGGAGGACAGTTGCTGCCAGGATTGCAACCATCCATGGCTTGGGCGACACGAAAGGCGAATCTCCTTCGGGCTAATAAAGGTCGCGCGGGGAGTGGCTTTGAATCGGAACCGTACTCACGTCTCGGGTTCTGATTCACAACGAGGGGGTTCTGAGTCAGACTGTCAGGGGGGTGACCGTCATGTCCTCCCGACAGGTTAAGTTCTTGAACCTCAGTCGGGCGCTCGATGGGTCGGACCTCATTATTGTCGTTCCTCGGAGAGATCGAGAAGAGAGCTGAGGACGCGCGGGAGCTTTCCGACGTCGATGAAGACTACGAGAGCCTTCCGCCTGGAGCTGGTGGGTACATCCTCCTCGCCGGGGGCCGTACGACGTGGGCCTATCCCTGGGGTCAGTCCCCTGTCTTCTATATCGGGAAGAGCGGACGGTCGATTCGGGAACGCGTTTGGGAACACTGGGACGGGGCTCGGCATGCTAAGAAATCCGACGGGAGGTCCCTCTACTACGCCGTCAACCACTATGCGGCCGAGTTCTCCCCTCGGTACATCGCGGTGCCGACATGGCAGAGAATGACTCCTGACGCCGTGGAACAGGAACTCTTGGGTCGATTCGTGAGGGACTACGGTGCCCGACCCGTCGCCAACAATCAGACCCGATGGGACCGCACCTAACCCCCCTTCGGACTACCCCTTGCCAGGCTCCTCACCCGCGCGACTCTTGGAAAACGCCGGTGCGATCCCGTTCTCGAACATCTCGTGCACTACGACCGTCAAATTGTAAGCGATCAATTTACAGAGGATTTCGTTGACCTGAGCGACGTGCGTACGGGATCGGACATGCTCCCCGAACTTCCGTTTAATAGCGCTGAAAGCACTCTCTACGTTGCTCCTTTTGTGATAGGCCGCAAGGAACTCCGCCTGATGGGCCTGGAACAGGTAGAACGCCTTGCGCCATGCTGCGGAGCCCTCGCCCCTCCCGGTCGAGTTCGACTTGAACGGGATGCGGGCCTCGATCCCGAGTTCGGCCGCGAGGTCGAAGGCGCTCCTCGCCAAGTAGCCCTTGTCGGCCAGCACCGAACCCGGGGCGAACCCCGCCTCGAACGCCCCCCGAACTAGCGGCTCGAACTGCGGAGAGTCGGCGCTGTTCGCGTCAAGGATCCGCGTATCGATCACGACGTGGGTTCGGGTCCCGACGACGGCGTGTACCTTCAACCACTTCTTCTCGCGCTTCTCGCCGTGCTTCTCCTCCCTCCATCCGCCGATCGAGGTAGTTTGAACCCCGGTCGAATCTGGTGCGATGGCACCGCCCTCCTCCAACCCGGCGAGGGGGGCGGCACTCAGCCGGAGCATCCGGTAGAGAATCGCGGTCACCTCGGGCCGGTTCAGGGCGCGGGAGGCGACGTTGTAGCTCGGGACCCCCCCCAGAAGTCCCCGATCCGATACATTCTCGTAGACCCCGCAGGCGCGCCGTCCGGCGAGACCAGAATAGACCTTGAGGATCGAGCAGTAGAGCGCATCCGAAAGGGGGATGGCGGGCCGTCCGCCCTTCCCCTCCACCTTCGGTAGCTCGGGCACGTCGGCGACAAGATCTCGGAGGAGGGAATCGAGAAGCCGCATCTCCGCAGTCTGCGCCTTGGTGTAGGTGGAATGCTGGGCGTACTGCTTGCGGGGCTTGCGTTCGGGCGCGGCTAGCGACTGGCCGGCTTCGTGAAGTCGCAGGGCTACGACAGCGTAGATGTGTTTGCACGGGGACGGGTTCGTGTCCCCGGAACGGCCGTGGAAGTCGGGGCAAGCGCACCGAGGGAGGTCCCCGACGAACCATACCTTGTAGCGCCCGAATCCCGCCTGAGACGGGACCGACCATGCGTTCTCCCCGAGACTCTCGATGTCTTCAGCGTGAGAGGCAATTTCGATTCCTTTTGATCGCCTGCTCTCTCGCATGTTTGCCGTGTCGGTCATGGTAGCCTATAACTCTACCTATACATGGTCTCACTATTTGAACATGGCGCCTATACGTAGGCCTATGCGTAGGTTCCTTTATTAGTTCGGCTTCGCTCTGGGGACCTAAGCTATGGAGACGACGCGGGTCGTGATCGCTCAGTCGAAGAGTAAGTCTCTGAGGACGACTATTCCCGTGGGCATCGCTCGCCAGTTCAATATCGATGAAACTACGCAACTGGAGTGGGAGATTGAAGCCCGGGACAACGAACTTAGGATTGTCGTTCGCCCCATGCCCCACGCCGAGATTTCGAGGAGCGGGAAGACTCCCACCGGGTCGCGGAGTCGTCGGTAACGGGAAGCTGTGACGAGCCCGGGGGTCGAGCCGATATCCGCCGAGGCAGTGGCGCAACTCGTTGCTGGCGCCAGGATTGTGGGGACCATAGTCAAGGGCGGACAGAAGGCAGTGGTGCCGATTGAGTTGGCAGGCGAGACGTTGGCGCTCAAGATTCTCTTCCTCGGACCGCGAGAAGCGGAGAAGTCTGACTCCGGAGTCGCCGCGTCTGCCCCACCGTTCGAGGAAGCTAGGGAGAGGGTCCGTCGTGAGGTTGGCATCCTGAGCACGGTGCGCATTCCGCAGCTCGCCCGGACAGGCCCGGTCTCTCTGAGTGAGGGGGAGATCTCTGGCTCGCGGGTCCTCTACTATTCGGAGGAATGGATTGACGGCCGGGACCTCGCGAAGACCATCGGTGAAGGGCCGCGCCTCCCGCCCTCCGACATCATCCGGCTGGG
>JBGOSQ010000038.1:0-19301 GCA_041476045.1 Thermoplasmata archaeon | reverse complement strand
TGTCGGGGGGGGGATTTGAACCCCCGGCCCCAGGATCTCTCCAGGGACGGCGCGTGTCCGCCCCTCTATGAGTCCCGTGCTCTACCAGGCTGAGCCACCCCGACGTGGCGTGATCGTGGGAGGTCGAGCAAATCGAGCCCCCGGTCGGATCAGGCGCTCGGGACCTCGCCGCCCGACTCGGGCGGAGCGGCCATCTCGGGCGCGGCCGGCCCGGTGTCCACCGGCGTGGGCTCGGCGGGCGCGGGGATTTCGTCGGCGATCGTGCCGAGGACGACCGAGCTGCGGATCTCGATCTTCTTGAGCGGGTAGAGGGTCTTCAAGCCATGCGCGAGAAGCTTTCCCAGCTCCCCCTGGAGCATCTCACGGACGAACTCGGGAGCGGTCTTGATCGCCGCTTCGTCGGTGAGTAGCGAGCGCAGCTTGAGGCGTAGTTCGGCGCGCAGGCGGGTCTGGAGGCGCTGCTCGCCGACGGCGACGGGCTTGAGGACGATCTGGACGCCGTCCTTCGTCGTGACGACCAGCGACGTGTCGATCTTCGAGCGCTTCCGTCGCGCGAGCCGGCGGACGTAGTCGGAGGTGAGCTCGTGGCCGATGAACCGGCTCTCCGCCGTGTTCTCGCCCGAAACGCGGTCGATCTTGAACTTGAGCTTGATGTGCGCCTTTCCGATGTCCGCCCCTCCGGAGAGCTCCTGGAGCGTGGTGACGAGCGTCCGACCGACCAACTGCTCCGGTTCGGAGGCCATCGTCTCGCCGATCTCGACGTGCTGGAAAAGGCCGGGGGCGCGCACCTTGTAGAAGTGCTTGGAGCGCCACTTGTCCTTGACCGTCCGGGCCAAGGTGGATTTCTTGGCCGGCGTCTCCTTCTCTGCCATGCTGGGTGGCGGCGCCCACCGGTGCCCCTTACTTAATGTTGCCGGTTTCGCACGCCGGGGGCCCGATTTTCCTCGAGGAGCGGCGGCTCCGTCTCCCCAAACTAAATATGGCGCACCCGGGTGGGCGGGCCGTGGCCCAAGCGGCTCCGACCCCCACCCGCGGCGCCCCCGCCGTCGGGACCCGCACGACCGCCCAGAAGCTCAAGGAAGCGGGCACGACCGTCGAGAGCCCGTCGGACCGGTTCCGGGGCGAGATCCTCCGCCTACTCGAAGGACTGAGGGCGAAGGGGCTCTCCCGCGACGAGGCGATGGCCGCGCTGTTCCCCGCCACCGTCCTGCCGGCGAGCACCGACTCCGACATCGTCACCGCGCTCGTTTCCGGGGCGCACCTCCTCTTCTTCGGACCCTCCGGCGCCGGCAAGACGAGCCTCGCCAAAGAGCTCTGGGAGCTCTACCCGAAGGGCGCGTGGGTGGTCTCCGGGTGCCCGGTCCTCGACCACCCCTTGAGCGTCTGCGATCCCGTGATCGCCGCGCGGTTCCCACCGTGCCCTATCTGCCAGCGCCGGTTCGCGCCGTCCAATGACGTGACGCGCTTTGACCCTGCCTCGGTCGACGGCGCCTCCGTGCCCGCCGAGTACGTCCGATTGCGGGAGGGGTTCGGCTTCGCTCGCGTCCAGGGCAGCTCCGAGGTGTTCCCCGACCACCTTACCGGCAACATCAACCTCCGCAAACTGGAGGAGATCGGCGACCCGATGAGCCCCCTCGTCTTCGAACCGGGGAAGCTGCTCCAGG
Organism: Thermoplasmata archaeon; assembly: GCA_041476045.1. Classification (GTDB taxonomy): domain Archaea; phylum Thermoplasmatota; class Thermoplasmata; order Lutacidiplasmatales; family UBA184; genus Lutacidiplasma. Next base: position 17,637 of record JBGOSQ010000038.1, on the reverse strand, counting down.
CGAACCGCGGGATCCTCCTCGTCGACGAGATCGGCAAGCTCCCGCTCGGGACGCAGAACGTGCTCCTCCAGGCGCTCCAGGAGGGGACCGTCACGCCCGCGAAATCGCGCGAGAGCTTCCCGGGCGCTTTCGTCGCGATCTGCACCTCGAACCTTTCCGATCTCGACAACATCAACGACCCGCTCTCCGACCGCCTCACCAGCATGCACATCGGCTTCAACACGCACCACGGCGAGAACCGGCGGATCGCCGACCTAGGTCGGGCCGCGGCCGGAACGCCGTACGTCCCCGAGATCCTCGTCGACGGGGGCGTGCGGGTCATCGAGGCCTGGCGCCTCCGGATGTCCGACGACAATCCGGACATCGGGGAGGTCGGATCGAACCGCACGCTCATCGACGTCGCCGCCCGGACCGCGGCGATCGCCCAGCTCCAGGGCCACGTCTTCCCGAACGCCGACGACCTGCGCGCCGCGCTCCTCCACGCGATGCGGGGCCGGATCCGCGCCCGCAGCGGCGACTCGTTCAACCAGAACGAGAAGCGGGTGATCGAGTTCCTCGAACGCCACGCCGAGCCGGCGCTCAAGCGCAGCGCGGGCGTCTACTGGTGCCGATTCTTCACCGGCCCGCTCCGGTCGAACCGCGCCGACGGCGAGGCGCTCGTCTCCGAGGCGCGGCGGCTCAAGGGGGACGCCGAGCTCCAGCGACAGGTCGAGGGCGGGGCACCGTTGTTCCCGAAGTTCCAGCCGTTCGTCACCTACGTGCAGGAGCGCGAGAAGCCGGGGAGCGCGACGTCCGCGCTCGACGCCGCGCTCAACGTCTTCGACCTCCTGGACCGCTTCTCGCTCTTCTCCTGCGAGAAGGGGGAAGGCGACGACGACGCCGCCCTCTAGCGACGCCATCGCGCTGCCCGATTGCGCCGACCTCTCCGACGACGTCGTCTCCGACGATCTCGCCGACCTCCTCGACCGGACCCAGCTCATCCGGTCCCTCGCGGAGGAGGGGTTCCAGGGCGCGCAGAAGCTCCTCAAGGCGGCCGAGGCGAAGGACCCGACGCTCGCGAAACGCCTCGCGGAGATCCGCGAGCGCCTCCGTCGCCAGGCGTCGCGACGGGTCGGACGGCTGATGGAGGAGTACGACCGGCGCACCCTCGACCTCGAGCTCGTCGGACGGCGCGAGCAGGAGCGGCTCGAGGCCGAGATGGCGGCGATCGAGTCCCGCCTGCGCTCCGGCCGTCGAATCGATCTCTCGCGCCTCGGCGACGGCGTCCTTCTCGACGAGGTCCGCTCGGCCCTCCTCCTTCCCGATTCCTCCTGGCTGCAACCGGACCGACCGCCCGGGATCTTCGCGCGGATCCGCGCCTTCTTCGCGCGCGTCGCCGCCTGGTTCCGGCGACTGTTCGGTCGCAAAGGGGCGGCACCGACGCCGCGCGCGGAACGACGGATGACCTTCGCGGTCCCCCAGGACGGGGGCCGTACGCTCGGCGCCTCGGAGATCGGCGACATCCTGGCCCGGATGACCCCCGACCAGCACCAGGAGCTCGACCGGAACGTGAACCGGACGGCCCAATCGAAGGAACGCGAGCTCCAGCGCGAGGCGGAGTCGAAGCGGCGCGAGGTCGAAGCGCAGCGGCGGGCGCTCGAGGCCGAGCGCGAGGAGGCGAAGCGGCGCGCGGAGCGGGAGACCGACGATCGGGTCAAGGAGGCGGAATCGGCGCGTTTGGCGAGCGAGCTCAAGGAGCGCGGGTTCGTCGCCGAACGCTCCGGCGAGCTCGCGGTCACCTACGGCCTCATCGAGCGGTTCGCTCGACTGGTCCTCGAAGAGGAGACGCGGAGCCTCCCGGGCGACGTTCGACTTTCGCTCAAGGGCGGAGGCTCGACGGGCGTCTACGAGAAGTCGCGTCTCCGGCAGCCGGACGAAGTAGCCCACCTGGACATCCCCTCCTCGCTCCTCGCCGCCCGGCTCACCGGCTCGCGCCACATCGAGGAGTCGACGAGCTACATCTACCGTGAGATCACGAGCGAACGCGTGCACGTCGTGATGATCTTCGACAAGTCCGGGAGCATGAGCGAGTCCGGGAAGCTGCCCGCGGCGAAGAAGGCGCTCCTCGCCCTCTACATCGCGATCCGGCGTCGGCATCCCGACGCGACGATCGACGTGGTCGCGTTCGACAACGAGGTCCGCGTGCTGGACCTCCTCGAGCTCTGGGAGTGCGCGCCCGGCTCCTTCACGAACACCGCGGAGGCTCTCCGCACGGCGCACCTCCTGCTGCGATCGTCCCGCGCGACGCGGAAAGAGGTCTACTTCGTCACCGACGGGCTCCCGGAATCGTACACCGACGGGGACGGCCGGGTCAAGTCCGGCAACCTCGATGCGGCGATGCAGCACGCCGTCGCGCGCGCGCAGGAGCTTCGCACGGTGACCCCGCTCTCCTTCTCGATGATCCTCCTCAAGTCGGAGCATCCCGAGTACGAGTTGGCCGCCCGCGAGCTCACGCGCCTCCTGGGGGGCTCGCTCGTCATCACGGACCCGGGTCACCTGGGCGTGGAACTGCTCGTCCGGTGGGCGCGTGGGACCGAGACGGTGCGGCGCGCGCCTCCGACGCCCGGTGCGCCCACGGCACCCGTCCCGACCGCCCCCACCGGCGGTGGAAAGCGTCGGCGCAAGGTCGACCGTCGGATGGGCGGCTGACCGGGGCGTCGCGCGTTTCCTCTCGGCGGCGAGCTTTATACACCCCGCGCCGCGTAGAACGGAGGGTCACGACGATGACAGAAACCCCCGAACAGGTCCAGTTGCGCCAGCACCTGACCGAGATGCGCCGCGCGGCCGGCGGCCTCGGCAAGGACTTCGAGATCACCTTCCGGAACCTCGACACGTCGATCGCACGGCTCTCGACGCGAACGGCGAAGGACATGAAATACGACATCCAGGAGATCGAGGACGACTTCGCGCGCCTCGCGCGTGCGATGGACCGCGAGCTCACGGCGTTCCCCGGAGCGGTCCGCGACAAGGTCGTGGCCGGCGCTTCGGCGGTCGGCTCCGGCGTCGCGCGCGTCGCGGGCGCTACGAGCGATGCGATCGGGTATGCGGGGAACCGGGCCCGCGAAGGGACGAAGAACGCCCTCGCGAGCGCGGCCGGCGTCAACCGCAAGCCGATGAAGGAGTGGCACACGACCACCGCCTCCTCGGCCGCCGACGAACAGTAGCCACCGCCTCCGAGCGAAAGCCCCCCGGCACCTCCCCCGAGGGGCGACCGCATCCGACCCGTTGGGGCCGACCCGCCCCGGGCACCTATATGTCGGGGGGCCTCGCCTCCTACCGCCGGGCCGGAGCGACCTTGACCGCGCGTGCGATCGCTGAATGGCACCCGCTGCGCCGGGTCGTCGTCCGACCTCCTGGAATAGAGGCGTTCTTCGGCCTCCTCGAGCCGTACTCGAGCCTCTACGAGCGCGTCTTCAGCCTGTCCAAAGCGCGTCGCGAGCACGAGGAGCTCGTCGAGACCCTCCGATCCGGGTTCGGGGTTAGCGTCCAGAACCTGGACCAGCTCCTCCTCCAGTCCGCGGGGCGGCACCCCGATGTCGCGCGCGAGCTCGTCGATCGCGTCGTCGCGGCCGTCGGGTTCAGCGGCCCGGGGGCCGGGCGGGCGCGACGGGAGTTCCGCGAGACGGTGGCGCTCCTCGACGGCGAGCAGCTGATCCAGACGCTCATCCTCTCCCCGGAGCTCCGGTTCGAACGGGGGCGGGGAGCCCGATCGGTCCGTGCGTTCACGACCCTCAAGGTGCCGCTCACGAACCTCTTCTTCCTCCGCGACCAGCAGGCGGTGACCGACCGCGGGATCGTGGTGGGCCGCCTCGCCAAGCCCCAGCGTCGCCGCGAGACCGAGATCACCTCGTTCGTCTGGCGAGCCGCCGGCGAGCCCCCCGTCGCGGAGATCCAGCACGGGACGTTCGAGGGGGGCGATTTCCTGCCCGCGGGCGACTTCGCCCTCGTCGGGACCGGGGACCGGACGAGCGCCACCGGGGTCAAGGAGTTCCTCGCGCACGCGGTCTCCTTCCCCGAGATCGGTGTGGTCCACCAGCCGCGTCACCCCCTCCTCGACCGCCCGGACCCGATGGTGAACATGCACCTCGACACGTACCTCAACTTCCCCGGCGACGGGATCGCGGTCGGCTACCGCGACATGCTCGAGGCCGCGCGCGTCGAGGTCTACCTGCGCGACGGCGGCGAGTACCGGCGCTCCCACGAGACGCGGCTCCTGCCATACCTCGAGAAGGTGCACGGGTTCCGCGTCATCGGCATCTCGACGCTCGAGCAGCTCTGCTACGCGACGAACTTCCTCACGATCAAGGACCGGACGCTCCTCGTCCCCAACATCGCCCGGAACGCCGAGCGGGTCCTCGCGCACCTGCGGCGCGCGGCCGAGCGGCAGCCGCAGCGTTACCACCGGCTCTACCTGCGCGCCGCGCGCGAGTTCGGGCAGCTGCGCGCGGACGGGGCGTTCTTCCCGAACCAGCCGGCGGCGAAGGAGCTCGGGCTCCAGACCGTCGAGGTCAACCTCGAGAACTTGACCGGGGCCTTCGGCGGCGCACACTGCCTCACGGCCGCGATCGAGCGGGCCTGAGCGTAGGCCCTAACGGGCGGGCGCCGCCAGACGGCGCCCCGATCCCCGCTCGGGGACGGGCGTCGAGGAGATGACCGAGGTCAGACGGACCACGGCCATCGGCGACGGGGCACGGCCCGAGAGCTCGATCCGGCCCTCGATCGCCTCGAGCAGATCGCGTCGGGCGCGCTCGGGGAGGCGCGCGAGCGGGGCGAGGCGTCCTTCGGCGACCGCGGTCCGGATCGTCCGCGCGAGGGCCGAGCGCCGGTCCCGGACGAGGTAGGGAAGGACCTGGTCGGCCAGGAATCGGCACGCTTCCCGCTCGGTCGGATCGGGGGTGGGGGACGGGCCGGGGTCGCTCGAGGTGCCAGAGGCTCCGGCGGACGGCATCGGTACCTCCATGACGATAGCGCGCGACCTCGCGAGGACGACGCGGCTCCGGCTACTTAACCCTCGGGCGGCGGGAGCGCGCCCGGGAGGCACGCGGTGTCGGCGGAGCGACAGTGCGGTGCACGCCCACGCTCGCGAGCCGGTCGACGGCGACCCCGAGATAGACCGGATCGATGTCGAAGCCGACGAACGGGATCCCGAGGTGCGCCGAGGCGATCGCGGAGGAGCCGATCCCGAGGAACGGGTCGACGGCGAGGCGCACCCGCTCCCGACCGTGGAGCTTGAGGCACTGTTGGGCGAGCTCGGGGGGAAAGCTCGCCGGGTGCGGTCGGTCGGTCGCCCTCCGTCGGATGGTCCGGTACGGGAGGAACCAAGTGTTGCCGCGGCACCGGACATCGCCCGCCCTCCGGTCCCACCGCGCGACGTTCGACTTGTCCTGGTACGGCACCCCGACGGCGAGCCGGTCCAGGGGAACGCGCCCGGCGCGCGTGAAGTGGAAGACGTACTCGTGGGCGCCGTGGAGGAACCGGTCCGAGCCGACCGGCTTGTAGTGCCCGAGGGCCAGGTCCCGCGATAGGCCGGCCGAGCGGCCGGCCGCGGCGCGGTCGATCGCGATCGACTTGACCCAGTGGATCACGTTCTGGAGCACGAGCGTCTTCCCGACCTCGCGCGCGACGTCCCACGGCAGCCACGGGTCCTTCGGCGAGCCCGCGACGTTGAGGAAGAAGGAGCCGTTCTCCGAGAGGACGCGCTCGAGGGACCGCGTCACCTCGCGCAGGAACCGCAGATACTCGCCGCGGGGACGCCGGTCGGAGTAGCTCCGATAGGGGACCCCCAGGTTGTACGGGGGCGAGGTGACGACGACGTCGACGCTCCGGGGCGCGAGATGGCGTCGGAGCCCCGATCGGCAATCCTCTCGGTAGAGGGTGACCGAGGCGCCGGCCGAGGTCGAACCCTCGAAGAACGGGCGGGGTGGGGTCATCGGAGGGTTTCGGCCCCCGACGTTCCCGAGCGCGTGGGCGGGGCCTCGCCTACGCCGCGCGCGGGGCCTTGGCGCGGTCCATCTCGCCGCGGACCTCGGCGAGCGCCGCCTGGGGCTCCTTGTTGTAGGCGGAGACGAGCCGCCCCACGTCTCGGTGCGTGAACGGCTTCTGGCGTGTCGCGCGGGCCTCGCGCCACTTCATGTACTCGAGCATCTCGACCCGGTTGCGGACCTCCTTCTCCATGTCGCGCATGGTCAAGTTCTTCATGATCGCGACGCGCTCGTAGATGTACGAGTGGCCCGAGAAGAGGAACGTGTCGTCGCCGGGGTTCCACGAGTAGACCGAGTTCGTGATGAGCTCGTTCGTCTCGGGGTCGAGACCGACGATCTCGGTCAACGACTGGACGCGCCGGGTCATCTTGTTCCCGACCTTCACCTGGCGCTGTAGGAGGACCAGGTTGAGCGCGCTCACGAGCGATCGCGGGAGCGAGATCGGTGGGTTCTCCATCCGGTGGACCATCGCGGAAACGGACTCGGCGTGGAACGTCGTGTAGCACGTCTTCCCCGTCGCCATCGCCTGGAAGACGATGAACGCCTCGGCACCGCGCACTTCTCCGACCATCAGGTACTGGGGGCGCTGCCGGAGCGCGGCCGCAAGGAGGTCGAACATGTCAATCTCGCCCGGCGCCTTGCCGCTCGTGATGTTCTTCGCCCCGAACCCGGCGCGCGTGAGCGACGGGACCCAGTTCTCGTGGGGGAGGTTGAGCTCGCGCGTGTCCTCGATGGAGACGATCTTCATCTGGGGCGGGATGAACAGGAGGGTCGCGTTGAGGGTCGTCGTCTTGCCCGACGCCGTGCCGCCGCAGACCATCATCGACTGGCCGGACTCGATGGCGATCCACATGTAGGCCATCATCTCCGGGCTCATCGTCCGGAACTTGAGGAGGTCCACAGGCGTGAACGGGTTGTCCCGGAACCGCCGGATCGTGAACGAGCTGCCACGCTTCGTGACGTGCATTCCCAGCGTCGCCTGGAGACGCGAGCCGTCCGGGATCGTCGCGTCGAGCATCGGGCTCGCGACGGAGATGTGCTTGCCCGAGCGCTGGGCGAGCCAGACGACGTACTGGTCCAGGGTCTCCGCGTCGTGGAACTTGAGGTTCGAGCGGATCGAGCCATACTTGCGGTGGTAGATGTAGAGAGGGATCCCGATCCCGTCGCACGAGATGTCCTCGACCTCGCTGTCGGTCATCGGGACGTCGACGACCCCGTAGCCGATGAACTCCCGTTCGAGGTAGTAGAGGATCCGGCCCTTCGTGGTCGGGCTCGGCGACAGCTCCCACTCCTGGAACTGCTCGTCGACCATCCGACGCAGCTCGCGCCTTCGGGTCGCGAGGTCGAGCTCGGGGAGGGGCTCGAAGAGGTCGATCAGGATGACCTTGAGGCGTTGCAAGAGCTCCGTCTCGATCGGGGAGAGGGGCGGCTCGATCACCTCGTACAGGTGCTCGTTCCGGACGTTGTGGTACGTGACGCGGACGAAGGAGAAGTTCTCGCGGATCGGCGCGATCTCGAGCTCGGTCAGGTGGGGGTCTTTGAGGGGCGGGATCGGCGTGACCGGGCCCTCGCTCCCCTGGCCCGAGACCCCCAGGCGCGCGAGCTTGATCGGGCGCGGTTCGACGACGCCGCGTCGGAGCGCGGCGCCGATCTTGAGCCACGGGGAGAACGCGACCCGCTTTCCGCCCCGCGGCGCCGTACGATCTTCCCGCGGCATCTCCACCGCTTCTCCGGCCATCGTGATTCCTCAGGTGTTCAGGATCGGGACGGCGAACCGCATGAACGCCCAGCCCGACGCGAGCATGATCGACGCGTGCTGGAGTCCCTCGGGCACCTTGCCGTTGAACAGGATCCCGGCCATGATCCCGTCGCCGACCGCGTGGACGATGACGGCGACCATGAACGCGAGGAACAGCTCCGGGACGTACTGGAACGCGAGGCTGACCGCGCCCGAGCCGGCGAGGCTCGAGGAGGAGATCCCCTTGCCCGCCTGGACCATCTGCGGCAGGAACACTGCCGACATGATGTAGATCGTGACGAGGAACACGAAGAACGAGATGTAGATGACCGTCACGTAGGTCAGCATCGAGTTCTTCCGCTCTTCGAGGCCGAATTGGACCTCGCGGGTGTCGTGCGCGACCATCGTCAGCACGTCGGCGACGTTGCCGCCCGCCTCGTTCGCGCGCGTGATGATCGAGACGACCCGGCTCACCAGAGGGGTCGGGACGCGCTCCTCGAACAGCAGGAGCGCCTTGGCGACGGGGACGCCCCATTCCAATTGGCTCGCCATCTTCTTGATCTCCTCCGTGAGGAGACCGTAGCGGCCGCGGCTCGCGACGACGATCGCATCCGGGAGGGTCATGCCGAACCGGCCCGCCTCGGCGACGTCGCGCAGGAAGTCCGGAAGGCGCGCCTCGATCGCGTTGATGCGCCGAAGCTTGGTACTCATGACGATCCCGTACGGTCCCATGATCGCGAGGATCCCCATGACGAAGAAGTCGATCGCGGGGTTCATGCCGGCCCCCTCGCCGGGTCGGATCTCAAGGTCGAAGATGCCGAGGGCGTTCATCGCGCCAAGAGCGAAGAAGACCGCACCGATCAGGCTCCCGACGATGAGGACGATGAGCTCCTTCGGAAGGCCCGGCTTCGCGTCGACCTCGCCGCCCAACTTCGAGGAGAGGACGCGCTTCGCACCGGCGTTCGCTGCGGCCATGAAACTCAGAGCTCCTGTGCCAGTTGGTACATGAAGAACACGAAGGCGAACTGCGAGAGCGGGATCATCCCGAGGATGATGCCCCAGAGGACGTTGAGCATGAACGCGCCGCCGCCGCCGATGATCGCGAAGATGGCGATGATGATGACCAGGAACAGCGGGAACGCGACGACGACCGTGACGAACGTCTCCGCCATCAGGCCCATCGTCTCGACGCGCTTCTGACGGTCGAGCTTGTTCTCGCGCTCGTACTGCTCGGCCTTGACGAGGAAGTACGGTTTGAGCTGGCCGCCCGACGTCGCCGTCGTGACGACGCCCTGCAGGAAGTCCTGGAAGCGCTTGGACGGGGTCCGGCCCGCTCCGGTGCGGATCGCGGTCAGGATGTCGACTCCGAGCAGCTCGGTGTCCCGCGTGATCCAGGCGGCCTCCTCGGCGGCCTCACCGTAGACCTTCTGGCGCGCGAGCTCCTTGAAGATCTGGTCGACGTTGACATCGGCCGACGCCATCGCGGAGACGAAGCTCATCGCGGGGGAGATCTTCGAATCGATCTTCTTTCCCCGCCCCTTCGCGGTCGAGCTCGGCGTCCCCTTGAGGATGAAGAACGTCGCGAACGTCCCCATGAAGGGGATCACGACCCCGAGAACGGCGCCCAGTAGGAGCGAGTCCGAGAGGGCCATGAGGACCCCCAGGAGGATGCCGGCGACGACGAGCGCCGCCGCGACGACGACCGTCACGCCGTAGACGAATGCCATGTACTCGTCGGCGCGCACGCGCATGTGCGCTTTCAGGAGGTTCTCGTCCAGGAGCGGGTCGGGCGGGAGCTTCGCCACGCGGTCGCGGAACGTCCGCCACGCCCAGCGCTGGAACGGATTGAGCTGGGCGTGGGTCGGCTGCGCGCCCTTCTTGACCCGGACCAGCCGGTGGCCCTCCTCTTGGGCGAGCGGGACCGCCGCGTCCGCGGTCGCCATCTAGGTCATCTCCGCCACGCGCGCCACGCCGGGGCCTTCGGAGGAAGCGGGCGGCGTGCCCTGGACGCGGTTCATGACCTCGGTCGGGTCCTTGTAGTACCCCGACACGAGCCGCCAGAGCTGGCGGTGGTCGTTGATCTTGTTCTCGACGAGGTAGTGGATCACCGCGACGCGCCGGAGGAACTCCGCGTCCATCTCGTCGTGCGTGTAGTTCCGGACCTCCATGATCTTGTCGAAGAGGAACGAGTGGCCCTTGAAGACGAACTTGTCGGTCCCCGGGTCCCACTCGTAGACGGTGTTCGTGATGAGCTCGTTCGTCTCGGGCTCGAACCCGACGATCTCGAGCACCTGCTTCAGGCGTCGGACGACGCCCTTGTCGGTCCGCGCCTGGATCTGGATGATGACGTTATTGAGCGCCGAGAGGAGGATGCGCGGCGTGTTGATCGGCGGGTTCTCCAGACGATTGACCATCGACTTCACGCTGTCCGCGTGCATCGTCGAGTAGGTCGTGTGGCCCGTGGCCATCGCCTGGAACATCGTGTACGTCTCCTTGCCGCGGACCTCTCCGACGATGATGTAGTTCGGGCGCTGCCGGAGGGCGGCGCGGACCAGGTCGAACATGTCGACCTCGCCGGCGGCCTTGCCGTCGGGGCCGCGGTCGCCGGTCCCGCTGCGGGTGGCGCCCGGAATCCAGTTCTCGTGGGGGAGGTTCACCTCGCGCGTGTCCTCGATCGAGACGATCTTGGAGGTCGGCGGGATGAACAGCGCGATCGCGTTGAGGGTGCTCGTCTTGCCGGCGGCGGGACCGCCGCAGATGATGAGCGATTCCCCCTGCTCGGCCGCGAGCCAGAAGTACGCGATCATCTCCTCGGAGGCGCTCCCCGTGAGGATCAGATCGACGGGGGTGAACGGCCGCTCCTTGAAGCGACGGATCGTGAAGCTCGCGCCCCGCGTCGTGATCTCGCGGGCGTACGTCGCCTGGACGCGGTGGCCCTCCGGCGTCGTTCCGTCCAGGATCGGGCTCGAGACCGAGACCGACTTTCCGCACCGCTGGCCCAGCGAGACGATGAACGAGTTGAGGGTGTCCTCGTCCTCGAAGATGACGTTCGTCTTGACCGACTCGTACTTCCCGTGGAAGACGAAGAGCGGCACGTCGACCCCGTCGCACGAGATGTCCTCGACGCGGGGGTCCAGGATGAGCGCGTCGACGGGACCGTACCCGACGAAATCGCGCTGGATGTAGTAGACGACGCGCTCCGTCGAGAGCGGGCTCAGCGTGATCTGACGGGTCTTGAGGTACTCCTCGACCTCGCCGCGCAGGTACGTGCGCTTGGCGGCGGTGGTGAGGTTCGAGACCTCGCTCCCCAGAATCTTCGAGAGCGTCGACTTGAGGTGGGCGACCAGCTCGCGCTCGTGCCGGGACAGCTGGGGTTCGATGACCTCGTAGATGTACTCCTTCCGGCGGTCGGAGTAGCTGATCCGCGCGTACGAGTACGGCGGGTTCACCGCCGTCACCTCGAGCTCCTTCATCTCCGGCTCCGGGAGCGGTGGCATCGCGGTGATGAACGTCCCCGGGAGGTCGCCCGTGCTCGCCTCGGCCTCGGTCCGGGTCGGCGGCGTCGGGACCCCGTCCAAGGGGTTGGCGGGGGCGGCAGCCGGGGTACGCGGGATCTTGACGCGGAGGGAGCGAGCGGCGGCCATCCTACTCGATCCCCACTCCGGTGTTGATGGTGAACTCGGAGAGCACGAGGGTGAACGACGCGAGTCCCGTGAAAGTGACCGTGACGAGCGAAGGGTTGGGGGTCGTCGCGCACTTCGCCGGCGCGATCGTTGCGTGGACCCCGAGCCCGGCGGCGGCGAAGTTGGTCCCGAGGAACTGGGTCCAGGCGCACGGGAAGTGCGTTCCGATCAGGAACTTCCCCGAAACGGTCCCGACGCTGGGAGCGCTCGTGAAGACCTGCGAGAAGAGGTAGTGCGAGTAGACCTCCTGCGTCCCCGTCGAGACCGCCTGGGTCGCGTTCCCGAGCATCTGGACGAGGCTCAGCGTGACCCCGAAGGAGGAGCCCGAGGCGTTGAGCGAGAGGCCCGGCGGGTACATCATCAGCTGCTGCGTCGCGCTCTGGGTCTGGATGACGGCGTCGTTCTCGAGCTCGAAGAACTGCGGCGAGTAGTAGCGGTTCGGTAGCAGCATCGTGAGGGTCCCGAGCGTGAAGTTCTGGAAGAACTTGGCCGCGCCGCCGGGTCCGGGCGTCATCGAGATGTTCGCGAACACCCCCGCCTGGCTCGGGACGAAGTTGAGGATCCCCGCCGTCGGCTGGGCGAGGACGGGCACCCCTTGGGAGCTCATGGTGAACGGCGTCGCGTAGACCGCGGGGCCCTGAAGCGCAGTCTGGAGGTCCATGTTCGACTTGAGCTCTGCGAGGGAGGACTGGGTCTGGGACGTGAACATCGACTCGTTGTCGGTCATCCAGAGCGGAAGGTACTGCTGGATGAAGATCCCGAACAGGCTGAAAAACACGAGCATCGCGAGGAGGGTCCCGACGACCGCGACGACCCCACGGTCGTTCGAGGAGAGGCGACGGCGCCGGCGATAGCGCCGCCCGCCAGTACGATATTGAGCTCCCCCCATGCCGTGGACCGACCCGAGACAGGGCGACTCGGGCATCAGAATTTAGCCGAGTTCGGGTATAAATACGTACGGAGCCCGCCGCGGCGGCCGGCGGTGCCGGACCGCCGGAAAGGTTTAGCCTCGCGCGCACTCGCGGGGAAGCCGATGACACTTCAGGAGCTCGCCCTCGAACTGCCGAACCGTCCGGGCGCGCTCGCGGGCGTCGCGCGGATCCTGGCGAAGGAGCGGATCAACGTCGCGGCGATCTCGGTCGATTCGACGGCCCGTCGCGGCCACGTCCGCTTGGTCGTGAGCGATCCGGCGCGGGCTCGGTCCCTCCTCGCGGAGGGGGGGTTCCGCGTCGAGACCCACGAGCTCATCGCGGTCCGGCTCGAGGACCGATCGGGGAGCTTCCTTCAGGTCCTGGAAGCGCTCTCCGCGGCGAAGGTCAATATCCAGTCCGTCGCGATCCTCATCGTGAAGGAAGGGGCCCAGAGCCTCGTCGCCTTCTCCTCCGACGATCTCCCGAGGGCGCGCCAGGTCCTCCGGCAGGGCGGGTTCATCGCCGAGGGCGCGGAGCGTTTGGTGAGCAACCGGGACCTCCTCGCGAAGGCGCCGGCCATCCCATCGGAGTCCGTCGGCCTTCTCCTCTAGGGCGCGGCCTCACGCGCGCCGCACAAAGCTGATGAGCACCGCCCGCTCCCCCAAGGTCGCGCGGTTGTGGTCTAGCGGTTAGGACGGTAGCTTCCCAAGCTACCTACTCGGGTTCAAATCCCGACAACCGCATCTCGCCCGACGGATCCGGCACGGGCGGATCCGCCTGCCCTCGTCGAGTTCGGACCCGCGGTTGCTCCGCTGTATCGGAGCTGCGCCCGCGAGGAAGGAAGGGGTTGACGCCGACCGCGTCCGGGTCCCTACTGGGCGCCGGAAGGTGGCGGGGCGCCGACGCCGCCGGAAGCACCGGAGGGCGGGGCCGCCGGGGGCGACCCGCGACGCCGCATCATCATCAGCACGGCCACCGCCGCGGCAACGACGATGATGATCCCGATGATCGCCCAGATGGTCCATCCGGGCATGCTCGAGGTCGTGGCACCGCCGCCACCACCACCGGCCGACTGGACGGTGATCGCGAACGTCTTGGTGTACGAACCGCCGACCGAGTCGTTGACCCAGAGGTGCGCGGTGTAGTTGCCCACGGCCGCGTACACGTGGCTCGGCGCCGCGACCGTGCTGCGCCCGCCGTCCCCGAACGTCCACACATAGGTGAACGTCCCGGAGCCGCCGGATGCGGCCGCGCTGAAGTTGACCGTTCCACCGACCGTAAGGGTCGCCGGTGTCGCCGTGGCCGTCGCCGCGACGGCCGCGTTGACCGTGATCGCGACGGAGGCCGTTGCCGTACCCCCGACCGCGTCGGTGACGGTGACGTTGACGTGGTAGGTCCCCGCAGCGGCGTACGGGTGCCCCGGGGCCGTCAGCGTTGAGCTCGTCCCGTCGCCGAGGGTCCACGCGTAGGTGTACGTCCCCACTCCGCCCGAGGCGGTCGGCGTGAACGTGGCGGACCCGCCCGCGTCGATCGTCGACGCGGAGGCCGCGATCGCGACCGTCGGACCGGCCACGACCTGGACCGATACCGAGGTGACGTTCGTGAGCAGGTTGACGTCGGTGACGGTGAGGTTCACCTGGTAGGTGCCGACCGCGGCGAACGTGTGCGACGTCGTGGCGCCGGCGATCGCCCACGAGCCGTCGCCGAACGTCCAGTTGTAGACGTACGGCTCGGTGCCGCCGGTGGCGGCCGGGCTCGAGAACGCGTCCGCAACGTTCACGTCGGTCGTCGGGTCCGCGACGGAGGCCTGCGCCATCGTCGTCGTGACGACCTCCATGACCGAGTAGTTGACGAAGACGCCGTAGGCGTCGTAGACCCAGGCGCCGACCTGGTATGTTCCCGGGGAGGAGTAGAACCAGGTCCCGTCCCCGAAGAGGTAGCCGCCGTCGCCCGTGAGCCAGTAGATGAAGTAGGGCAGCGTGCCGCCGTTCGCCCCCGACGCGAGCGTGACGAGGGTGAGCGCCGGGGCCGGGTTCGGCCCGACGGTCGGGGTGAGGTCGAGGACGTTCTCGTAGACCCACGTCGTGTCGAGCGCCTGCGAGGAACAGGAGCAGATGCCGCCGTGGAAGAGCGGGACATAGAACGTGCTCTCCGAGGCCATCGCGGCGAGGTCGATCTGTCCGGGGACGTTCGCGGCGGGCGTGATGTCGAACCAGCCGCAGAAGTAGGGGCACGCGAAGGCCCACGTGTCGTTGAGGGACCCTCCACCGTAGCCGCCGATCAATAGGAGCTCCTGGCGCAGCGCGTCGTACGTCATCATCGCGGCGCCGCGGGCGGGCGGGGTCTGGTAGCCGAAGTACGAGCCCAGCCCCGTCAGGTTGAGCCAGGCACCGTTGTTGAACTGCCAGGTCTCGTCGGAGGTGCAGGTCGCGCCGTTATAGCAGCCCCCGAACAGGATCAGCGCACCCCAGTTGGGGTCGTAGGCCATGCTCGAGAAGCCGCGAGGGGTGGGGGCGGTGCTTGTCGTGATCGGGAGCCAGGCGTAGAGCGCCCCGTACCACTCGTAGGTGAGGTTGTCCGTCGCGTAGCAGCTCCCATCGAGGCAGCCCCCGAAGAGGACCGTCTCGTTGTCGACGGAGTCGTTCGCGAACGCCATCGCCGCGCCCATCCGTGGCGAGGGGGCCCAGAGGCAGCCGATGAAGCAGAACGGCGCGGAGACGTCGATCCACGCTCCGCCGGAGTAGATCCACGTTTCGTTCATCGGGCAGACGAAGGCGCCGCAACCTCCGAACAGCATCACCGCGTTCGCTTGGTAGTCGAAATCCATCGACGCAAAGAAGACCGCGGGAGGGGCGTTGAGGGGGTTCGTGTCGTTGTACCAGCTGCCGAGGTAGAACACCCACGTCTCGTTATCCGGGCAGGCCAACTGGTCGCAGCCGCCGAAGTAGACGATCGTCGTGTCGACCGGGTCCCAGGCCATGCTGGCACCGTATGTCTCCCCGATCGAACCGAGGGGCGCCTCGCCGAATGTCGCGTTCTGCCACCCGGCGGTCGTCGAGGCCGGACGGGAGGGACTTGCCGCGATCGGGGCGTTGTCGCAGTGGGCCGTCGAGACGGTGGCGGCCGAGCAATGGAGGGGAACCCCGAAGGCCGGTCCCGCCCCTTGAGCCAAGGTGGCGATCGCATGGCCGAGCGGGATGGCGCCGGAATGGGTCGAGGGCCCGTTCGGTGCGACCGTCGTACTCGGCAGCGCGACGGGCGTCGCGAAGGCGAACGTCGGGATCGCGAGGAGGATCGCGATCGCGCCGAGAAGCGTCAACGAGGTCGTTCGACGGAGCGTCGTGCCACGGGCCGTCCCAATCGGGAGAACCATGGACGAAGTTCGGGGGCCGAGGTATATGAAGCTGGGGCCGAGGCGGAAGGGGGAACCTCTCGGAGAAGGACGGTCCGCCGGACCTGGGGGCCTTCGGCCCGTTCCTCAGTCCCGGCTGCCTGACTCGAACAGGCGACCTGAGGATATCCACGGGGGCCGCCGGAGTCCGGCGGTCGCGCCTACAGTCCCCCGCTCTACCACTGAGCTAAGCCGGGATATCGAGAGGACCGACCCGAGACCTATAAGCCTTCTCCGGAGCGAGGTGTAGCAGGACCCGGGAATGCGGTGGATCGACTACCGACGGCACGCGCGGCGCAATCCGGGCGCGGTGCACCTGAACCCGGAGGGGCTTGCGATCGCCCGCCGGGTCGGGGCGGAATCCGGCCCATTCGTCCGGTCGGTGACCTCGACGGTCCCGCGGGCGATCGAGACCGCGGAGGCGATGGGCTTCCCGCCCACCGAGACCCTCGGGGAGCTCGCCACGCTGGGTCGCGGCGTGGAGGCGGCGCTCGGCCCGGTCGTCACGTGGGCGGATGCCGCGGCCGCCGTGCGGCGCTCCGCCGCGGCGGCGCGTTACGCGAAGGCGCAGGGGTCGCTGCTGCGCGAGATCGCCCTCGGGCTTCCGGACGGCGGGCGCGCGCTCGTCATTTCGCACGGCGGGGTCCTCGAGATCGGGGCGGTCGGCGCTCTTCCGAAGGCCAATCACCAAGCGTGGGGGGGACCGGCCGGCTATTGCGAGGGGATCCGGCTCGCGTTCGATCGGGGTCGGTTCACCGACGGCGTGCCGCTACGCGTGGCACCGGGTCGCTAGGTTCGCTCAGGCGATCGTCGCGGTGATCCTGTCCCGGACGGACTCCGGTGGACCGTCCGCGTCGACCGACCGCAGGAGACCGAGAGCGCGGTAGTGCTCGACGAGCGGATGCGTTTGCTCCCGGTAGACCCGGAGCCGCGTACGGACCGCCTCCTCGCGGTCGTCGGACCGCTGGACCAGCTCGGCGCCTTCGACATCGCAGCGCCCGGGCACGCGGGGAGGCCGTGTCGAGACGTTGTAGACCCGACCGCACATGGGGCAAGAGCGTCGCTGGGTGAGGCGCTCGACGAGGAGCGACTCGGGGATCTCGAAGAGGAGGACGCGATCGATCGGCGCGACCTTGCGCAACGCCTCGGCCTGCGCGACGGTCCGGGGGAAACCATCCAAGAGGAAACCGCCGTGGGCGTCCGGCTGACGGAGCCGTTCCCCGAGGATCTGGAGGACCAGTCCGTCCGGGACGAGCCGACCGGCGTGCATGTGGGCCTCCGCCTCGAGGCCGAGCGGGGTCTTCGCGGCGACCGCCCCGCGAAGCAGATCCCCGGTGGAGAGGTGCGGGATCCCGAGGCGTTGGGCGAGCTCGGTAGCCTGCGTGCCCTTCCCCGCCCCCGGCGGACCCAGGAACACGATCCGCTGCACCCGACGCGCGGACCGACGCGGGCCTAAAGCCGTTGGGGGCGCGGGTCAGCCGACGCGCGTGCCGTCGAACGCGCGGCCCTCGAGCGCCGCCGCGAGGTTGGCGAGGTTCCGTCCGTCCACGATGGCGAGGGGGATGTTCGCCGCGGCCAGCGTGTCGGCGCCGAGGCGATCGAAGACGAACTCCTGGCCAGCGGTCGAGTCCGTGCGGGCGCGGACGATCTCGCGGAACTTCGGCCACGCGATCGCCTCGATCCGCTTGGCCGTCCGGTCGGTCCTGGGGTCGCGGTCGTAGAGCCCGTCGACGCGCGTCGCGTTGACGACCGCGTGGGCCCGAAGGCGCGCCGCGAGAAGCCCGGCGACGCCGTCGGTCGTGTGTCCGGGCTCGGTGCCGCCGAGGACCACGATCGGCACCCGGTGCGCCTCGTGGACGGCCTGCGCGATCGTCGTCGGGGGGATCGCCGGTGT
>JBGOSQ010000037.1:0-19663 GCA_041476045.1 Thermoplasmata archaeon | reverse complement strand
GAGCGGATCCTGTTCGAGACACGGCCCGCTCCGGTCTGGCAGAGCGGATGGACGGTCGGGATCGTCGCGTTTCTCTTCGCGTCGACGGTCATCGCAACGGTCGTCGCGCTCGTCCTGAGCGTCGCCCCGGGCTTCGAGGGCGCCGGCGCGGCGGCGATGTTCGTCGGAGCAGGGGCCGTCGGGGTCCTCTTCTGGGGCGCGATCCTGGCGGTCCTCCTCCGATCGCGCCAGAGCACCGCCTTCGCGCTCACGGATCGTCGCGTCCTGTCGGTCGAGGGATTCTGGAGCTCCGACTTCCGATTCGCCGGGTGGGGCCAGGTCCAGCGGCTCTACCTCCCCGCGAGCGAGCCATCGTCGGTCGTTTTCGAGTACCGCGTCGCGACCGACCCTAAGACCATCACCGAGCCCGCGTACCGCATGATCGCCTGGACCGCCCTGCGATCCGGGCCCCGGACCTACCATTTCGCGCAGACCGCCTTCGCGGTCGAGGCTGCCCGACGCGCCGTCGAGGCGCGGGAGCTACGACAACGGACCGAGCTTCTCGCGGCACGTGTCGAGTGCGCCTATTGCGGGAATCTCGTTCTGATCGATAGCGCCGACCGAGTCCCTCTGACCTGCCCTCGGTGCTCGGCCCCGCTTCCCGCGCTCGTTTCCCCTGCCGCGACGCCCGCCCGACCGCGTTCCGATGGGGACCAGATCCCGTACCTACGTCCCGTCGTCTTTCTCGCGCGCGACGCGATCGATTGGTTCCGGACGATGCCCGTGCTCTGGGCCGTCCTCACGGTCCTCCTACCTCTGCTCGTCGTGCTCGCCCCCACAACGACCGGCGGCACCAGCACCGGCTACACGGCGATCGCTCTCGCCTTCCTGATCGTCGTCCCGCTATCGTTCGTCCTCTGGGCGCAATCCATCCGCAAATGGGCCACCGTGGTCCGGACGCTGCGCGCGAGCCTCCCCGCGGACTCGGTCTGGCAGGCGCGGGTCGCGGAACCGCTCCGCCGGCGGCTCTCCATCGCGGTGGTCGGGTATGTCGCATCGATCGTCCTGCTCGCGGTGACCCTCTCCCTCATCGCGGAGCTTCCCGCGTTCGGGGCATCGTTCGGGGTCCCCTCGCCCGTGACCGTCGTGGTCGTCGCGGGTGGTTTCCTTTCGGTCATCGCCGCGATCGTCATCGGTCAGTTCGCCCTGGTCACGAGCTACACGGAGATCGCGACCGGCTCCGGGGTCCGGGAGATCGTCGAGACGCTTCGGCGCGGACGCCGCGTCGCGGGGCTCAGTCTGCTCGCGGGATTCTGGCCGGCTGGGGTGGTGCTCTTCCTCCTGTCGATCGGGTGGGGCGACGTCTCGGACGCCTACTGGCTCGTTCCCGGTATCGCCGGCCCGCTCGCACTCCTCCTCGGGATCGGATGGATCCTACACGGGCTCGGTTCGTGGACGGATCTCGCGGAGCGAGTCTACACTCCGGAATCCGCGATCTCGGACCTCCCGTACCCTGGCCTCGGCGGGCCCCAGGGTCTCTCGGAAGCGACGGGGACTGCGCCCGGCTCCCTGGCGGTCGGCGTCCGGAGCCTCGTGCGATGGCGCGTTCCTCGGACGCGATGGGCGCTGCTGACCCTGATGGGGACCGGAGCGGTCGTCGGGATCGTCGCCCTGAGCGCGGCCGGCGTTCTCACGCCGTGGTTGGACCTCCTCCCGAGGGCCCCCGGACCCCCTCCGTCCCCGCTCCCGCCCCCGATCGTCATTGCCGCCGCCGGAACGACGTGGTCGATCCCGGTGGGGCACTACGAGTACGAGAGCTTCTGGCTCAAGGGGAACGCCACGCTGTCCGGGACGTTCAACGCCTCGGGACCGGTGGTCGGGTACGTGATGGACAATCTCGATTACGTCCGGTGGACGGTCATCGGGACCGTCGTGAGCGATCAGTTCACGACAGGGAACGTGACGAGCGGCGAGTTCCACCTTGCGATGGACGTCCGCGATCGGTGGTACGTGATCGTCCTGAACCAGGACCCGGTCTCGACGATCGACGTGACGTGGTCCACCGACTGCGTGGCCGTCTACACGCGTTAGTTTGCCGGGCGCGGCTCCCCCCAAGGTTTATGGCGGGCGGCCGCGCTCCCTTCCTTGGCCCTAGGCCAGGAGGTTCCCGGAACAATGAACGAGATCGAATCCTATCGCGGCCCGGGAACCGACTGATCCGAACGCGGTTCCCGGCCGGGCGCTCCCGGCGACGCACCCCGCCCGAAGGAACACACACAACCACACCCGATGCCCAACGAGCCGTACCTCGACGCCAGCGTACGCTGGAAGATCAAATCGGGCCAGGCCCGCACCTCCGAGCCCCGGTACCGCGAGATGGCCGACGCGCTCCTCGACGCGGGGATGGCGACGGAGGTCCTCCGGAAGATCGGTTCCGGCAAGGAGGCCGACGTCTACCTCTGCCGCGATGGGCGGGATCTCCTCGCGGTGAAGGTGTATCGGACGTACCGGACCTCGCACCAGATCTCCCGCAACATGAAGCTCGATGCGATCGGACACCTCGCCGCGTGGGAGTACGACATGCTCGTCTACGCGTACCGCGACGGCGCGCCGGTCCCGCGCCCGCGGCGGCGAGAGGAGAACACGTTCTCGATGCAGTTCCTCGGCACCGTCGACGCGCCGGCGCCGCAGCTCAAGGACGTGACGGACGATGCGATGGGCCCGCTCGCCCAGCGGACGATGGAGGCGGTGGCGCGGCTCGCGGAGGCCGGCGTGGTCCACACGGACCTCTCCCCGTACAACGTCCTCGTCGACGAGGGTACGCCCTGGATCATCGACGTCGGGAGCTGCCTGCGCGTCGACCGGCTCGGTTCTCCGCCGTGGCTCACCGCGTGGAAAGCCCGTGAGGCCCTCGAGGCCGGCGCCCGCCATCTCGCGCGGTTCTTCGAGGCACGCGGTGTGGCCGTCGACGTGGCAGAGTTCGTCGGCACGCTGATGCAGCGGATCGACCGGTACGGGATCCTCGACGGCTGATCCCTGCCCCGACCGACGGGTGTAGTCAATCCGGTCGGACACAACGCACAAAGCGCCCACGGGTCTCGCTGGGTCATGCGTTCGCTCCGGCCGATCCAGGACGTCGCGCGCGACCTCGGCCTCTCCGACGCCGAGGCGGTGCCGGCCGGACCCGACGTGCTGAAGGTCCCGCTATCGGCGATCCATCGTCGGGCCGGAGGTCCGAGGGGTCGGCTCGTCCTCGTGACCGCGATGACGCCGACGAGCCACGGCGAGGGAAAGACGGTCGTCTCGATCGGCCTCGCCATGGCGCTCCGCCGGCTCGGCCACCGCTCGGTCGTTTGCCTGCGACAGCCGTCGCTCGGGCCGGTCTTCGGGCTCAAGGGGGGTGCGTCCGGCGGGGGCCGGAGCACGGTGGAGCCCGCTGACGAGGTGAACCTCGGGCTGACCGGCGATCTCGCGTCGATCGCCACCGCCCACAACCTTCTGGCCTCGCTCATCGACAACCACCTGTACCACGGCAACACGCTCCGTCTCGAACGGAGCACGATCTCCTGGCCGCGCACCCTCGACCTCGAGGACCGGGCGCTCCGCCACGTCGTCGTCGACGCGGGGGGCGGGGAGCGCGCACTCGCGCGGGAGAGCTCCTTCCTCATCGCCCCGGCCTCCGAGATCACGGCCATCCACGGCTTCGTGCGGGACGTTCCCGATCTCAAGGAACGGCTCGGGCGGATCCTCATCGGAGAGCGGGGCGAGGGGATCGCGGCGCGTGCCCGTGACGTCGGCGGGACCGGCGCGATGGCGGCGCTGCTCCGTTCCGCCGTGATGCCCAACCTCCTGCAGACCGTCGACGGCACGCCCGCTCTCGTGCACGGGGGCCCGTTCGCCAACATCGCCCACGGCACCACCACGCGGCTCGCGATCGAGCTCGCGCTCTCTACGGCCGACTTCGTCGTCGTCGAGGCGGGGTTCTCGACCGAGCTCGGCGCGGAGAAGTTCGTCGACATCGTCGCGCGCTCGGCACGGTTCGAGATCGCCGCGGCAGTGCTCATCGCGACGGTGCGCGGCCTGCGTCGCCAGGGTGGCGTCGCCGACGCGGCGATCGCCGAGCCGAACCCGGGCGCGGTCGAACGCGGCCTCGTCAATCTCGAGCACCACGTGGCGAATCTGCGGGCGCTCTCGCTCACCCCCCTCATCGCGCTCAACCGGTTCCCGGGGGATTCGCCCGAGGAGATCGCGCTGGTCCGACGCTGCGCCGAGAAGGCCGGGGTTCCCCTCGACGAGGTCTCTCCGTTCGCCGACGGCGCCGACGGGGCGCTCGACCTCGCGCGGCGGGTCGCTGCGACCGATGTCGCCGCGGCGCGCGGGCGCCCCCTCTACCCGGACGGTACCGCGATCCCCGAGGCGATCCGGATCGTCGCGCGTACGCTCTACGGGGCGACCGACGTCCGGTTCGCCCCGCAGGTCGAGACGGACCTCGCGCGGCTCGCACGGTGGGACGAGCTCGCCGGTCCGGTGTGCATCGCGAAGACCCCCCTGTCGCTCACCGACGATCCCAAACGCGTCGGCGCCGTCACCGACTTCGTGCCGACCGTCCGACGCCTCTGGCGGGCCGCTGGCGCGGGGTTCACCGTGGCGTACCTCGGCGACGTCGAGACGATGCCGGGGCTCCCGTCGCGACCTCTCGCCGAGAAGATCGATCTCACCGACGACGGCCGGGTCGTCGGGCTCGGATAGCACTGAGCCGACGCGCCCTCAGATGATGAGGCGAGCGAGCGAATAGGCGGCGAGCGCGGCGAGGCCCCCGACGAGGACCGTCTGGAGCGCGCTCGAGAGCGGGCGCGCCCCGGTGTAGTGGCCCTTGAACCACCCGAACACGAAGAGCGCGGAGATCGTCGCCGCGACGGAGTACGGAAGCGCGCCCTGCACGGTGTGGACGAGGAAGTACGGGAAGAGCGGGATGATCCCGCCCGCGGCGTACGCGCCTCCGATCGTGAGCGGGCTCACGACGATGCGCTTGGGATCCGGCTCGGCGAGATCGAGCTCGTAGCGCATCATGAAGTCGACCCACTCTTTCGGGCGCTCCTTGAACCCCTCCGCGACCTCGCGGGCCCGCACCGCATCGAGGCCGTAGCTCGTGAGGATCGCGGCGACCTCGTGCACCTCCGCCTCCGGCATCTCGACGATCTCGCGCTCCTCGCGGCGTCGCTCCGCGCGGTAATGGTCGGCGTCGCTGTTCGCGGCGAGGTACCCGCCGACGCCCATGGAGAGCGAACCGGCCGCGATCTCGGCTAGACCGGCGATGACCACGATGTGGGTCGCGTCGACCGCGCTCAGGACGCCGGAGAGCCCCGCCGCGATCGCGAACGGAACCGTGAGCCCATCGGACATGCCGATGACGATGTCCCGGATCGACGCGCTCGACCGGAAGTGCTGCTCGATGTGCGGGGTCTGCGGCATCGATCGGACCGCCCGCTCGGCGGACGGCGCGGGTCACGCGCGGCGGGATTGATACCGTTTGGCCCCAACGGGACGCGGCGGAGCTACGGCGGAGGACGTCGAAGGCGCTGCCGGCGGAGGAGAAGGACCACCGCTGCCGCGACTCCGACGACCAGAGCAACGTAGAGCAGGATCCCGCCCCAGTAGGTCGTCGGCGAATTGACACAGTTCTGGGGGATCGACCACGTCGCGTTCACGACCGTTCGTGCCGTCTGACTCGCGGAATCCGTAACGACCAGCGTGGCGGTGGCTCGGTTGGCATTGGGGTAGGAGTGGACCGGGTCCTGCGACGCGGAGGTCGGCGAGGCGTCGCCGAAGTCCCAGAGGTACTGGTACGGCGCGGCACCGCCGATCCCCCGTCCGAAGAAATCCACGGTGGCCTCGCCCTGCCCGCAGTTCCAACTCCCGCTCGCGACGACCGCGGTCGCGTTCGCGCCGAGCGTGGTGTTGCCGCCGGGGGGCTCCGTCGGGACCCCCGACGCCGGGATCGGGGCCCCGCCCACGAGGCCCATCGGGACGAGCAGCAGACACGCCAGCGCGGCCCCGAGTCGCGCGGTCCAGACTCCCTGCAGGCGCTTCCGGGGCATTCCGGCCCGCGCACGGGACAGGAGCGCTTAATCCTCGTCTTCGAAAACAGCCGATGGGACGAGGCGACGGGACCTACAGGTCGGCGTCGCTCGGGGTCGACTCCGCCGGCGGGGCCGTCCCCGGGCCGTAGTCGGCCGGGGTCTCCGACCACGCGGGCACCGCGTAGCAGAGCGGGCGGAGCGCGCGACGCGCGGCTTCCCGGCGCCGGCCCGCCCGGTAGGTGATCACGCCGACGGCGCAGGCCGCGAAGATCGCGAGGGCGAGATACGCCGAGGTGAACGTCGCCGAGAGGCCCGTTCCGCCGGATCCGACCGAAGCGGTCGGGTTCGATCCCGCGAGCCCGGTCGACGCGATGCCGAACGTGACCGAGGCCGAGCCCGCCGCGTTGCGGTGGGCGGAGTCGGTCACCGTGATCGCGAGCTGGAGGGTTCGGGGTGCCGCTGCCGAGCAGGTCAGCGTGGCCGTCGTCGTGCCAGTACACGTTCCGACGTCGCCGGACCACTGGAACGTGTACGGCGGGGTGCCGCCCGTGACCTTGGCGAGGAACGTTGCGGTCTGCCCGACGACCGGTGAGGAGGGGGAGACGCTGAGACCGACGGTGAACGGGGGAAGCTGCACGGTGACCGTCACGGTCGCCGAGACGGTGACCCCGAGGCCATCGGTGACAGTGATCGTGACGGGGAAGCTCCCCGTCGCGAAGTAGGTGTGACCCGCGGTGGGACCGGTCGCGACCGCCGAGCCGTCGCCGAAGTTCCACGTCACGTTGTGCGCGCCGAACCCACCCCAAACCGCGGCCGTGAACTGGTCCGCCTGGCCAGGTACCAGGACCGAGAGCGCCGGCACGACGAGGCCCGAGAGCGGCGTCAGGAACACCCACGTTCCCGCCTTGGGAGTGCTCGTCGTGTGGCCACCGTAGGCGAGCAGGTAGCCGTCCCCTGCGTCGAAGGCGGCGGCCACGTCGGCGCGCGCGCCGATCGAGGAGGAGGAGTTCGCGGAGAGGTACGACCAGACGCCGTGGGCGAAGCCCCAGGTGTCGGAAAGGGTGGCGCCGTTCTGGCCACCGACGAGGACCGTCGAGCCGCGACCGTCATCGAACACGAGCGCCGCGTCGGAGCGGGCCGCCGGGACGTTGGTCCCGACCGCGGAGGTGAGGTTCGTCCAGCGGCTGCCGATGTAGCTCCAAGTGTCGGCGCAGAAGGTGCCGCAGAGCCCGGATCCGCCGAAGAGGATCCCGGCGTGGTCGACGGGGTCGAACGCGAACCCGGCCGAGAACCGGGCCGGCGGAGCGACCCCGATGGTGGGGGTGAGATTCGTCCAAACGCCCCCCGCAAAGCTCCAGGTGTCGGAGAGCGGGGCGCCGGTTAAGCCGGCGCCGCCAAAGAGGATCACGCGCGAGTCGATGGCATCGTACAGGAGTCCGGCCGACGCGCGCGGCGAGGGAGCCGTAGCGGGGGTCGTCGCCACCTGGGTCCAGCGACCGTACTGGAACGTCCAGGTGTCGCCGAGGACGCCCGCGGCGCCGGTCCCTCCGAACATGACAACGTACCCGTCCCGAGCGTCGTACGCCATCGCAGCGCCCGACCGGGCGGCGGGGGGTGTCCCGGCGCTCAGCGTGAGGTTCCCCCACGCGCCGGCCTGGAACTTCCAGGTGTCGAACTGCGGGCAGAGGGGCTTGGCGCAGCCGCCTAACATGAGCAGGTAGCCGTCCTTCGCATCGTAGGTCGCGGCCGCGGCGTCGCGCGGGCTCGGGATCGGGGCGTGGAGCGTGAGCTTGTACCATCCCTCGGTGGATGCGTTGGTCGGCAGCTGGGGCTGACCGGCCGCGGCCGTGACGTGGGTGCCCGCCGCCGGAGCGGCGGCGACGTGCGGCGCCGCCGGGGCGGCCGCCGGTACCGATCCTAGGAGGAGAAGGCCGATGACGAGGACGCCGAGCGGGACGAGCCCGCCCCACGCGCGCACCCGCAGATACCCACCAAGAACACTGCGCATGCATGCGCATCCTAAGTTCTGCCATTTGAACGTACCGGGTTAATTTGTACGTCCTTTCGACGCCGGCAGGCCCGTCCGACGGCGCGATCCACCTCGACCGAGCGTCCCGTTCCGTCGGCCGGATCGCTCGCTCGTGCCCGGGCGGTCAGATCGACCGACCGAGCTTGCGGACCAGGGCTCGAGGGGCGTCCGCGAGCGCTCCGGTCACGGTGAGGTCGGTGAGGCCGGCACCGCGCGCGACACGCTCGGCGCGTTCGATAGTCAGGAGGTCCTTCGTGGCGTGGGCGTCGGAGTCGACCACGATCGCCGCGCCCGCCGCGAGCGCGATCCGCGCGACGTGGCCGTTCGCGATCGAATGGCCGTTCCGGCCGCTCAGCTCGAGGTAGGTCCCGTGCGCGTGGGCGAGGTCGGCGTCCGCGGGATCGAGGAGCCCGGGGTGCGCGAGGAGGTCCACCTCCCGACACTCGATCGCCGCCCGGTTCGTCCCCGCGGGGACCGGTTCGGCGAGGGTCTCACCGTGCACGATGACGATCTCCGCTCCCGCACGGCGGGAGGCGCGTGCGATCGCGTCGATGTGGCGGGGCGGGACCATCGAGATCTCGACCCCGACGAGGGGGAGGAGGGGGCCGTCCGCAAAGGCCCGCGCCTCCGCGTGGAGCCGATCGAGGATCGGTCCGGGGTCGTTGAGGGCGATGTGGTCGGTGACGGCCAGGGCCCGGTGACCGAGGCGATCGGCGGCCATCCACATGTCGGTCGCGGCAGTCTCGCCGTCCGAGAGGAAGGTGTGCGAGTGAAAGTCGAACCGGCGTCGCGCGGGCTCGCTCATCCGGAGGGACCTCTCCCGGGTCCGCGGAGCCGGATCGCGAGGAACGGCGGGATGTCGCGGAACTCGGTCCACGAGAGGGGCCGGGTGGCGGGCATCTCAGGGGGACAAGCGAGCTCCTCCAATGCGTCGACGACGAATCCGGCCGCGAAGGCGGGGGCCAGCAGGTCGGTGAGCGACCGCTCGAAGTACCAATGCCCCGTCGGCTGGCCGACAATGCCGATCCCGAGCCCGGGCCCGCCCTGGAGATACCGGTCGATCCGCACGAAGAAACGTTCCCGGAGCCCTTCGGGGCCGTCGCCCTCCTCCCGGCCGCGCGTCGCTCCGGTCTGGTTGAAGGCGGGATGCGTGACGGTGAAGACGAACGGGGCGCCGAGGGGGAGGAGCTTCGCCAGCCCTTCGAACAACGGGGCGATTGCGGCCATGTCCATGAGCGCCATCGTGCAGACGGCCGCGTCGACGGCGCCAAGCTCGCGGAGCTCCTCCGGCCGGGTCAGATCGACGCACCGGTACTCGATCCGGTCCCGGTAGGAGGCGCTCCGTTCGCGCGCCCGCTCGAGGAACACCTCGCTGAAGTCGACCGCCACCACACGCGCCCCCCGGTCGGCCAGACGGCGGGCGAAGTGGCCGTTGCCGCACGCCACGTCGAGGATCCGCCGGCCCGTGACCGCTCCTAGCAGGCGTTCGGTCGCCGGCCCGAGGATCATTCGCTGGGTCGCGTTCCCCTCGCCGACGGTCTCGTCCCACCAACCGGCGTTGGCATTCCAACGGGCCCGGACGTCCTCGGCCGGAACCTCGGTCGACGGCGTTCGCGGTGCCTCCTCCCGGGGTGCGTCGTGGGCCATCGGGCGGCCATCACCGTTGCCCCGAGAAAACGGCGTCGGCCCGACCCCCCGCCATGCCCTTCGATCCCGCGGCCGCCGTCCCAACCGCCATCATATACCCGCCCCCTGCTAGGCGCGCGGAGGCGCGCCCCTGCCGTCCGACGGTTCCGATGAGCCCTGGTTCGACCGGCTGCCACCGCGGCGGCCCCGTCAGTGGACCCACCCGCGCCACGACCCGATCCAGTTCGGTGCGACGGTGCTCGCGTTCCTCGTCGTCACGGTCCTGCTCCTCGTCGCGCTCGTGATACTCTCTCCGTCGGGCTCCACGGACTCGGGAGCGCTGGACGTCCGGGTCGCGGTGAACCAGACCGCCACTGCCCGGACGGTGAACGGGTCGTTCTGGGGGATCAACCTCGGCCTCAACGTCGCGAGCTCCTCGACGCTCGCCGACGCGGTCGCCCAATCCCCCGTCCGGGTCGTTCGCTTCCCCGGGGGCGCCGCCGGGGACGCGTTCAACTACACCGTCGGGACGGTGACGAACGACAGCGGCGTGGCCAAGCCCGCCGCCGAGAACCTCTCCCAGTTCGTCGCCTGGTGCCGGGCGATCTCCTGCACCCCGATCCTGGAGCTCCCGGGAGAGATCGACGATCCCTCGACCGCCGCGTACTACGTCGAGCGCACCGAGCAGACCTACGGGATCCGGCCGCTCGCGTGGGAGGTCGGCAACGAGCCGGCGCTCTGGACCCATTTCGGGACTCCGTGGAGCCACTGGACGGTGGGGCAGCAACTGACCCCCAGTCCCTCCCAGTACGCCCGCGTCGTCCGCGACTACGTCGCCGCGATCCACCGCGTCGATCCGACCGCGGCCGTCCTCGGCCTACCCGGGGTCGGTACCGGGGCCTTCCAGGAGACGGCGTGGATCAACGCGACGCTCGCGCTTAACGGACCTAACGTCTCCGGGGTGGGCATCCACTCCTATCCGGCCGGCCCTGGGCCGGGCACGTCGGCGACCCTATCCCAGTTCCTGGCCAATGCCTCCGGCCCCCGGTCCCTCTTCGCTCGGCTCGCCGCCGACCGGGCCGCTGTCGCGGCGGCCCTGCCCGAGCACCCGGACCTTCCAATCTACGTGACCGAGCTCGGATCGGCGTCGTCGACGGGATCGTTCGCGTCGTATCTGTACGCGTTCCCGGTCGTCCCGTTCATCGCCAGCGAGATCGTGGCCGCCCTCACGGGTGGCGCGGCGTCGATCGAGCTCGGGCAGGTGCAGACCCCGCACGGCGGGAGCTGGATGGACGGCGACGGGACGGTCCATCCGCTGCTCGCGCTGTACACCCAGTTGCTCCCGATCCTCGGCTCGTCCGTCCTCCCGGTGGACCTGGTCCCATCAGTGCCTGGGCTCAGCGCCGTCGTCACGACCTCGGGGGGTTCCGGGCCGGTGGAGCTGTTCGTCGTGAACGCGAACGCGACCCAGGCGATGCGGCTCGACCTCACCTCCTCCGGGCTGCCGTTGGGATCGCCGTCGACCCGCTGGACGTGGAACTCCTCGACGAGCACGCCGATCGCGGCGGACCTCACGAACGTTCCCACGACCTGGACGATGCCGCCGGCGAGCATCCTCCTCCTGAGGCTCTCCGGCGGGCTGGTCGTCGCGACCGCCGCTCCGGAACCGTCGGTCCCGTGGACCGATACCGGGCCCACGGTCGAAGCCGCTGTGGCGCCGCGTTGGGTGCACTAGGACCGGACGGCGGGCGACGGCTCGTCGTCGATCACGCGGGCGAAGGCGGAGAGCATCTCACCGGCGGAGGCGAGATGCCGCTGCGAGATCTGCTCGACGTTGATGCCGACCGAGACCTCGGTCCCCGCGCGCTGGGTGCCGTCGCGGACCTCCCGGAAGACGGCGAGGGCGCGGTCGATCGACCGCTGGCTCGCGAGCGTCTCATCCCCGTTGAGGATCGTCCGCTCGGCCGCCTCGGGGATGTCGGCGCCCAGCCATCGGACGAACTCCGCATCCCCCTCGTCCGCGATCGGGGCGACGCTGAGCACGACCGCGGCCGGGGGGAGCCCGGACTGTCGACAGAGGAGATCGTACTCGCGGAGCATCTTGAGGACGCTCTCCGAATCGAAGACGATCTGGGTCGTGAAGAAGCGCGCCCCCGAGCGCGTCTTCGTGAGCATCCGGTGCGCCTCGCCCGTCCGCTGCGGGATCGCGATGTTGCCCAAGAGCCCGCCCGACTCCGCGATCGCATCGCGCACGATCCGGTCGGCGTCGATCACCGACGGGCCGGGGTACGGGATGTACCGGCTCGAGCCGCCGACGAGGACGACGTGCCGGACCCCGCGCTGGACGGACTCCTGTGCCCAGGCTGCGACCGCGTCGGAGGAGGGCAGGTGCGCCACTACCTTGTTGACGACGACCTCGCGCTCGATCGCGTCGCCGACGCGTTTGGCGAACCCGCGCGTATCGCCGGACCGGTAGTACGGACGCCCGTCGTGGTTCTCGTCGATCAGCTCCGGGACGTCGATCCCATCGAGGCGCGGCACCAAGCGCAGCGTCCGAACGAGCTCCGTCACCATCGCCTCGCCCCGCGTAGGAGAGCTCCGCGCGGACGGCGGCACCGGCTCGAACAGGAGGGGGCGTCGCGCGAGCGCTTCGGGGAGGGTACGGGCCATGGAGCTGGGGCGATCGGTCGCCGTAGGCCCTTCCCGTCCCGGCCTTAAATCGGCTGCGCGGCGTCGCCCGTTGCGGGCGATGCAATCGACCCGCGCTTGGGGCAACCGGTGGGTCGCCTCAGAGCGCGACCTTGTTGTCCGCCGTGAGGAACTCGCGGCGCCTATGGCCGGTCTCCATGTAGATGGTCTTCTCCGCGATCTTGCACGCGTTATCGGCCACGCGCTCCAGGTGGCGGGAGACGAGGACGTAGGCGACGAGCTGCGGCGGCTCCAGCGGCTCGCTCTCCAATCCCACGATGCAGCCCTTGATCACCTGGCGATTGAGCTCGTCGACGGCATCGTCCGCTTCGTAGACGGCCCGCGCCTTCTCGACGTCGCCGCGGTCGAACGCGTCCAGGGCGACGCGGAGCATCGCGACCGCCTGGTCCTGCATCAGGAGGAGGATCGCCCACGGCGGGAACTGCTCCTTCGACGGGCTCTGCCGGACGTACTTCGCGATATCGAGGCCGAGGCGCCCGACGCGGTCCAAGTACGTCCCGACCTTGAGGCACGCGCCGAGCGTCCGCGCGTCGCGCGCGGCCGGCTGTCGCGTGACGAGGACACGGATGACCTCGTGCTCGATGTCGACGTCGAACGCGTCGAGCCGGTCGTCCTTGGCTACGACCTTGCGCGCGAGCTCCGCGTCGCCCGCTCCGAGCGCGGCCATGCCGTCGGAGACCATCTGGATGGACCACTCCCCCATCTCCTGCAGATGGGCCTTGATGCTCGCGATCTCGTCGTCGATCGGGCGCTTCGTCGGCGTCGGGGGGTCTTCCATCATCCGAACCTTCCGGTCAAGTACTGCTCCGTGAGGGGCTCCTTCGGCGTCTCGAACATCTCGGCCGTAGAACCGAACTCGATGAGCCGGCCCAGATACAGGAACGCGGTGAACTCGGCGACGCGGGCCGCCTGCTGCATGTTGTGGGTCACGATGATCACTGTGTACTGACCTTTGAGCCCGCTGATCAGTTCCTCGATCTTCGCGGTCGCGATGGGATCGAGCGCCGAGCACGGCTCGTCCATGAGGAGTATCTCAGGCTGCACCGCGAGCGCCCGGGCGATGCACAGACGCTGCTGCTGCCCCCCCGAGAGCTGGGCGCCCGGCTCGTGGACGTGCTCTTTGACCTCGTCCCAGAGTGCGGCCTGCTTGAGGCTGCGGATCACCGCAGCGTCGAGGACGGCGCGGTCGCGGACACCGTTCAGCCGCAGCCCTGCCGCGACGTTCTGGTAGATCGTCATCGTCGGGAACGGGTTCGCCTTCTGGAAGACCATCCCGATCCGCCGTCGGATCCGCGTTGGGTCCCCGAGGTAGACGTCCTCTCCGTCCAAGAGCACCGACCCCTCGGCGCGCGCCCCCGGGGTCACCTCGTGCATCCGGTTCAGGCATCGGATCAGGGTCGATTTCCCGCACCCGGAGGGGCCGATGATCGCCGTGACGGTGCCGACGGGGATCTGCATCGTGATCCCATCGAGCGCGCGCTGCGCTCGGTAGTAGGCCGAGAGACCCGTGATCTGCATCTTGATCCGATCTTGGGAGAACTCGAGGACCGAGCCGGTCATGTCGTCGCTCCGAGAAGGTGCGCACGGCGGGCGAGGACGTAACGCGCGGAGAGGCTGAGCGCGAGCATGAGGAGGATCATCACCAGCGCCATACCCCACGCATCGGCCTGCCAGTTCTCGTACGGTGTCTGGCTCCAGAGGTAGATGAGCGGGGGGACCGAGCTGACCGGCTGGTCGAGGCCCTGGTAGTAGAAGATGCTCTGGATGTGAAAGGAGGTGAACAGGAGCGGCGCCGCCTCCCCCGCGGTCCGCGCGACGGCGAGGAGCGCGCCGGTGACGACGGCGCTGCCGGCGGTCGGGAGGACGATGCGGAGGATCGACCGGTACCGGGGGATCCCGAGGGCGAACGCCGCCTCGCGGACCGAACGCGGAACGAGCCGGAGGGACTCTTCCGTGGTCCGGACGACGACGGGGAGCATGATGATCGACAGGGCGAATACCCCCGCGATCGCGGTGAACGCGGTCTTCGGGGCGAAGGTGAGGAAAAGGGTGTAGGTGAACAGGCCGACGACGATCGACGGGGTTCCGCTCATCACATCGGCGAGGAAGCTCACGGTGCGCCCGAACGCATTCCGCCCGATCTCGGCGAGGTACACGCCACCCAGGATCCCGATCGGCATCGCGACGAGCGACGCGAGCCCGACCTGGAGGAACGTGCCTTCCAGGGCCGGTCCGATCCCGCCATAGGAGCAGTTGGCGCCGGCACACGCCAGCGGGAAACGCGCTGTGAGGAACGACGGCCCGAGGAGCGGGGGGAGGCCCCGCGAGACGGCGGTCGCGATGATCCAAACCAGGGGTACGAGCGCAATCGCGACGGACACGACGGCCAAGAGGCGGACGAGCCAGTCGACGAGGCGCCTCCGGAGGGGTGTTTCCCCCCTCATCCCGCCGCCTCCCCCGCCCGGTAGACCCGACGGACCAGGAGCCGGGCGATCACGTTCACGAGCAGTGTGATGATGAGAAGGATGAGGCCGGCCGCCAGGAGGGCCCCGACGACCCGGGCATCGGCGGCCTCGCCGAAGGAGTTCGCGATGTTGCTCGCGAGCGTCTGGCCTTGACCGAAGAGCGACGACGACGCGACGTACGGATTGTTCCCGATCGTCATCGTGACGGCCATCGTCTCGCCGAGCGCCCGTCCGAGCCCGAGGATCACCGCGCCGAAGATTCCCGACGCCGCGTACGGGAAGACCGACGTTCGCGTCGTCTCCCAGCGCGTCGCGCCCAGCGCGAGCGCCGCTTCCCGTTGCGAGCGCGGCACTGCTTGCATCGCCTCGCGCGAGATCGCGGAAACGGTCGGGATGATCATGATCGCCAAGATGACCCCCGCAGTGAGGATGTCGGTACCGAGCGGGGTGCCGGCAAAGACGACCGAGAGCCCGGGGACCTGGCCTAGCGTCCCCTGCAGTCCGGGTTCGACGCTCGTCCGCATCTGGGGCGCGAGGACGACTAGCCCCCAGAGACCATACACAACGGACGGGATCGCCGCCAAGAGCTCGACGAGGGCGGCGAGCGGGGTCCGGAGCACGCGCGGCGCGTCCTCGGACAGGAACATGGCGATGCCGAGGGAAACCGGGACCCCGAGCAAGAGCGCTATCGCGCTCGTGATGAGGGTGCCGTAGATCTCCGGCCATAGGCCGAACACAGGCGGGCTGACGCTGACGTCCCAAGCGGACCGGAGGAAGAGCGACGGGCCGAACTGGACGAGCGTCGGATAGGCGCCGCGGGCCAGCAGAATCGTGATCGCCCCAAGGAGGAACACTACCGCCAGGGAGGCGAGCCCGGTCCCGATGCCGAACACCCGGTCCAGAATCGCCTCGATCCGAGAGCGGCGACTCCGCCTCCCGGGAGGGTGGGTGTTGGGGGCGAGGGCGTCGGACGTCACGAGCCGGCTCGGGGACGGGCCTTCGCGCTCCGCCCCTCCCTCTCCCTTCCTATGCCTGCGTGCAGACCGGAACCGAGGCCCCCGAGTACTGGACCAGCGCGAGGGAGGCCTGGTCGGAGGTCACGACGTTGGCGGCGAGCGGTACGTAGTACAGTGCTGCCGAGTAGGCCTGTCCGTAGGTGATAGTCCAGTTGAGGAAATCCACGAGGTTCTTCGCGTGGTCGAGGGTCATCGAAGAGCCGTAGATGACGTCGAGGGACTCGTAAACCAGCAGGTACGTGAACGTCGTGATCGGGTAGTCCGACACGCCCTGAGCGTTCAGGAGCGAGACGTTGTACCACCCCGGTAGGTCGTCCCCTCTCGGGAGGGTCGTGCCCGCGTCCGTCATCGCGCTCTGAGTGTTGGACACGGTGGGGACGATATTGACGTTCGACGGGTTCCGAACGGCGCCGTACTGGAGACTGTTCGTCAGCGCGTAGCTCATGTCGACGTACCCGATCGTGTATGGTGTGCTCTGGACAAACGAGGAGACCCCTCCGCTCGCTTTCTGACCGACGCCGGTCGGCCACGTCGGGAGAGTCGAGCGCCCGAGCTTGGCGGTCGTGGCCCAGGTGCTCGACTCCGCGGAAAGGTAGCTGGTGAACGCGAACGTGGTGCCGCTGCCTTCCGACCGGTGGACGACGACGATCGAGTTCGACGGTAGCGCGACGTTCGGGTTCGCCGCCTGGATCGTTGGGTCGTTCCACGTCGTGATAGTGCCGAGATAGATCTCCGCGAGAATCGGCCCCGTGAAGTTGAGCTTCGCGCCGAGCCCCGGAAGATTGTAGATGATCGCCACCCCGCCGGCTGACTCGGGGATGGTCACGACCTTGCCGGGGAGCGCCGCCTGCTGGGCGGGCGAGAGGGGCGCGTCGGACGCGCCGAAATCGACGGTCTTGAGGGTCAGGTCCGTGATCCCGGTGCCGCTGCCCACCGACCCGTACTGGATCTGGCTGTGCGAGTACGTCGACTGCCAGGTCGTCATCAGTGGTGCGACAAAGGTCGAGCCCGCCCCCGCGACCGTTACAGAGGGGGGGAGCGTGCAACCCGGAAGTCCGTTCGAGGGAGGCGAGCTCGCCTTGAACCAGCCGACCTGCCAGCCGACGACAACTATCAACAAGACCACGATCACTACGGCGCCAACGGCGTACATCCCGGTGCGACTCGGTCCGCCCTTCCGGACCAGGGCCACGTCGCTCGGACTCGGTGTGCTCATCTTGGGTTTCCACTCCTTCGGATTCTGATCCGGCAGAGTCCCTGACGTGCTCCCCTCGCGGGAGTCCCGTCAGTCGCGTCCCGGATCTTTCTCTTCTCAGAGTGGACGAGCTGGCCCGAGAATATATACGAAACGCGTGTAGAATATAGATACGACAATAGGTATACGAAGTCGACACCGTGACAAGAGTCAGCGCGCTCCCCCGGCCGGGGAGGCCAATCGGAGTCCGGGTCGTCACCGCGCGTCCAGGCGGAACAGCTTCCGCGCGTTCCCGCCGAGGATCAGTTCGCGGTCTTCCGGGGGGATCGGGAGACGGCTGATGAGCCCCACGGCGACATCAATTCGGAGGAGCGGCCAGTCGGACCCGTATAGAACGCGTTCCGGGCCTCCGACGAACTCGAGCAGCTCACCGATCCGCCGACGCGACCGATCGACCATCCGATCGAAGTACGGAAGGTGCATCGGTCCGAGGAGCCCGGACGTGTCCGTGTAGACGTTCTCGTTCTTGTAGACGACCTCGGCGGTCTCCTCGATCCAGGGGTTCCCGAGGTGACACATGATGATCGGGACGTCGCGGAACCGGACCGCGACCTCGTCCACGTGGATCGGCTGGGCGAACTTCACGAGGGCGTCCGGGTAGAGCGTGTCGCCCTGGTGGATCATCACCGGGATGCGGCGACGGTGGGCGAACTCGAAGACCGGGTGTAGGCGCGGGTCTTCCGGGTAGAAGTGGCGGTACCCCGGGTAGAGTTTGATCGCGACGAGATCGGGGGCCTTCTCCCAGAGGGCGATCGCCTGAGACACCTCCTCCTCCCCGAGGGCCGGGTCGACGGTAGAGGTCCGGAGGAGCCGCCCGACGCTGCTCCGGAACTTCTCCTCCCCCTCCCGAAGGGTCTCTTCGACGGACGGGGCGGTCTCCAGCTGCAGAAGGACGCCGAACCCGATCTGCTCCCCGTCGAGCTCCTTCAGAAGACCGGGAACCGAGAAGTCGATCTCCGGCCCGTACGAGTACTTGGGGAGATCCGGCCAGTACTGGCTCAGGTGCAGGTGGACGTCGACGCGAGGGCCCGGTGTGGAGGGCACGGGTCGGGTCAAGTCGCGGGGGCGGAAATAGTGATTAGTCCCAAGGCCGTTCCCCGGGCGGGTGCGGACCGTCGAAAGGTCCCGGCCCGGGTGAAACCATGACCGCTTCGCAGGAGTGGCTCAGCTTCCCCGATGCACCGAGGATACGGACCCCGCCGCCCGGGCCGGAGTCCCGTCGCCTCCTCGAGCGCCAGCACGAGCTCGAGAGCGAGGCGGTCGTCTACCCGAAGCACTTCCCCATCGCGATCCAAGAGGCCCGCGGGTCCACCATCGAGGATGTCGACGGGAACCGGTACATCGATTGGATCTCCGGCATCTCGGTCCTCAACCTGGGCCACCGCCACCCGCGGCTCCAGGCGGCACTCGAGGCGCAGTCGGCGAAGGTGTGGCACACCCTCGAGATTCCCACGGAGACCCGGATCCGCTTCCTGGAGACGCTCAGCGGGGTCCTCCCCGGGGCGATGCGACACCGGTCCAAGGTGCTCTTCACGGTCACCGGCGGCGACGCGGTCGAGACCGCGGTGAACATCGCCGAGCACGTCAAGGGTCGCCACGGGGTCGTTGCGTTCTCGGGGGCGTACCACGGCGTGCACGGTGGGGCCGCGAACCTCACGAGCGGCAAGAAGTTCCATCAGACGACCGCGTTCCACGGCGGCCAGATCACCCGCGTCCCGTACCCCGACCCGTACCGGCCGGTCCTCGACCACGACGGTTCCAGCCACGGGACGATCGCCTACCTGGAGCACCTCCTGAGCGACCCCTACTCGGGCGTCGACGATCTCGCGGCCATCGTCGTCGAGCCGGTCCTGGGCGAGGGCGGGTACGTCGTCCCGCCCGAGGACTTCCTCCCCTCCCTCCGGGAGGTCTGCGATCGCCACGACCTGCTGCTGATCGCCGACGAGATCCAGACGGGGTTGGGTCGTACCGGGAGGATGTGGGCCGTCGAGCACCACGGCGTCACGCCGGACATCCTCTGCGTCGCCAAGACGATCGGCGGCGGCATCCCTGTCTCGCTCGTCGCGTACCGGAACGACCTCGGTCGTGAGCTCCCCCCGGGATTCCACCTCGGCACCTACCGCGGGAACCCGCTCGCGCTCGCGGTCGGGACGGAGGTCCTCAACGTGCTCCGCGAGGAGGAATGGCCGAAGCGGACCGCGCGACGCGGCGAGCAGCTTCTGGAGCGGTTCCGCGCGATCGCCTCGCGGCACCCGTCGATCGGGGACGTCCGGGGGAAGGGGTTCATGATCGGACTCGAGTTCGTCAGCGATTCCGCGCGTCGCACCCCTTGGGGCGACCGGGCGAAGCAGCTCCGACGCCAGCTCCTCCTGAACGGCGTCCTGATGCACACGTGCGGCCCGTACGACCAGGTCCTCCGGTTCATGGCGCCGCTCACGATCGAGGACGAGCTTCTCGAGCGGGGCGTGCAGGTCTTCGAGGAGTCCCTCACGGCCCTCGACACG
>JBGOSQ010000036.1:0-19668 GCA_041476045.1 Thermoplasmata archaeon | reverse complement strand
TTCTCCCAGACCTGGGCCTCGAGGACCATCTCGTCGAGGAAGGTGCTCGGGGACCAGGTGAAGAGGAGCTCCGGGCCGTTCTCGGTGAAGTCGCGCCAGCCGTCCCGGATGACGATCGAATCCACCCGGTCCATCGTCCGCGCCGCCTCGTAGGCGAGGACGTTCGAGACCCCCGGAACCTGTCCCAGGCCGGGGATCGCGACGAGCCCGGCCGATCGGAACCGATCGTGCCACGCGAGCTGCCGCCGCGTCATGTGGAAGAGGCCCCCGAAGTCGAGGTAGGGAACGTTCGCGGCGAGGCAGCCGGCCATGACGTCGAGATTGAACGCGTACTGGACCGCGTTGACGCAGACGTCGGCGCCGGCGAGCACGCGGGCGAGCGAGGCGGGATCCCGGACGTCGACGCGCGTCGCCTCCGCAATCGCCCCGGCGGGTCGGGCGGCCTCCTCGGCGAGCGCGAGATCGAGATCGGCGACGCGGATCTGGTCGAACTTTCCCCCGCGGGCGAGGTCCCGAACGCTGCAGCGCCCGGTGAGCCCTCCACCGCCGAGCACGACGGCCTTCACGGGACGGGGGAACCGACGCCCCTATGGATAGTTTCCCCGGGCGCACCACAGATCCGATACCATCCGCGGTCGGGGCCGGGAACGATCGCGATCGCTGCTCCCTAACGTCATATGCGGCCACACGTCCTCACCGAATCGCATGCCGGCGGCGATCGAGGTCCGCGGTCTGAGGAAGACCTACGGGGACCTCCACGCGGTCGACGGCATCGATTTCACCGTCCGGGAAGGGGAGGTCTTCGCCTTCCTGGGCCCGAACGGCGCCGGCAAGACGACGACCGTTGAGATCCTCGAGGGACTTCGGAAGCGGACCGACGGGGAGGTCCGCGTGCTCGGATTCGACCCCTGGACCGAGGCGACGGAGCTCCACCGGCACACGGGCGTGATCCCCCAGGACTTCCGATTCTTCGACAAGATCCATCCGAAGGAGGCCGTCGAGTACTACGGCGTCCTGTTCGGGACGAACCCGGATCCGATGACGATCCTCAAGCGCGTCGGCCTCGCCGACAAGGCCGATACGAAGTACGACACCCTCTCGGGCGGCCAGAAGCAGAAGCTCGGCCTCGCCCTCGCGCTCACGAACGATCCCAAGGTCTGCTTCCTCGACGAACCGACGACCGGCCT
This sequence comes from Thermoplasmata archaeon, assembly GCA_041476045.1. Classification (GTDB taxonomy): domain Archaea; phylum Thermoplasmatota; class Thermoplasmata; order Lutacidiplasmatales; family UBA184; genus Lutacidiplasma. The sequence goes on along the minus strand of JBGOSQ010000036.1, from coordinate 18,481 downwards.
CGACCCCCAGGCGCGCCGTACGATCTGGGACGTGATACGACAGCTCCGCGACGAGGGAAGGACCGTATTCCTCACGACCCACTACCTCGAGGAGGCCGAGCTTCTCGCCGACCAGGTCGCGATCATCGACCACGGTCGGATCATCGCGGGCGGGACCCCGGCGGAGATCATCGACGAGCACGGCCGCCCCGAGCGCTTGAAGGTGCTCGCACCCGCTTCGCTCGCCATCTACCTTCACGATCGATTGGGCGTCGCGGCGAAGTCGAGCGACGGTCGCGTCGAGATCCCCATCGAGAAGAAGGGCGACGTGCTCCGGGTCCTGACCGCGATCGAGGCGAGCGGGATCCCGTGGGAGGGGTTCGCCACCGAGACCGACACGCTGGAGGACGTCTTCGTCGCGATGGTGGGTCGCATGGACGAGGGCGAGGTCAAGCGAGGGGGGGCCCGATGAACGGCCGGAGGATCTACGCGGACTTCACCGTCTTCGCCCGCGGCTACTTCCGAAACCCCCTGGGGCTGTTCTTCTCGCTGTTCTTCCCCATCATCTTCGTCTCGCTGTTCGGGCTCATCTTCAGCGCCGGGGCCACCGCGGTCACTCTCTACGTCGAGAACAACGACCACCCGACGGCGGTGAGCGCCCAGTTCCTCCAGGCCCTGAACGACTCCGGCGCGGTGAAGGTCGTCCTCTGGACGGCATCCGAGCACGGTGGGGAGAACCTCTCCCACTGGCTCGCGAACAACTCCGATCCTGTGGGGCTCGTGATCCCTTCCGGGTTCGCCGTCGACTACGCGTCCCACCAGCGCGTCAATCTGACGCTCTACATCAACCCGCAGGACTCCGTATCGAGCGGGATCGCCATGTCGGCGGTCCAAGGAGTGGGAAACGGGTTCAGCTTCGCCGCCGTGAACGCGACCCCCCTCATCGGGGTCTCGACGCACACCGTCGGAAGCCAGCTCCTCAAGCCGATCGACTACCTGGTTCCCGGCCTGATCGGCTTCTCGATCCTCACGAGCCCGATGTTCTCGATGGTCGACATCAGCTCCTCGTACCGGAAGGAGGGGCTGTTCCGGCAGCTCTCGCTGACCCCGCTCACCAAGGGCGAATGGCTCACGGCGAAGATCCTGTGGTACATCGTCCTCACGTTCATGTCCGCCGCGCTGATGGTCGCGATCGGGGTCGTCGCGTTCGGCGCGCACGTGACCCTATCGTTGGGCCTCATTCCGTTCCTCATGCTGGGACCGTTCTTCTTCGTCTCGTTGGGAATGCTCGCCGGGAGCGTGGCGAAGACGCCGGAGACGGCCGCGGTCATCGGGAACCTGATCACGTTCCCGATGATGTTCCTCTCGGGGACGTTCTTCTCCGTCTCGCTGTTCCCTCCCGCGCTCCAGCAGGTCGCCCACATCCTGCCCCTGTACTACGTCATCGACGGCATGAACCGCGTGATGCTCTTCAACAACTTCGCGGGCTCCCTCGTGGACCTCGGGATCGTGGCGGTGGGATCGATCCTGATCTTCCTCGCGGCGATCTACGTGTTCAAGTGGCGGGAGGCGTGACCGAGGCGTCGCTCCCCCCCGAGGGGGTCGCACCGGACGCCTTCCGCGCGCTCATCTCCCGATGGGCCTCGGGCGTTTCCGTCGTCACGGCGCGCGACGGGGGCGAGGACGCGGGCCTAACCGTGAACTCGCTCGTCTCCGTTTCGCTCCACCCGCCGACGCTGCTCGTCTGTCTGACCCACGATGCCGACGCGACCCCTGTGATCCTGCGGACCCGGCGGTTCGCCGTCAACCTCCTCTCCGCGGACCAGCGGCCTCTGAGCGAGCGGTTCGCGCAGGCGATCACGCGATCGGAGAAGTTCCGCGGGGTCGCGGTCCACCGTCTCCGGGATGGCCCGGCGCGGCTCGACGGCGCCCTCGCCTCGTTCGAGTGCGAGGTCGTCGAGGCGATCGTCTCCACCGATCACCACCTCTTCCTCGGCCGGGTCGTCGATATCGAGAGCGGTGTGGACGGTATCCCGCTCCTCTTCTACCGAAGTCGGTACGGCGAACCGTCGGGAGCGGACTCCGTCCGGCTCCCCCCAGGGCGCCGCTGAACCCGGGGCGGCATCGTTATTCGCCTGCGCGACCGACGGGACCCGTGGCCGCTTCGCCCGCTGCTCGCAAGGTCCGAGTCGCCATCATGGGAAGCGGGCCCGCCGGGCTTACCGCCGCGATCTACTGCGCGCGGGCGAACCTTTCCCCCCTCGTGATCGGGGGCGTGCCGTCGGGCGGACAGCTGATGCTGACGACCGACGTCGAGAACTTCCCCGGGTTCCCGGACGGGATCCAGGGACCCGAGCTCGTCGAGCGGATGCGCAAGCAGGCCGAACGGTTCGGCACCGAGTTCCTGGACGCCAACGTCACGGGGGTCGATTTCGGCCGGCACCCGTTCCACCTCGAGGCGGGCGCGGCCGGGGCCATCGATGCCGAGGCGGTGATCGTCGCCACGGGTGCGAACGCGCGCTGGCTCGACCTCCCCTCCGAGCAGCGACTGCGCGGGCACGGCGTCTCCGCGTGCGCGACGTGCGATGCGTTCTTCTTCAAGGGACGCCACGTTGCGGTCATCGGCGGCGGCGATTCCTCGATGGAGGAGGCCCTCTTCCTCACGAAGTTCGCCGACCACGTCACGATCATCCACCGACGCCCGGATCTTCGTGCAAGCCGCATCATGCAGCAGCGGGCGCGCGATCATCCGAAGATCTCCTTCCTGCTCGAGCACGAGGTGACCGAGGTGCTCGGCGAGGCCTCGGTCACGGGGCTCAAGCTCCGCCACGTGGGGACCGGCGCCACGTCCGAGCTCGTCGCCCAGGGCCTCTTTCTGGCGATCGGCCACGACCCGGCGACGGAGGTCCTCCGGGGCCACCTGGACCTCGACCCGAAGGGGTACGTCTGGACCCACGAGATCACGCGGACGAGCGTCGAAGGCGTGTTCGCCGCCGGCGACGTCTACGACCACCGGTACCGGCAGGCGGTCAGCGCGGCGGGCCTGGGCTGCATGGCGGCCCTCGATGTGGAGAAGTACCTGGCCGAGAAAGGGCTCGCCCCCAATCCCCCCGCGTCGCATTCCTAGCGACAAGTAATTTCGACGCATTCGAAGGGTTTAATACGAATCGCTCGGGTGGTCGGCAGGGTCCGCGGTGCCGGGGAAGAAGAGCCTCCACATCGAGTCGAGCGGCCAGCTCTGCATCTACTGCAGCGCCTGCGTGGGTGTCTGCCCGTTGAACTGCATCTACCTCGACGAGACCCGTATCACGTTCGACGAACGCGTCTGCACCCGGTGCGAGATCTGCGTCAAGGCATGCCCCGTCGGCGCGATCGAGATCGGCTGAGGCGCTTACTCGGAAGGGAAACATCATGGTCAAGGATCTCAGGACGGACGTGCTCGTCGTCGGCGGCGGCCCGGCCGGCAGCATGACGGCGAAGTTCGCCGCCAAGAACGGCGCCAAGACCCTCCTCATCGAGAAGCGACAGGAGGTCGGCAGCCCCGTCCGTTGCGGCGAGGGGATGAGCAAGGAGTGGCTCAAGGAGGTCGGAATTATCCCCAGCTCGCGCTGGATCAACCTCGAGGTCGAGGGCGCACGGATCTTCTCCCCCTCGGAGAAGGTCTTCGAGATCAACGAAAAGCACGCCGGCAACGAGGTCGGCTATGTCGTCGAGCGCGACGCCTTCGACAAGCAGCTCGCCATCGACGCCGCGAACGCGGGCACCGAGATGCTCCTCAAGACCGCCGCGACCGGCGTCATCAAGGAAGGCGGCAAGGTGGTCGGCGTCCGGGCCAAGGCGTTCGGGGAGCCGTTCGAGATCCGCGCGAAGGTCACGATCGGGGCCGACGGCTTCGAGTCCCAGATCGGCCGGTGGTCGGGGATCCCGACCAACCTGGCCCTCCGCGACATGGACTCGTGCCTCCAGTACCGGATGACCGACGTCGACTGCGATACGCGCTACTGCGACTTCTACCTCGGGACCGTCGCCCCGGGCGGCTACGTCTGGATCTTCCCCAAGGCGGACGGCCTCGCGAACGTCGGGATCGGCGTCCAACTCTCCCAGATCAAGGAACCGGCCGCCGCACGCACGTACCTCGACCGGTGGATCGCCAAGCACCCCGGCTATGCGAAGGGCAAGAAGATCGATGTCGTCGGCGGCGGCGTCTCGATCTCGCCCCCGCTCAAGCAGACCGTCACCGACGGGCTCATGATCGTCGGCGACGCCGCGCGGATGATCGACCCCCTCACCGGCGGCGGGATCGCCAACGGGTGCATCGCGGGCAAGATCTGCGGCGAGGTCGCGGCGAAGGCCGTGCACTCGGGCGATGCCTCGGCGACCGCGTTCCAGGAGTACGAGAAGGGCTGGCGCCTCCGGCTCGAGGAGAAGCTCTACCGCAACTGGCTCGCGAAGGAGAAGCTCTGCTCCCTCTCCGACGAGACCTTCGACAAGGTCATCGATGCCCTGCAGGACGTGAAGCTCCAGAAGCTAACCGTCCACAACATCCTCAAGGCCGTTCGGGACAAGTACCCCGAAATCACGAAGGAGTTCGAGGCGTTCCTCTAACCCACCTATGCCCGGCGCTCCCAACCGTCCCCCCGAGATCGAACCCACCGAGCCGATCGCCGATCCGACGGCACGCCGCGTCGCACGACGTCTGGGCCCGGATCGCGTGGCGCTCCACCTGGACCTCTGGAAGGGCGCGCCGTCGCACGAGCTGGTCGTACTGCTCGAGCGGGCCGAGGCGTGCTTTGCTACCGGCGACCTCGTGACCGCGATCAGTCACCTGGACCAGCTCGCCGTCCGCTTCGCGGAACCCCGGTGGCCGACGATGCCGATGCCCTTCAAACGCCTGCGCGTCGAGATCCCCGCCCCTCAGCCCCCCCAGTGGGATCCCGACCATGCCCTGCCGCCAGGGGAGAAGGAGATCAAGCGCCTCGCCCGCGAGGCGGAGACGCATCGCGATCTCGCCGAGGCCACGATCGACTGGGGCACGAAGCACTCGATCGACCTGACCGACCTCGCTCCATGCGCCGAACGCGCCCGGGCCACGCTCGCTGCGAACGGTCCGAGCGACGCGTTCTGGGCCGACATCGATTCGTTCTGGCAATCGGTCCGCGCCCGCGTCCCGATGCCGAAGAGCTCCGGCCGCCCCGCGGCACCGGCCCCGGCCGCCGCGCCCCCGGCCGAGACGGCGTGAGCCGGACCCGCCGCCCGCGACCGGGCCCGCCCTCCGCCGAAGAGGTCGAGGGATTCCTCGACGGCCTCACGCTGCGGGTCGATCACTCCCCCACGGAGGAGCGGACACGTCACCTCCCCGCCCTCGCCGAGGCGCGAGGACACCTCGCCCAGGGACACCTCGTCGAGGCCGAGGCGCTCCTCGTCGGCATCGATCGGGCCCTCGATGAATCGGAGGGCGAGCCGGAGCTCTCCGAGTTCCCGCGGGGTCTCGTCTCGTACGTCCCCACGGGCGACCGGGGCCTCCCGACCTCGGATGAGGAAGAGCCGACCGCCAACCGGATCCGGCTCGTCGCGCGCCTCATCGAGGTGCGACGCTCCGAGGGTCGAGCGGTCGAGAGCTGGGTGGGGGCGCTCCGCGCGGCCCAGGACGCCTATGCCGACGGGGACCGGAAGCGGGCCCGTCGCCTCTGCGACGCGGTCTTGAGCGACGTCGAGGCCGCGCCCGCCGATCGGCGCACCGCCGAACGTTAAGAGGCGTGGCGACGTGACTCCCGATGCGATGGCCCCACCGCGGTTCGGAACGTTCTCGATCGTCGCGTGCGACCCGGATCGGGGCGAGTGGGGGATCGCGGTACAATCGAAGTTCCTCGCCGTCGGGGCCGTCGTTCCGTGGGCCCAGGCGGAGGTGGGCGCGATCGCGACGCAGGCGTGGGCGAACGTGCGCTACGGCCCCGAGGGCCTCGCCCTTCTCAAGGACGGCGTCAGCGCCTCCGAGGTCGTCGACCGGCTGACCCGCGCGGACCCGAAGAGCGACGTCCGGCAGGTCGGCGTCGTCGATGCGAAGGGCCGGGCCGCCGCGTTCACGGGAGCCAAGTGCCTCGACTGGGCCGGTCATCAGGTCGGCGACGGATACACCTGCCAGGGCAACATCCTGCTCGCGCAGGACGTCGTTCGCGGGATGTCGCGTGCCTTCGAGTCGACGCCGGGGGACCTCCCGGAGCGCCTCCTTGCGTCCCTCGCCGCCGGCCAGCGTGAGGGCGGAGACCGGCGCGGCATGCAGTCGGCGGCGCTCCTCATCGTCCGGACCAAGGGCGGGTACGACGAGGGGAGCGACCGGTGGGTCGACATCCGCGTCGACGATCACCCGTCCCCGATCGAGGAGGTGAAGCGCGTCTTCAAGCTCTACGATCTGACGCTCCTCTCCCGCGAGGACCCGGCGACGCTCGTCCCGCTCACTACCGAGGTCGCGCGCGTCGTCCAGCACCACCTGTCGCTATTGGGCTTCTACTCGGGCCGGCCCCACGGGACGTGGGACGAGGCGACGGCGAAGTCCTTCGCGCGGTTCCTCAACGAGAACAACTTCGAGAACAAGGCGCGGACCGACGCGTCGGTCTGGCCGTCGATCCTGGACTACCTGCAGGAGCGTGCCACCGAGGAGAGCCGGCGTCGCACTCGGACGGCGCCGATGGTCCCGAACGCGCTCGAACGCGGTCCCCAGACCGGCAGCGGAGGAACCCCATCGACGCCTCGGAAGGGGAGCGGAACGAACCCACCGTAGAGGTCCGCCTCGAGCGTCGGTACGATTCCGCCGCGACCGCGGACCGTATCCTGCGCGCCCTCGCGGCCGACCAGCCTAAGTTCGTCATCGCGGAGCACGAGGGTCCGACGCTACGCCTGCGGGTCACCCCCACGACGGCGCGCAGCGCGCGCGCCACGCTGGAGGACCTCGTCGCGTGCCTTCAATCCGCGGAGAAGGCGCTCGAGCTCACCGAGCGCGTTCGCGGATCCGCGCCACCGTAACCGACAGCGCCGGGACGAGGAGCGGCACCACTTCCTGCCACTCTCCGACAATCCCGACGTCGGCGCCTGCGAAGACGGGAGCGGCCGGGTCGCGGTTCACGGCGAGCAGGACCCGGGCACGATGGAGCCCCACCAAGTGGTTCGCGGAGCCTCCGACCCCGATGAGCACGGCGAGCGTCGGGTCCGCCGAGAGACCCGTCAACCCGACCTGGACCTGGCGCGGCGCCCACCCGAGATCGACGACGCGGCGAGTGGCGCCGAGCGCGGCCCCGAGCCCTCGGGCGATGTCGCGAAGCGCGACGACCGCCTCGGGCCCTCCGACCCCCTGGCCCACGATCCACAGGACCGGCGCAGAGCCGGGATCGCCCCACCGTTCGTCGCGTTCGATCCCCGAGGCGATCGGGAGAACGCGTCGCGACCGAGCCGGTGCCGAGAGCATCTCGATCGGCAGGAGCTCGCCCGCCGCCGGCGCGGCACGCGGGAGCGCCCCGGGTCGGATCGTCACGAGCGCCGGACCCGATCGCGTTCCGATCTCCGCGACCCATCGGCCTCCGAAGGCGGGCTTCCGGTAGTGCGGTCGTCCGTCGTCGCCCCGCAGGATCCCGATCGCATCGCCGGTCAGGCCCCAGCCCTCGTGGGCCGATAGCCGGCCGGCGACCGACCGACCGAACAGGTCCGAGAGGACGGCAACGCCCACCGGTTCCGTTCCGATGCGCGCGACCGCGCCGAGCACGGTAGCGACCGTCTCCGGCTCTACGGCCGCCGACGGGTCGCGTGCGACCCACGCGCGCCGTGCCCCGACCGACTGAAGCGACCGAAGGTCCGCGTCCGGGGGAACCGACCCCACCCAGACCGCCTCGGCGTTCCATCCCGCCGGGTCGCGATGGACCGCGGAGACGATGTCCCGAGCCGGGGCGGCCGCCGCGCCGTCCGAGCCGCTCGCGAGGACCAGGAACCGTCCTCGGTCGTTCGGCGCGACGTCCCGGTGGCCGCGCGAGCCCGGCCCCGCGATCGGAGCGCTTTCGAGGAGCAGCGAAACGGCTCCGACGGCCCGCTCGACGCGTTCGGCGTTGCTGCCGTCCCCGAAGATCCGCGGCGTCCGGTGCGGCGCCTCGTCGGTGAGGCGAACGACGAACGTGGGCGACGCGGCGAGGCCGACCGACCCGGGCGCGATCCCGAGATCGGACACGGACCATCGTTCGACCGGGAGATCGAGCGACGCGCGGACCTCGTCCGGGAGGAGCTTGCGGATCTTCGCGATCTTCTCTCCGACAGAAACGACCGCCGGAAGTCCCACCCGCTGGGAGCGCCAGCCGTCCTCGGTGTCCGAATCGATCTCGAGCTCGCCCTCGACCGTCCTCGCGATCCGACGCGCCGCCGGTACGAACGGCCGGTCGAGGAGCTCCGCCAATTGGGGGGGCAATTGCCCGGTCTCGGAGTCCGTCGTCCAGCGGCCGGTGAGCACGAGCTCTGCACCCAGCCGTTCCACCGCTCTCGCGAGGACCCGGGCCGTGACGAGGGTGTCGGACCCCGCGAGCGCCGGATCGGTCAGGAGCACCGCACGGTCCGCCCCGAGAGCGCGCGTTTCGTGCAGAGCCCTCTCCGCGGCGATCGGACCCATCGAGACCACGCGTACCGACTCGCCGGGCCGCCGCAGGTCGAGCGCGACACGGAGCGCGCGCTGGTCGAACGGATTGAGGAAGAGGTCGAGACCGTCGCGCCGCGCCGTCCCGGTCGACGGATCGAAACGGAGCGCGTCGACGTCGGGGACGACCTTGACGAGCACGACGGTGTCCACGGCGTGTCGAACCCCGGCCCGCGAAGTCGCCGAACCCATAAGTAGCGCCGGCCGGTCGCGCGCCCAGAATGTTCGCGGAACCGGCCGAGGAGGTGCAGCCGGCCGGACGGGGACGCCTCGGCTCGACGAGCGCCTACGCGCTCGCGCTCGTGATCTCGCTCGTCGCGATCCTCAGCCAGTACGTGGTGCCGGCAGCCCTGCCCGGGCTCCGCCCGCTCTACGGAACGCTCGTCGGCGGACTGTTCGTCACCTACGGGATCCCGATCCTCGCCTTTGCCGTCCTGGTCGGGGTCCGTCCGCTCGATCGGTTCGCCGACCGGCTGGGGTCGTCGTTCGCCCCATCGCTCGCGTGGTACGGCGTGTTCTCGCTTCTCGCGATCGGGGTGATCGTCCTCCTCCTGATCGTCTACACGCTCCTCGACCCGGCAGCGCTCGACCTCCTGAACCAGCCGAACCCCGTGCTCGAGTCGGCGCAGCCCAACCCATGGGTCTGGGTCGTCCTTTCCTTCGCGATCGGCGCGTTCGAGGAGACGATCTTCCGGGGCTGGATCTTCGGCTACTGGATCGCGCGCGGATCCCCCAATCTCGGCTGGCACGCCGCGTGGACGAGCGCGCTGTTCGCGGGCGTCCACCTCTACTACGGGGCGACGTACCTCGCCGCTGCGCCGTTCAGCTACACGACCCTCTTCCTTCTCGGGTTCGCCTTCGCGATGGCCGTTCGCGCGGGCCGCGGGAACCTCGTCTGGGTCATCCTGCTCCACGGCGCCACCGACGCGATCGCGTTCCTCACGCTCGTGTCGGTCGGGTGGTCCGAGGGCCTTCACTTCGGGCTGATCCTCCTCGGCGTCGGCGTCGCGATCGTGCTCTACGTGCGTTCGCGCCCCTCCCCGCCTCCGCCGCCCCCGTTCTCGCTGGCTCCTCCGCCGTGGGGCCCGGCCCACTACGGGGGAACGACGTACCCGCCCCTCGCGGTCCCCGTCGTCCCTCCGCCGACTCCATCGCCGCCCCCTCCGCCGCCCGGCTAGCACCACCACTCCGCGCGTCAGGGCTTTGTACCGACGGACCGTCGTCCCGTCGATGCCCCTGACGGACGAGGGACTGCAGCACCTCCTCACGACCGCGCGCACGATCGCGGTCGTCGGCCTCTCGGACAAGCCGGAGCGCGACTCCAACGAGGTCGCTCGGTACCTCCAGTCCCAGGGATACCGGATCCTGCCGGTCAACCCGATGCTCCCGGAGGTGCTCGGCGAGCGGGCCTACCCGTCGCTGTCGGCTCTCCCGGCGGGAACGACCGTCGACATCGTCGACATCTTCCGACGTAGCGACCAGGTCGGCCCCGTGGTCGATGAGGCCCTACAGATCGGGGCGGGCGCGATCTGGATGCAGCTTGGGGTCGTGAACGCCGAGGCGGCCGCGAAGGCCGAGCTGCGGGGCGTGCCGGTCGTACAGGACCTCTGTATCATGGTGCAGCACCGGCGGCTTCGGATCCCTCCGGTCCCCCCGCACCCTTAACTCCCCCAAACGGTCGAACCCGCGATGTCGACCTCCGCCAGCTCCGTGCCTGCCCCATCTCCCCCCGCGACGGCCCCGCCGCCTTCCGGCGACCTCCACGACGCCGGGGCCGTGCGGCGGGAGTCGGTCCGAGCGGAGCGATGGAGCGCGCAGGGCGCCGCGAAGGTCCTCGGGAACGTCGAGGTCGATTCCGCCGAGCTCTCCGGACTTGTCTCGATCCGGGGGAGCCTCATCGCCGGGACCGTCACCGCGCGCGGGACCCTGGATGTCGGCGGCGTGGTTCGCGTCTCGCGTTCGATCGGCGGTGACGGGACCCTCACCTTCGGCTCGAGCCTCGACGGGCCGGCGATCGATCTGCGCGGATCCGCGAGCGTGGCCGGAGCGATCCGTTCGGCCGGCACGGTACGGTGGAAGGGTGCCCTCGATGCCACGGAGATCACTGCGGTCCGCGTCGAGTACGACGGTCGCGCTTCGATTCGCGGCGCGGTCGTCGCGACCGAGGTCGTCGGGCGACTTCGCGGGGAATCGACCATCGGCGCGATCCGTGCGGACCGCGTGACCATCACGCGCCCGGGGCGCCTCTTCGGAGGTGGCCGGCTCGAGGTGCTCACGATCGAGGCCAAGGAGGTCGAGCTCGAGGGCATCCACTGCCAGCACGTGCGCGCGGAGCGGATCCTCTTGGGTCCCGGCTGCCAGATCGCCCAGGTCGAGGGGACGATCGTCCGACGGCACCCTTCCGCCCACGTCGGGCCGGCGTCGCAATCGCCTCCGCCGTACGGGCTCTTCCGATAGCGCTCCTCGCGCCCTTTATCTTCCGTGGCAGCGTCGCGCCGCACCGTGACGCCGCCGGAGGAAGCGAGCCCGAGCGCACCGAGCCTCCCCGGCATCCAGCGACGGATCCGTTCCTACTGGGACGCGACGGGCGTTCCGCAGGCGGTCCGTTGGGGCCACGCGGACGGTCCCGTCTACCGGTTCACCGAGGGACCGCCGACGGCGAACGGTCTCCCGCACATCGGTCACGTGATCGGTCGGACGCTCAAGGACACCTACCTCCGATTCCGGCGGATGCGGGGCCACCGGATCGTATCGCCGATGGCCGGGTGGGACTGCCACGGGCTCCCCGTCGAGCTCGAGATCGAGAAGCGCCACGGTCTCAAGTCGAAGAAGGAGATCGAGGCGTTCGGCGTCGAACGGTTCTGCGAGGAATGCCGGGCGAGCACGCTCGAGACGATCGCGGCCTGGCAGGAGATGAGCGCGCGCCTCGGCTACTGGCTCGACTACGAGCACCCGTATTACACGATGAGCCCGGAGTACATCGAGAGCGTCTGGTGGTCCCTCCGCCAGCTCTGGGACAAGAAGCTCCTCGAGAAGGGCCACTACGTCCTCCCCTACTGCCCTCGCTGCGAGACCCCGCTCTCCTCGCACGAGGTCGCGCAGGGGTACGCGGACGCGACGGACCCGTCGTTGACCGTTCGGATCCCGCTCGATCCCGTCGAGGGCGAGCCGCCCACCTACGTCCTGGTCTGGACGACGACGCCCTGGACGTTGCCGGCCAACCTCCTCATCGCCGCCCGCGCGGAGCTCACCTACGTCGCCATCGCCGGCGATGGAGACAACCAGTACCTCCTCGCGGAGGGCGCGCTCGCCCGCTACTTCCCGGAGGCGACCGTGCTGAGGCGCGTGCCCGGTACGAACCTCGCCGGACGGACGTACCGGCCGCTGTTCGATCTCGCCGGGAGCGGACCGGGCCGGTACCGGATCGTCCTCGACGCGATGGTCGACGCCAAAGAGGGGACCGGGTTCGTCCACATCGCTCCGAGCTTCGGCCAGGACGACGCCCGGATCGGGGAGCGCGAAGGCGTCGGCGTGTTCGATCCGCTCGACTCGCGCGGCCACTTCGGACCGGATGCCGGGATCGTCGCCGGAAAGGGGTTCAAGGCGTCCGACCGGGTCCTCCTCACGCATCTGACGGAGGCCGGAGCTGTCGTTCGGTCCGAGACGGTCCGGCACACCTACCCGTTCTGCTGGCGGTGCAACCAGCCTCTCATCTACCGCGCGCTCGACTCGTGGTTCGTCCGGACCTCCCGATTCACCTCCGAACTCGTCGCCAACAATGGGCAGGTCGACTGGCATCCCGCGTACCTCCGCGATGGCCGCTTCGGCAACTTTCTCACCGAGGCCAAGGACTGGGCGCTTTCGCGGAACCGCTACTGGGGCACTCCGCTGCCCGTCTGGATGTGCGAGGCGGGGCACGCCCACTGCATCGGAAGCTTCGCCGAGCTGGCCGAGCGAACGGGCTCCGCGCTCCCCGACGGGTTCGATCCCCACCGGATCACCGTCGACCGGATGCGATTCCCGTGCCCGACGTGCGGCGCCGAGGCCCGACGCGAGCCGTACACGATCGATGCGTGGTACGATAGCGGCTCCGCGCCGTTCGCACAGTTCCACTACCCGTTCGCGAAAGGCCCGTTCGCGCCCGATGAGCCCCTCGACTACGTCGCCGAGGGGATCGACCAGACGCGCGGCTGGTTCTACTCGCTCTTGGTCCTCTCGACGGCCCTCTTCCAACGCCCCGCCTACCGAGTCGCGGTCTCGAACGGCCACGTCGTCGACAGCAAGGGGGCCAAGCTCTCCAAATCGAAGGGGAACGCCATCGACCCGATGGGACTCCTCGAAACGTTCGGTGGCGACGCGGTCCGGTGGTCGTTCCTCGTCGTCGACCATACCGAGCCGCTCACGATCACGGAGGCGCACGTCCGCCAGGCGTCGGCGCGAACGCTCGGGACGCTCCTCAACGTCTACGAGTTCTACCGGCAGAACGCGCGCCTCGACGGGCACCGCGCGGCCACGCAGCGGCCTAAGCCCACGTCGACGCTCGACCGATGGCTCCTGGACCGGCTGGACGACACCGCCCGCGAGGTGACGGAGAGCCTCGCGTCGTTCGAGGCGCGCCGCGGCGCGCTCGCGCTCCGGGGCTTCGTCGACGACCTCAGCACGTGGTACCTCCGACGCTCGCGCCCCCGGTTCTGGTCGGAGGAGGCGAGCGAGGACAAGTCGTCGGCCTCGGACTGCCTCTCCTACACGCTCGTGACCCTCGCACGCCTGTTCGCGCCGTACGCGCCGTTCACCTCGGAGCACCTCTACGGCGAGCTCCTCGGCTCGGCGTTCGATACCACGAACGCCTCGGTGCACCTTACCCGCTGGCCCGAGGCCGGTCCCCCCTCGGACGGCGCGTTGATCACGGGGATGGCGGAGCTCCGCGCGCTCGTCGAGGTCGGCCGGGAGCTCCGACAGCGTGCCGGGGTCCGATCGAGGATCCCGCTCGACGAGTTCGCGTTCGACGGCACCGTCCACCAGATCTCCGCGCTCGGGACCGAGGGGGAGCGCCTCCTCGCGGACGAGCTCAACGTCCGAGCGATCCGTCGGTGGAGCGATCCCGCGAAACCTCCGGACCTCCCCGAGGCCGAGTGGGTCCGTCGCGAGGCAGGCGGCGTCATGCGAGCCGCCCTCCGCCGCACCCCGTCCCCGGAGCTGCTCGAGGAGGGGCTCGTCCGCGAGGTCCTACGACGGCTGCAACGGGTCCGGAAAGAGCTCGGGCTCGCCTACTCCGATCACCTCGACGTCCGGCTCTACGCGACGGGCGAGCTCTTCCGCGCGCTCTCCGCGCGGCGCGAGACGGTCGCGAAGGAGCTCCTCTGTGACACCCTCGACCTCTCCGACGGACCCGCCCCCGAGGGGGACGCGTACCGAAAGTGGGAGATCGACGACCTCTCGTTCTCGGCACGCGTCGACCGCGCCGCCCGCCTCCCGTAGGCCCTGGAGCGCGGACATGGGCCGGATGAACCGCTTCCTGCGATGGCTCATCAACCGCGGCAACGCCTCCCGCTCGGCGCGACTCCTTCGGCGGATGGAGCCGCATCTATCGCTTTCCGCGGCGTCGCGCACCCTCGAGCTCGGAGCGGGGGTCGGCGGGCTTTCCGCGCTCGTCTACGATCGGTACCGGCCCGAGCGCGTCGTGATCACCGACTTCGACCCTCAGCAGGTAGAGACGGCGCGCCGAAGTCTGATCCGACGGTACGGGACCCTCCCCAATGCGTTCGAGCTCGGGACCGCGGACGCCCTCGCGATCCCGTTCCCCGACGCGACGTTCGACGCCGTCTTCGCGATCGGGGTCCTCCACCACGTGGAGGAGCGCCACTCCGAGTACATCCGGCGACCGCGCGCCGTCGCGGAGCTCCGGCGCGTCCTCGTTCCGGGAGGAACCCTCGTCTACACCGAGTTCTCCCACCCCGAGGAGCTGCGAAGGTCCTTCGCGGAGCTCGGCTTCACCCCCGTAATCGCGGCGTCTCGCGTCGGCCACGAGGAGCTCGACATCGTCCGGGCGCCCGTTCCGGCCCCGCCGCCCTAGCGCGCCGACCGCCTCAGTGGGTCGCGTCCATCCGACGCGCCACCACGGGTCCGCCCGGTTCGACCTCGTGGAAGATCTCGGCCCGGAACCGGCGGAAGCGCGTGCGTTCCGATCGCCAGGCGTCCGGCCGAAGCCCGGCCTTCCGGCACGTCTCCGAGAGGAACGTGCGGGCATCCCACCCTTGTTCCGTCGCCACTTGCGGGAGGAGGAGCCCGCTCGCGCCGTCAGCGTCGACGATGAGGCCGTCCCGGCCGATCTGGACTTGGGCCGGCCTTGCCAACGGATCCGCGACGTCGATCGGCTCCGGGACGGTGAGCAACGAGACCTCGATGACCGTGCGATCGAGCTCCGATCGCGCGAGCGTGGGGAACCGCGGATCCTCGACCGCCGCCGCGACCGCAGCGCGCGGGATCGCCGCGCGCAGCGGGTAGACCGGGACCGGGAACCCGATGCACCCGCGCAACGCCCTGTTCCGATGCTCGGTCAGGGTGACGAAGACGCCCCGGGGCTCGTCGAACAGCGGGGGCAGCGACACCGAGCGGAACGCCGACGCCGGATCCTTCGGCGGGTCGGGCGAGAGGGCCGATACGATGGCCGTCCGGGCCATACCAACGGCGTGGCGACCATCGGGGAGTTCCGTCACGTCGGAGCGTACGCCGTCGAGCGGACAAGACGGTTTGCCGGCGCGCGGGGGGACGATTTATACCCTACCGGTCGTGGCGCGTCGCGTCCATGCCGTTCCCCGAGGCCGTCAATCGGCTATTGATGAAGAAGATCTGCATGAACTGCTCGGCCCGGAACCCCCCCAAAGCGGTCCAGTGCCGGAAGTGCGGCTACCACGGCCTGCGCGTGAAGTCGCGCGAGCGATCGGGGAAGACCCAGTAGGGCTGGCTCAGCGCCCCGGGGGCGCGGCCGCCGCCGAAACGGGTCGGGCGCGCGCGGCCCGCTGGCGCCATCGGGCCACGTCGAGCCGCTTCGTGAGCAGGAACATCAGGTTCTTCCGGCCGTCGTGCCAGCTCGAGAGCTTGGGAGCGCCCCAGCGCTCCGCGTACCGGATCGGCACCTCCCGGAACTTGAGCCCGTTCAGGATGACCTCGAGCTTCAGCTCCTCGCTCATCGCCATGCCGTCCTGGGTGAGGCGGAGACGGTCGAGGATCGGTCGGCGGAAGATCCACATCCCGCTCTGGCTGTCGCGGAGGACGACGCCGCCGGCGACGCGCAGGTAGTGTGCGTAGGCGATCGAGACGAAGGTGTTCAGGAGCCAGTTGCCGATCCGGTGCTCGGTGGTCATCGCCTTCCGGTCCAGGTGCGCGAACCGGTTGCACGTGATGAAGTCCAGGTCCTCGTCGACGAGCATCCGGACGAACCGTGGCACCTCCTCGGTCGGGTACGTCGCGTCGCCGTCGAGCGTCGCGATGACGTCCCCGTTCGCCGCCTCGAACCCGGTCCGGTACGCCCGGCCGTAGCCCTTCCGGCGCTCGACGAGGACGCGCGCCCCCGCCGCTTCGGCGAGCGCCTCGGTGCCGTCGGTCGACGCGCCGTCGACGACGAGGATCTCCCAATCGATCGGGTCCCGCGCGAAGAGGGTCGCGTTCGCGGCGCCCGCCGCCGCACGGAAGCTCTCGAGGACGTGCCCGATCGACGCCGCCTCGTTGAGCGTCGGGACGATCAGGGTGGCGCGCACGAGCGCGGGCAGAGTCAGGGATTCGCTTAAGCCTCGTGGCCGCCTCGACCCGCCCTCGAGGAGGTCCGGTGCCGGTCGGGTCCCGTCCCACGCGTTCGTGGGGGAGCTTTCCCACGACAGCCGACATGGGCATCCGCGCGACCGGCGCGAACGCGTCGGAGCTCTTCGAGGCGCTCGGGCTCGGCCTCTTCTCGCTGATCACCGACCTTCGGAAGGTCCGACCGACCGAGGAGCGGACGGTCTCGGCGTCGGCCGATGAGCCCTCGTCGCTCGTCGTCGCCTTCCTTGGCCAGCTTCTCCTGCTCCAGCAGGCGGAGGGGTTTCTCGTGCGGACGATCTACGCGCGCGCGATCGGCTCGCCGCCGACGTCGGTCCTCGCCGAAGTGCGGGGCGAGCCCTACGACGCTGCGCGGCACCCGCAGCGGATCGAGGTGAAGGCGATCACGATGCACCGGCTCGTCTTCGACCCGGCGCGGGGGCGCGCGCGGGTTATCGTCGATATCTAGGCGGTCAGGTCGCCGGAGGCATCCGCTCGGCGATCGCCGCGAGCCCGGCCCCGGACCTCTGGAGGCGGTTCGCGTGGGCGAGGATCCGCTCGAGGCCGGCGAAGGCGACCAACAGGTCGGCCCAGCTCGCGATCCCCATGTGGCCGATGCGGAAGATCTTGCCCTTGAGCGCGGCCTGTCCGCCCTGGACCTCGACGTTGTACGTTTCCTTGAGGACCTTCCGCACCTGCGCATCCTCCATCCCCTTCGGGTTGAGGATCGCCGTCACCGTGTCCGACGGGTGCGCCGGGTCCGGGAAGAGCTCTAACGAGAGCGCCGCGCACGCCGCGCGCGTCGCCTCGGCGAGCTCGTGGGTCCGACGCAGGCGCCCTTCGAGGGTCTCCTCCTTCAGGAGCAGGAGCGCCTCGCGGAGGGCGAGGAAGAGCGGGACCGCTGGTGTCCACGGCGTGTCGTTATTCTCGAGGTTCTTGAGGTGTTCCGGGAGATCGAGGTAGAACGAGCCGCGGCCGAGCTCGCTGACCGCGCGGTCGGAGAGGTGGACGAGAGCGAGTCCGGCCGGCGCCGCGAGGCCCTTCTGGCTTCCCGCGACGACCGCATCGACCCCCCAGGCACGGATCGGGAGCGGGATCCCCGCTACCGCCGAGATCCCGTCGACGAGGAAGAGCGCGCCGGATTTCTTGACGTGGGGAGCGAGCTGGGCGAGATCGTTGGCGAGCCCGACGCTCGTCTCGTTGTGGACGACGCAGACGGCCCGGACATCGCCCTTCTCGAGCTCGGCGGCCGCGGCCTCGATCGGGATGTGACGACCCCAGGGCGCCGTGAGCGTGGTCACCCGGTCGCAGTATCGCCGGACGATCTGGTCGGCGCGCTCGCCGAAGTTGCCGTTCGAGAGAACGAGGGTCCGTTCGTCCTTCCGGACGAGCGAGGAGTACATCGCCTCCAACCCCGCGCTTCCGCTCCCGCTCAGGATCACCTGGTGGCCCGGAGCGCCGAAGAGGACCGGCAGGAGCTCGCGGATCTCCGCCACGATGCCGTGGAAGTAGTCGCCGCGGTGGTTCACCGACGGCATCGACATCGCGCGAAGGACGCGGGGATGGATGCGGACGGGTCCGGCGATGAGGAACGTCGCGGTCTCGGGATCGAACGTCACGGTGCGCCTCCGACCTCGGGATTCACGAGGGATTGTAACGGTTCGCCCCGGAGCGCACGCAGTACCTCGTCGACGACCTGCTGGCCCGCGCGCCTCTGCGCCTCGTGCGTGGAGGCACCGAGGTGGGGCGTCACGATGACCTTGGGGTGGGTCAGGAGTTTCGTGCGCGTCGGCGGCTCGATCTCGAACACGTCCAGCGCCGCTCCCCCGATCTGGCCCGAGTCCAAAGCGGCGACGAGTGCCTCCTCGTCGACGAGCGGTCCGCGTGCGACGTTGACGAGGTACGCGCCCTTCTTCATTCGACCCAAGCGCGCCGCGTCGATCAGGTGGTGGTTCTCTGGGGTGAGAGCGGCATGGAGACTGATGAAGTCCGCTCGCGCGAGGAGATCGTCCAATAGGGTGAGCTCGGTCCCGTCCGAGGTCG
>JBGOSQ010000035.1:0-20024 GCA_041476045.1 Thermoplasmata archaeon | reverse complement strand
TGGATCAGGGGACCCTCTACTTCATCGGCGGGTTAGTGGGCGGTATTATCGTCACGCTGGTTGGACAACTCGTCACCGACCTCCTCTCCCATGGAGAGACAGAGGCTGGCCGCTTCTTTGTCAAGCGTAATGTCAGAATCGTCTGGGAGTCGAGGGTGCGGCCTTCCGTGTCGGGAGCTAAGGCCGGGGCCAAGCAGGACAAGGGGACGCGGGCCTTTCTCCTCTTCCTCCGGGTCGAGAACCTTCGGGGGCTAGGGGCCAGGGATCTAGATGCCATTAGCTGCGAGGAGCGCTCCCCGGATGGCGAGGTCTCGTTTTGGAGGAGTCATGCGATAGATGATACGCTCCCTGTCAGAAAGGAGGAACCTGCCTCCTGGTTCGTCGAGGGCGACACAGAAATGAGGTCTGGCCGCGAAGGGGCATTTCACGGACCTGCTAGCAAGGCGCTTCCGATCTTCCGAGCCCTCGACTTTCGCTTCTTCTACACAAGGGAGAACGATAGTCGAGTTCGTCTTCACGTGACGGATGGCCGACCCGCGGAGCTCTATCCCATGAGTCACGAATTCGATCTGAAGATATCATTCAAGCTGGAACGTAATGGCCGAGCGTCGATTCCCGTGAGTCGCCGTTACCTAATCACATTCGCCAAGTGGGACTCGCCCGTGATCAGGTGGGTTAGGACAGAGGAACGCGGGACTCAGCGTCCCATCACAACCGTTTGGGGGAATTGTGATTGGAACCACCGGAGGATCCTGAAGTGCGACTGCCATCAATGCGTGGATAGGAGAAAGCGCGCACCTACCGTCTAGTTCTTTCCACCGAATCCCCACCCGTTACTCGCGGAGCGGAATCGTCCCTGCTTCTACGGCAGGCCCGGACGACACTGACGTTGAACGGGTGTGGTTCCCTCCTCGGGACTTCCCAGAAAGTGCAGGTGCGGGAGAGGGCATCGCGTGAAAGTTCGAATCCGCAGGAAGGACCCCTTCCGGTTCCTAGAGCCACTGCCGTCCCTCCGAAACGGAATGGTAACGCCTTCACTTGACGTCTTGAGCCCAGCGGGCTCGCCTTTCCGCTGGGCGCCGGGCGGAAGGTTGGGTCCAAGAGTTCCCGACTAGCCCTTGGGAGACTGCGCAGCTGCGTATCGGCCGAATCGTACGTAGGTAGAGCCAGTCCGAGGCTCGATTTCCTCCACCAAAGCACGGCCCTGCCGGACCTGGAAGAGGACCCGGTAGCCGCCGATCTTCAATCTCCATCGCAGCGGATCCTCTCGAACCGGAACGACATCCAGCGTCGGTGAAGGGCGCGTCGGATGAGAGACGAATTCGGGAAAGACAACGACGAGGGCGTCCTGAACTTCGGTCGGGAGCGAGAGGAACTCTCGCCATGCGGTCTCGGTAAAGGCCGGCCACCCGCGTCGTGCGGGCCCCCTAACGGGCACGCCTTCGTCGCTCCTCGAACTCTCGACGAGCCTCGGCCCCCGTTACGACACGGTCCGTCACGAGGCGTCGATTGAGTTCCGCGCGAAGTGAGGGGGAAAGATAGTCATCCGTGACGTTCATCAGGAACTCGTCCCACGTCTCGGCGGCGCTCTTGACCTGTTGCAGTACACGAAGCGTCGACCGATGGAGGGGGATACTTGTGATCGCGTCGGATGCGGGCATAATGGTCAAAATGACAGTCATGGTATATGGGTGTTCTGATAGCCACGTCCCTAGCCAGCCGACGGGACAGGCGTTCACGGAGGGCCGGAGTTCCGCCCGGTAGGGAATCCTCCGAGCTCTTCGCAAATGCCCCCGGTGAGCGTCGCAAAGAGGTTCGGGTGCGGGGAGAGGGATTTGAACCCACGAACTCCTACGAGACCAGACCCTGAATCTGGCGCCTTTGACCAGGCTGGGCGATCCCCGCTCGGCCGAATCGAACCGAGTGGGACTAATGAACCCTGCGCCGAGGTGAACTTTCGGCGCGGGCGTCTCACGCCGAAGCGGCGCCCGGGGCGGGCGGCCGTTCCTTCTCCGCCGTCAGGACGTCCATCGCCTCGCCGACGGTCGCCCGCTCGTGGACGATCGCTCGCAGCGCCTTCAGCATCGCGACGGGGTGGTCGGATTGCCAGATGTTCCGACCCATGTCGATCCCCTTGGCCCCTTCTGCGATTGCGCGGTGGCAGAGCTCGAGGGCAGCGCGGTCATTGTCGAGCTTGGGACCTCCTGCGACGACGAGCGGGACGGGGCAGCCCTCGACGACCTTGCTGAAGTCGTCGCAGTAGTACGTCTTCACGAGGTGGGCGCCGAGCTCGGCGGAGACCCGGCACGCGAGGGCGAGGTAGCGCGCGTCCCGCTTCTCGAGCTCCTTCCCGACGGCGGTGATCGCCATCACGGGCATCCCCGCGTCCTCGCCCTCGCTCACGAGCTGGGCCAGGTTGACGAGCGACGGGTGCTCGTGGGCGGCGCCGACGAAGACCGAGAGCGCGACAGCGGCGCAGTTGAGCCGGAGCGCCTCCTTCATCGGTGTCGTGATCGCCTCGTGGCTCAGGTCGTCCTGGAGGATCGTCGCCCCGCCGCTGACGCGCAGGACGATCGGGGTGGTCGAGCTCGGTGGGATGCTGGTGCGCAGGATGCCGCGGGTGAGGGCCACCGCGTCCGCGTACGGAAGGAGCGGCGCTACGGTCGCCCCCGCGTTCTCGAGCCGGCGCGTCGGGCCCATGAAGTAGCCGTGGTCGATCGCGAGCATCACGGTGTGGCCGGAGCGTTCGCCGAACATCCGGGCGATCCGGTTGCGCATCCCCCAGTCCATCGAGGCGCCTCGGCCCGCTACGCGGGGCAGGGCATTTAGGGGTTGCCGGCGGCCCGCTCGCCGGAGCGCAAGGAGATCGGAACGCGACGGTCCTCTTTGACGCGGTTGAGCACGACCTGGGTGTTCGTTCGTTCGACGAACGGGTCCTGGAGAGCGTGCTTCACGAACCGGTCCAGATCCCGCCGGTCCCGGAACCGTCCGATCAGCAGGGCGTCGAAGTCACCCGTAACGTCGTAGATCGCGTAGGCGCGCGGATCGCGCGCGAGTCGCTCCTCGACCTCCCGGAGCTTCCCCTTCGAGATGCGGATCCCGATCGTCGCCGCGAGGTCCCAACCGAGCAGCTCGTCGTCGAGCAACGGAACGTAGCCCCGGATGACCCCCTCGCGTTCGAGGCGTGCCACGCGCGCGCCGACCGTCGTCGGCGAGACCTTGAGCCGCTGGGCGATCTCGCGGTGGCTCCGCCGCGCGTCGATGTTGAGCTCCTGGAGTATCGACCGGTCGAGTTCGTCAAGCATGGACGTATGACCCCTGCGATGCTAATCGCATGGATGAGCATAAGGACTTTCTATCCAGAGTTGGTCGAACGTCCACTTTCCGCGCGCGAGGGTTGAAGTAGCCGGAGACGGTCGGGAGACCGGGGGACCACGGTGGCAGCGGCAGCATCGAAGGCGACGGTCGCGGAGCGGCAGGCGAAGGGAACGGAAGCGCTGCAACGGATCCAGTCGGAGAACCTCCGGTGGGTCGAGCTGTTCTACACGGACCTCCTCGGCGGCTACAACCACATCCACCTCCCGTCGAAGACCCTCGACGCCGAGTCGTTCGTCTCGGGGATCCCGAAGCTGGACGGATCGTCGGTCCGCGGCTTCCGCGAGATCTACGAGTCGGACATGCTCCTCGTCCCGGATGCCTCCACGTTCGGGGTCATCCCCTGGGGGAGCGCCCACGGCGGCAGCGCCCGGTTCATCTGCGACATCCTCGTCGGCGCCTCGAAGGAGGCGTACGGCCACGACCCGCGCGGGATTGCGCGCCGGACGGAAGAGGTGCTCGCGCAGGCCGGATACGACCGCTCGTATTGGGGGCCGGAGATCGAGTTCTTCGTGTTCGACTCGGTGAAGCTCCTGCCGTCGGCGGACGCGGTCCGGGACGCGTGGGGCGGCGCGGGCTACGCCATCGAAAGCGCCGAGGCACCTTGGCAGTCGAACGACGGGCACGGGTCGATCCGGTTCAAGGAAGGGTACCACCGCGCGGCCCCGTACGACGCGCTGGAGGGGATGCGGAGCGAGATGTGCAACATCTTGGCCGACAGCTTCCACATCACGATGGACGCCCACCACCACGAGGTGGCGACAGCGGGCCAAGGTGAGATCAACATCCGGTTCGACGACCTCATCCCGGCCGCGGACCACGTCCAGGACGTCCGCTTCGTGATCAAGAACGTCGCCCACCAGCACGGGAAGATCGCCACGTTCATGCCGAAGCCGGTGTTCGGCGACAACGGCATTGGGATGCACATGAACCAGTCGATCTGGTCCGGGGGCCAGAACGCGTTCTACGACGCCAACGACACGTACGCCGAGGTGAGCCAGACCGCGCGGTACTACGTCGGCGGGCTCCTCGCCCACGCCCGCGCGCTCTGCGCGATCACGAACCCGACGACGAACTCCTACCGACGGCTCGTTCCCGGCTACGAAGCGCCCGTCTTCATTGCGTGGAGTCGGTCGAATCGGTCGGCGAACGTCCGTATCCCGTTCTACCACCGGGGGCGCCCGGAGGCGAAGCGGATCGAGTACCGAACGCCGGACTCGGCGGCGAACATCTACCTCACCGAGGCGGCGCTCGCGCTCGCCGGACTGGACGGTATCAGGCGGAAGATCGAGCCGCCGCCCCCTGTGGATATGGACATCTACAAGCTCACGCCCGCGAAGCGGAAAGAGCTCGGCATCCGCGAGCTCCCAGGATCCCTGGGGGAATCGCTCGAGTGCCTCGCGTCCGACGATGGGTTCCTGAAGGACGTCTTCGGCTCGTCGGTCCTCGACATCTGGCACGAGATCAAGCACGAGGAACAGTTGCAGCTGAACCTGCGGCCGCACCCGTACGAGTTCTACCGGTACCTCGACGTCTAACCCGGGGAACGCACGAGCCGCCAACCGTTTCCCCCCCGGTTCGATTCGTCCTCAGGGTAGCGCGTGACCACTTCGGAGCCGACCGCATGGGTCGACGGCAGGGTGTTCACCGGCCATCGCCGGGTGGAGGCGATCCTCGTCGACGCCGGGCGCGTCGTCGTCGCGGGAACCTCGGCGGAGGTGCGACGCCACCGTCCGACGGGGACCGCGACCCGCTCGCTCGCCGGGGGGGCGCTCATACCGGGGCTCGTCGACAGCCACTGCCACATCCGCACTTCCGTCCTGGTGCAGAACGGCGTCGACCTCAGCGCATGCCCGGGGCCCGAGGCGATCGTCGAGCGGCTCCGGGCGGCGACCGGGGTGGGGTCGGGACCCATCCTCGGCTGGGGCTGGGATGAGACCCACTTCTCGGAGGGACGGTACCCGACCCGCGCGGACCTGGACCAGATCTCGATCGATCGGCCCATCGTCGCGTTCCGGCGGTGCTTGCACGTCGCGGCCGCGAACTCCGCCGCTCTCGACGCGGCGGGGCTGGCCGAGAACGCGCGGGACCCCAAGGGCGGTTCCTTGGGTCGCAACGGGGCCCGTCTGGACGGCCTGCTGTACGATGCCGCGGTCTCGCGCCTGGACTCGCTCCAGGCCCGCCGGTTCGACGAGCTGGGAAAGGAGCTGGGGGAATGGCTGCACGTGGCGGCCGCTCGGGGCCTCACGACGCTCGTCGCGATGTCGGCGACGGTGGAGGAGCTGCGCCGGATCGAGGAGGCCCACCGGTCGCGCCATCTTCCGCTTCGCATCCGCGCCTACGTGCGCGCGGACCAGCTTCCCCAGATCGACGGGTCGGGCGACCTCCGCACCTCGGAGGACCTTCGAGTGACCGGCGTCAAGACGTTCGCCGACGGCGCCCTCGGCGCGCGCACCGCGTGGCTCTCGGAGCCGTACTCGGACGCCCCCCACACCCGCGGGGAGTCCCGGGCCGAGCCCGCCGAGCTCACGCAGATCATCCGGGCAACGGCCGATCGACGCCTCGCCATCGCGGTCCACGCGATCGGCGACAACGCGATACGCCAGACCCTGCGGGCGTTCCGAACGGAACCTCCGTTCGGGGTCCCGCGCATCGAGCACGCCTCGGTCACTCCGCCCGAGCTGCTGACCGAGCTCGCGGCCGTTCGGCCGGCGGTCGTGGTCCAACCCTCGTTCGTCTCGAGCGATGGATGGATCCCGGAGCGGCTCGGCGCAGAACGCGCCCGCTGGGCGTACGCCTTCCGATCGCTGATCGCCCTCGGCCTGCACGTCGCCGGCTCCAGCGACTCGCCCGTGGAGGTGCTGGACCCATGGGTCGGGATGACGGCCGCGACCGCGCCGCGGGAGGGCCCCTCGGAGCTCGAACGTCTTACCCCATCGGCCGCCTTCTCCCTCTACACCCGCGAAGCCGGCGTGGCCCTCGGGGAACCCGAGATCGGCACGCTCCATCCCGGCGCGTACGCGGACATGGTCCTGCTCGACGCAGAGGACTGGCTCACCGCGCTCCGTCAGGGGATACCCGGGATCGCCGCGACGTTCCGCGCGGGCGAACCGACGTACGTCCGCGACGCACCGCGTTAGGCCGAACGCCGCGCGCGCGCAGGCGCTATGAGCCGGACGCGCTCCCCCCCGCCGATGGCGGAACCCGCGCCCGTCCCGACGAAGAAGGCGTTCTCCTCCTCGATGCGGGTCGACGCGTGGCTCTCGGACTGGCGGGCCGGTCTCGCCCCCGAGCTCGGCTCCGAGGACCGCGAGCGGACCCTCTACGCGTCGGCGTGGGAGGCGTACTTGGAGGGGGACTACGGGTTCGCGCTCTGGTGCTGGTTCGAGTGCGATCGCCTCACGAACGCCTTCAACGGAGCGGTCCGCGAGGTCACGCGCGTCCTCGGCCCCGGCCACTACTTCGGGTTCAGCCACCGGAAGGCGGTCGCCGAGGCGGTTCCCGTCGAGCGCGTCTACCGGCCGAGGAAGGGCGACATGAGCACGCCACGGACCGACGCTATCATCCTCCCCCACTACCAGGCGCTCTGCGTCTACCTCGTGCGCGCGCGATCCGGGGACCCCAAGTCCCAGGCGCAGCTCGAGATCGCGTTGGGGGAGCTCGAGGACCGGCGGCGGGCCGACCCGTTCCTGAAGCACTTCGAGACGTTCCGACGCCTTCTCGAGCGGCCGACGACGCCGCTTCCCGAGCCGACCGCCGCGGGCGCCGCTCCTCCCACGACCGCGCCCCCTCCGACGAACCCGCCCGCCCCACGGCGCCGCGGTGGGAAGTAGCGAGGGCGAGGAGGCGGCGACGACCCGCTGGCTCGTCCAGTTCGGTTACGACGGGGCCGGGTTCAGCGGGTGGGCCCGTCAGCCGGGCCGGCGCACCGTCGAGGGGACGATCCTCGAGGCGTCGACCGGGCTTGGGATCGCGCCGACCGCGACCGCAGCCCAGCTCGAGGTCGCCAGCCGTACCGACCGCGGCGTGCACGCCCGGGCGAACGCCCTCGCCCTGACCAGCCAACTCCCCGGTCCGGCGTTGCTCCGTGCGTTGAACGGGATCGACGGCGCGATCTTCTTCTCCGCGGCCCGTTCCGTCCACGTCGGGTTCTCGGTCCGGACCGCGGCATCCCGTTGGTACCGCTACTTCGAGCCGGCCCGGGGCCGGGACACCGCACGCTGGAGAAGGGCGGCCGCGCTGTACCGAGGCCCCGTCGATGTTCGCTCGTTCGGGCGGGACATCCCCGCGGGCACCCCGGTTTGGAGGGATCTCACCCGCGTCTCGGTGGTCCGTCATGGGGGTCTCCTCACGATCGATCTGCGCGCCCCCTCGTTCGTCTGGGGGATGGTGCGGAAGATCGTCGCGAGCCTTCGTGCCTACGACCGCGGGACGCTGACGCTGCGGGAGGTTCGGCAGGCGATAGCGGGACGTCGGCGACTCACCCTCCCGCTCGCGGAGCCCGAGCGGCTCGTCCTCTGGGAAGTCACATACGATGAGGACTGGGAATACACCGCGACGTCCGAGGACCGTCCGTATCGTCGCGCCGCCCTGCAGGCGCGCGACGATGCGTCCGTGCGCGCGTCGATCCTCGACGGGCTCTGGCCGCGGGCTCCTCCGTCACGGGCTCGTCGACGCCGGGGCTAGCGGGCCGTGACGCCCGGTCGGTCGGTGACGTGGCCTCGGCCGATCGGCCCGACCGTCCGTGGTTCCCAGGAGTGCCGCGAGGAACGCGACAGGCCCTTAACTCCGTAGAGGCTGGCACTCGGAAATGGATCCTCCGCCCGGTGCTCCAGGGCCTGGATCGCTCCGCCCCGAGCCGTCGCCCCATCTCTCGGCGACGACCCCGGCGGGCCGGATCTATCACGACCCGGCCGTGCTCGACTCGGAGCTCGAGGCCCTGTTCTATCGCCGATGGCTGTGCGTGGGCCGCGCGGACCAGATCCCCCATGGGGGGGATTTCTTCACGCGCCAGATCGGTTCCGAACATCTCCTGTTCGTCCGGAACCCGTCGGGGACGGTCCACGGCTTCTACAACCTCTGCCGCCACCGGGGAACCCGGGTCGCGCCGGAGGGGGGAGGGAAGGGAGCGCATTCCTTCGTCTGTCCGTACCATGCGTGGTCGTACGATCTCGATGGCCGCCTCATCGGCGCCCCGCACATGCGTTCGGTCGAGAACTTCGAGCGCTCCGAGTACGGCCTCCACCGGATCCGCGTCGACACGTGGGGAGGATTCCTCTTCGCGAACCTCACGTCGGACGCGCCGGCGCTGAAGGACGAGCTCGGTCGGTTCTTCGGTCGGTTCGACCGGTTCCCGTTCGCGGAGCTCCGACTCGGCCATCGCCAGGTCTACGAGGTCGAGGCCAACTGGAAGCTCCTCGTCGAGAACTTCTCCGAATGCTACCACTGCGCGCCGGTCCACCCGAACCTGAACCGGCTCACGCCGTACCTCTCCGGCGGCAACGACGCGTACTTCCGGGAGGGGGGGCTCTTCGCGGGCGGCTTCATGGAGTTCACGAAGGACTACACATCGATGACCCGGTCGGGCTACACGCACCGGCCCCTCCTCCCGGGGACCTCCGAGATCGACGCCCAGCGCGTGTACTACTACATCGTGTTCCCGAACCTCTTTTTCAGCGTCCACCCGGACTACCTGATGATCCACAGCGCGTGGCCGACCTCACCCTCGCACTCGCGCGTCGAGAACGAGTTCTACTTCGCACCCGAGGCGATGGCGGACCCGAAGTTCGACCCGACCGACGCGACGGACCTGTGGGACGAGATCAACCGGCAGGACTGGAAGGTCTGCGAGCTGGCGCAAGAGGGGACGAAAATGCGTCCCTGGAACGGCGGCCGGTACAGCGAGGTGGAGACGATGGTCTGCGACTTCGATCAGTTCCTCGCGGGGGAGCTCGAACGGTCCCGACCGAGGTAGTCGGATTACGAGGGAAATGGTTCGCCCGGCCGCCCCGGGGATCCCGGGGCGACCGGACGTGCGGTGGCTTCCCGTTTAGACGGGGGCTGGCTCTCCGATCGGATCGGTGTGGGGCTCGGCCTTCCCAGGGGAGCGGTGGAGCCTCCAGAATCGGGCCCAGCCGAACCGCCGACCCGCCTTTGGGGCGGGCCGGGGGTCGAGCCAGGCAGCGACCCAGTGGTAGTCCTCGTTCGGGAACTCGCGGTCCGCGAATTCCCTAACGCCGACCCCTCCGGGAGGGGCGACCGCAGCGCGGTTGGCTCGCACGATCTGATCCGCCAGCATTGTCTCCCTCCTCGGTCATGGTCCTCACCCCTTTCTACGGCGATAGAGTATATAAACAAACCAACGATTTCAGGGGCCCCCGACCCCCCTCCTTCCAGTGGAAACCGGGGGGTTGGGAGGGCCCACGCCCGGGGGTTCGAGGAATCGCGCGGAGGCGGCGGCATTCTCCCACCGGCAAATGCTTATGAACTACTGATAGTCAGTGTGCCCTGATTACATGGGAGACCAAACCGTCGGGGACCGGACCGAGGACGCGAGCGCTCGAACCGAATTCCTCGCCGCGCTCGAGTCGATGATGATGACCCAGATGAAATCCCAGCGGGAGGTCCTCCGGTCGCACGGCCTGACGCTCCCCCAGTTCATCATCCTCGTCTGGGTCGATCGCGACGGTCCGGCGACGCTCTCGTCGCTCGCCCAGTTGCTAGAGGTGGCGCCGCAGACGATCACCTCGATCGTCGATACGCTCGAGTCCGGCGGGTGGATCGTCCGCGCCGGCGTCCCGAGCGACCGTCGAGCGCTCTCCGTCGCCCTGACCCCGACGGGGTCGAAGCTCCTCGCGACGATCCGTTCCTCCCAGATCGCGCGCGTCGAGCGGGGCCTCGAGGGCCAGCCGGCCGAGTCGCTCCGGGCGGCGGCCCGGGTCCTCGACTCCGTCCGCGCGTCGCTGGCACCCGGCGTCGCACCGAGGACCGAGCCCCCATGAACCCGAACGCCGCTCCCGCGTCCTCGTCGTCCCCGAGCCGTGAGAACGGGAACGGCCCGCCGACCGGGTTCGACGGGCGGTACGCCACCCGCGTGATGTTGATCTTCGCGAGCCTGGTCGCGATCGTTCTGTTCGTGGCGGCGGGGATCACGGTGCTCTTCGCTCGGGAGGTCCTGGGACCGCGGGCGATCGAGACCGGATCGTTCGCGACGCTGAGTGCGAGCCGTTCGGCGGATCCGCCGATCCCTTCCCTGCCCTCGGCGGCCGGGACCGAGTGAGGAAACACGATCCATGACACCACCCAGCATCGAAGCGATCGGGCTGACGAAGCGGTTCGGGAAGTTCACGGCGCTCGACCGGCTCGACCTCACGGTCTCCGGCGCGAAGTGCGTGGGGTTCCTCGGGCCCAACGGCGCCGGCAAGACGACGGCGCTGAAAATGATGACCGACATGCTCTTCCCGACCGAGGGGCGGGTCCTCCTCAACGGGCTCTCCGTACGGGAAGACCGGAAGCGCGCCCTCGCCAACTGCGGGGTCCTGATCGAGTCGCCCGAGATCTACCCGTCCCTCACCCCGCGCGAGGCGCTCGAGATGATCTCCGATCTCCGGGGACTCCCGATGGCCGAGGCGCGGTCCCGGATCGATGAGGTGCTCGCCGAGGTGAAGATGTCCGACTGGATCGACGAGAAGGTCGGCCGCTTCTCGAAGGGGATGAAGCAGCGGGTCAACATCGCCGCGGCCTTGGTCCACGACCCGGAGATCCTGCTGCTCGACGAACCGTCCACCGGGCTCGATCCGCGCGGGATGGCCGAGGTCCGCGACATCCTTCGGGGGCTCAAGCGCAGCCACCGCCTGATCTTCATGAGCAGCCACATCCTGAGCGAGGTCACCGACGTCTGCGACGAGGTCGCCCTCCTCAACAAGGGGCACCTCCTGTTCCACGACACCCTCGAGAACGTGACGCGGAGGTTCTCCGACGGTCACTCGTCCGTCGACATCGCGTTCGCGCGGCCGGTCTCCGAGCCGGAGATCCGGGGCACGATCTCCGCGATCCCGGGGGTCGCTGCGTGCGAGATCCTCGATCCCCGGCGCGCCCGCGTCCGGTTCGAGGGCGGGCTCGCGACCCAGGAGCGGCTCCTGGAAGCGATCTCCGGTCTCCGACTGGGTCTGGTGAGCTTCCAGGAGTCGAAGAGCGCCCTCGAGGAGATCTACCTCACCCAGATCGAGAAGGGGGACTGATGTCGACCTCGTCCGCGACCGCACCGACGCCCTCGGTGCTCACCGACCACACCGTGCACGTCCCGCCGACGGTCGCCCAGATCCTCAAGCTGACCCGGTACCAGCTACGCGACTACCTGCGTTCCCGCCGTTTCGTCCTGATGATGGGACTGGTCGGGATCATCGGCCTCCTGATCACGACGATCGTCGGCTACTACCGGCCCGCCGGTATCGTCACCGCGCCGGCCGCCTTCTACGGTACCCTCTGGGGATTCGGGGTGACCGCGGTGATCGTGTTCGCCGGTGTCATCTTCGGGTCGGACGCGATCGCGGGGGAGTTCCAGAACAAGACGGGCTACTTCCTGATGGGTCTCCCGATCCGTCGCGTCACGGTCTACATCGGCAAGTACATCGCCGCCCTCGTCGCCTCCGTCACCGCGGTCGTGTTCTTCGCCGCGATCCTCCTCGCGAACGGCGCTTACTACTTCGGGGCCGAGGCGCTGCCGTGGCAGTTCTTCCCGTCGTTCGGGCTCGCGATCGTCTACCTCCTCGCGCTCCTCGGCGCCACGTTCCTGTTCAGCTCGATGTTCAAGACGAGCACGTACGCGACCCTCGTGGTCGCGGTGCTCTTCCTCTTCGGGTTTCCGATCCTCCAGACATTGCTGACCAACCTCGTCCAGATCGAGCCGTGGTTCATCATCTCCTACTCCGACGGGATCATCGGCAACATCTTCCTCGATCCGTACCCGGCCCACATCACCTACGTCCCCGGTCCGGGAGGAAACATGACCGCGATCTACAACCCGACCGTTGCCGTCGGGGTCACGATCATGCTGGCGTACTTCATCGCGACGGCGATCCTCGGGCTCGTGCTGTTCGAGCGGGAAGAGTTCACCTAGGCCGAACGGCCGATCGACAGCGTCGCTCGGGTCGGTAGGTCCCGCCGGGTCAACCCGGCTCCACCCGTCCCTCAAGTAGCGTCGTCGGGACCCGACGCCGATGGCGTTCGAGGCGACCGGGGTCTGGGAGGGTGGGTTCCAGACCCGACTGGAGGACGACCGCGGGCACGTCGTCCTCGTGGACCTTCCGAAGGACGAGGACGGGACCGACGCTGGGACCTCCGCCCTGGAGCTCTCGCTGATCTCGCTCGCGGGGTGCATCGTCACCATCTTCCGACGCGTCGCCGACCGTCGCCGGCTCGCGATCGATGGGATCTCGATCCATCTGGTCGCGGAGAGGGGCCCTCGGGCGCCGACGATCGAGCGCGTCGTGGGCACGCTGACCGTCCGGTCGACGGAGAGCGAAGAGGAGCTCGAGACGACCGCCCGGCTCACCGTGCGCACGTGCCCGGTGGGGGTCCTCTACGAGCGAGCGGGCGTTCCCGTGCAGGTCGAGCTCGTCCGGGAGCAGCCGCACACGTCTCCTCCCCCCACGGTGCCCCTGTAACGCGGTCCGGGCCGGTCACACCCAGGTCCGACCGGGGCGGGGGCCCCTCGACCGAACGACTTAGGCATAGTGTCCCACATACCCTGTCCGATGCCGGCCCTCGTCCGACGCAACCGCGTGCCGCGTTCACGCTTCCGGGGACTCGTTCCCGGGAGGCTCACCCTGGTGTGCGTCGTGGCCGCACTCGTGGCCCTCTCCGGGTCCTTCGTCGCGAGCGGCGCAACGGCGACCGGCTCCACGTCCACCACGCTCTCAGGATCGTGGGCGCTGTTGTCGATGCCGGCGGATCAGCCGGTCGGGCTCTCGGAGGCGGCGGTGGCGTTCGATCCGGTGCAGGGACTCGGGCTCCTCTTCGGAGGGCGCGATGCCAACGGCACGCTCCTCAACGACACCTGGGTGAGCGACGGGGACCATCCCGGGCAATGGGCGGAGAGCGAGGGACTCGTAGCCTCCCCGCCCCCGCTCGCCCACGCCGGGCTCACGTACGACGCGGTGTTCGGCGGCTTCCTCCTGTTCGGGGGGCGATTGGCGAGCGGGATGCCCTACGACGGAACGTGGACGTTCATCAACTTCCAGTGGACCGAGGTCCCGATGGCCGTCGCCAACCCGCCCGCCGATCCGGGGCCCGCGCTCGCCTACTTCCCCACCGACCATGCGGCGGTTCTCCTGAGCTCGGCGGGCGAGACATGGACGTTCGCGTCGTCCGTCTGGACCCGGCTCGCTCCGTCGGTCCAGCCGTCCGGTCGCACGTTCGCGACGGCCGTCTGGGATCCCGATCTCGGTAGGGTTCTCCTCTTCGGCGGCTCGGATGAACCCACCGGCGGGGCGCTCAACGAAACGTGGAGCTTCAGCGGGGGAACGTGGACCCGCCTCGCCGTCGGAACGGCTCCGCCGCCGCAGGCGGCCGCGACGATGAGCTACGATCCGCGGATCCCGGGCGTGCTCCTCGTCATGGCCAACGGGACCGCCTCGACCTGGACCTACACGACCGTCGGATGGAGCGCGTGGCCCTCCGGGCCTGCCCCCCCGGCGCGGGTGGGTTCGGTCTTCTACTTCGACAGCACGTTCGGATGCGACATCCTGCTGGGAGGGACCAGCGCTACGGGAACGATCTTCGCGGAGGCTTGGGGATGGAGCGTACCCCCGGCGCTCCCCGATCCGACCCTCGGGGCCGCCGCGGTCGGAACCACCACGTGGATCGAGATCGCCGCCGTCGCGGCGGTCCCGATCCTGCTCGCCCTCCTCCTCCGGCTGCGCCCGCCCCGAACCAAGCCCGCCGACGCGCCGGAGCGGGTCCCCGCCGCGGCTCCCGGCTGAGCGGCCTCGCCCTAGCAATCGAACGTGGTCGCGCCGGGTGCGATCAAATCCGGCCCGTGAACGCCGCCGCGAGGAGACCCCCCGCGAACGCGACCGAGGTAACGATCGTCAAGATCAACGTCGGCGCGGTCGAGCTCCACGATGCGCGATCGAGAACGAATCCCGCGGAGGAAGCGTCGAGTGCGAGAGTCCCGAGCGCGACGCCGACGCCCAGACCGAGCAAGCCCGAGATCCCGAGCGCCCAGCCGACCAGGAGCGGCGCTCCGATCGCAAGCCCGATCGGGCCGAGCGCCGGCACGGTGCGGATCGCGATCGACGCGGCGGCGGGGCGAGCGGGCCCCTCCTCGCGTGGGAGGGACCCCGCGACGAGCCGGAGGCCGAGGATAGGAAGGAGAAGACCGAGCACGAGCGCGACGAGAAGCCCGGGCGCGGAGAGCTCGACCGCGTCGGCAAGCGCCACTGGCGACTGACCCAGTTCGAGGGGGACGATCTCCAGGGCGCCGAGCAGTAGGACAAGCGTTCCGAGGCTCGCCGCGACGACGGCTGCGGTGCCCGACGCCGAGGAGAAGTCCTGGTCCGACGAGAGGGATTCCGCGAGTGCCCGATCGTTCGCTCGGCGAACCGGGGCGATCGCCGGATCGGCC
Source organism: Thermoplasmata archaeon (assembly GCA_041476045.1). Taxonomy (GTDB): domain Archaea; phylum Thermoplasmatota; class Thermoplasmata; order Lutacidiplasmatales; family UBA184; genus Lutacidiplasma. Next base: position 5,023 of record JBGOSQ010000035.1, on the reverse strand, counting down.
TCCCGTTCGATCGCGCGGGTAAGATGGCCGGCGAGATCGAGAGCAACGAGGCCCCCGAAGATCCCGACGAAGGAGACGGACGCGAGCCCGAGGCCATAGGCGCCCAGGTTCGGATCCGTGACGCCGCCTCCCCCCAGCAGAGCACCGCTCCCGAACCGGAAGGCCAGGAAGAGCGCGACCGTGAGCGTGAGAACCGGCGCCGACGCACGGCCGATCGACGACAGCGACGAAGCCCCCGTCGAGACGATCGGGGCCTTGCCCGAGGTCAGCGCGAGTACGATCGCGACGCCCGCCACGGGGCCGACCAGCGCGCTCGCGAACAGACCGGCGCTCCCGTCCAGATACGGCGGCACGATCGCGAGGGCGGCGATCGACGCGAAAGCGCCGATCGCAACGACGGCGATCCGTCGATGGGTCGGGACGGGCACACTTCCGAATCCCCCGAAGATCACCGCCACGAGCCCGGCCACGAATACGACGGATAGGGCCGCGATCGGGAACAGCACGGCGTTCGGGTGAAGGATGCGCACGACGGAGGGAACGAAGGCCAGGAGAGCTGCGCCGACCGCGGCGAACAGGAACGCGAGGTAAAGGTCCGAGGCACGGTGCATCGACAACGAAGCGAGCTCCTCGGTGCTCGGCCCCTCGGTCATCTCGCCCGCGGAGTCGCTCGCCCCGCGATGGCCCCACCCACCGCGGACCCGAGTCGCTAGGGCGACGATGCCCGCCCCGAGCGGCGCGGCGATCATCGTGGGCACGTGCCCTCCCAGCGCCAGATAGAGTCCGATCAGGGTCAGCAGGCCGCTCCCGCCGGCCCCGGCGGTGATCGCGGTTGCGGCCACCCAACCGCGCCGCGTCGGGGGCCGGGGGTCGGGCCGAGAAAGGTCGTCCGGGGAGGATCGAGCGCTTAGGAGCGTTACGACGCACGCCCACCCCGATACGGCGAGCCCACCTGCGGCCCCCGCTCCAAGCGCGAGATCGAACTCCATCGGCGAACCGATCGCTACCGGGAGGAGCCGGGCGAGGACCGCCACGCCGAGCACGAAGCCGAGGGTCAGTCCGACGACGGCGAGTCCGAATTCCGATCCCGCTCTCCGGGACTCCGGCGCGACGGACGGACGCGGGGTCGTGGGCCAGCGTCGCGGGAGGAGGAGCGTCGCGAGGACGCCCGACGCAGCCAGGGACCCCGCCGCCACGACGAGGATCAGGAGCTCGAGGGCCAGCGTGGCCGGCTCAGCCATGCGCGCTCCGAGCGGGCTCGCTGCGGCGGTCGGTGCGAACGAGACAACGTGGTGTGCTCATGGCCCACCGTCGGTCGAGGAGGATCGGGTCTGCGTCGCGCGATCGTCCACGCGACGCGAGACCGTTCCCCCCGCTTATACAGCCAGCGATGAGGCGGAATCACCCTCGAGGGGAGCCAAGGAGGTCCTCGGAGAACTTCCCCCGGAGGATCGAGGCTCACCGGGGGAGGGGGTCGGCGCCTCGCAGTCGTCGCGGGGGGACGAACCCCAGCAGAGGTTTGAACCCGGAACCGATCCACCAGTTCGACCGTGAAGGCTCCCCGAGGTCGGTCTCCGGCCGATTATCCGCCTCCGCTCGCCCCTCCATCGAGGGTACGGCGATCGTCGTCGTCTTCACACGCGGGATCGCCCGCGTCGCTCTCCGGATCCTCCTCGCCGAGCCCTCCCGCGGAGAGCGCGGTCTTCCGAAGCGTCGCCGCCCAACTGCGGCGTGACGGACTTATGCTCCTCACCGACGGTCATCTCCCCTCCCTGGTCTCGGAGATCGCGGGGAGTCCCCCGAAGGGGAGCTGGTGGGCCCATCCCGCCTCCCATCTCATCTACCACATCGCCGAGCGGCTCGAGGAATCGCCGGGCGTCCTCGCGCTGCCGCTCCTGAAGGGCAAGGTGACGTTCGTCCATCGACGACTGTGGCCCGAGATCCTCTCCGTTGCGACCTCCCGCGAATCGTGGCAGCGCGAGGGTCTCACCGGCGCGGAATCGTCGCTCCTCGCCCTGGTCGAGAGGCGAGGACGCCTCAATGTTCAACGCGACGTCGAAGGCCTTCCCTTACACCGGACCGAGACGATTGGCGATATCGCTCGGGGTCTCGAGCATCGCCTGCTGGTCTACGGCGCGAGCGTCCATTCACCGATGGGCCGCCACGAGAAGGAGCTCCAGACCTGGGCGTCGTGGAAGCGGGAACGGCGATTTCGCTCCGGGGTCGTACTACCTGTGGCAGCTCGGAGCACTCTCCAGCGCGCCGCAACTGCGTGCCTCGGGCCGGTGCTGCCACTGCGGATGTTTCCGTGGGATCGATACGACCGACGTCGTTGAGCCCGACCGACACGACGACCGGTCGCCAGGACCCGCCGGCGGTGGCGTAACTGGCCAGCGCTGGACCCTACGTGGGGGTCGTCGCGACCGAGTTCAACCCGGAGCGGGATCGGTCCGGACGGCTCGCGGTCCGGCTCCTGGACGCCCCCGTCGAGGCCCTCACGGGCGTACGCTGATCGCGTCGGGCGCGGCCCGTCGTGGGGGACGCGCCACCCCGCGCGCGTCGGTGGGACCGCCGGGTCGTCCCGCTCGGACTCCGGCCGTCCGGGAATCTACGCGCCGAGCTTCTGACCGCAGCTGGGGCAGAACGGGAACTGTCCCGCGAAGTAGACCCGTCCGCACCCTCGGCAGGCCACCTGCGGGTACGCACTCCCGACGGGAGCCCCGTAGGCCTGCGGATACTGCTGCTCGCGCATCGCGTCCTCGAGCTTCGAGTAGCCGAGGAGGTACAGGATCCCCGGAATGACGCCCAAGAAGATCGAGAGGATTCCGATCACGAGGGTCGGAGTCTGGGCCCCCGCGTAGTCTCCCTGCTGGATGCGCCGATAGGAGAACTCGTAGGCGGAGTAGAGGAACACGATCGCGAGCGCGCCGATGATGCCGGTCACCAACAGCGCGAGCCACGCGTAGGCGAACGGGTGGAACGCCGTCCAGGCGAAGAGGGCCAGTATCCCCGTGATCAGCACCGCCGCTGCGATGATCTGCAAGATCAGCGCGACGAGAACGAGGGTCTCTGCCGAGCTGGCGGACGGGGAGCGCAGACGCGCGGTGGGAAAGACGGTCGTCGGGGTCGGGTATGCTGCGGACATGATGGCCGGGAGCCGATCGCGCCTCCTAAACGGTCCGTTAATCAGGATAGACTGGCCCCCCACGACCGGGCACCGTCGGGTGGGCCGGAGAGCGACCGGAGGCGCCCGCGCCGCGATGCTCCCGGCGGGATTTGAACCCACGTCGGAGGGTTTCCTCGGCACCGGAACCGGCGCCTCGAAGGCCCTCTATCCTTGACCGGACTAGACTACGGGAGCGCGAGTCCGGGTGGCGCGCCATCGCGCTAAAGGATTTCGGCTCTACGAGCGGCGCTGCGCCGCCCGACAGGCGTGGTAGGGATTCGCCACGCTGACCGAGAGGAGCTCGGACCCAGCGTGGCGCGCGATCCCCCGAGCGTCGTCCGGTCCCGTCACGAGATAGCAAGGGGCGGGACGGGCAGAGGTCGCGCCACGGCAACCGAATCGCGCTCTGCCAGATCCTTGTCCAACCATCTCAGGAAGATCACCACCGCGGCGTCCGCGATCAGGACGAACTCCCAGGGGAACTCGAAGAGCACGCCGAGCACGAAACCGAGGACGAGCAAGCCGGCCCCGAACGCGAGAACGTGCCGCTCGTGGTGCTCGGTTCCCACGTGGCGCAATACCCACAGGAAGATCCCCACCGTCGTGCCCGTGATGACGAGGAACAGCAACGTCGCCGGCGCGCCGGCGCTCTCCCCGGCCTGAGTTTCGAGGACCAGGACCGGGAACGCGATCGCGCCGGCGAGGAAGAACCAGTCCCGGCCGACGTCCGGCCGACCGCGCCTCAGGAGGGGGAGGTCCGCCGGGAGGCGCCATCCGAGCAGGCAGAGCCCGGCGATCGCGGCCACCGATAGTCCCAGCAGAGGGAATCCGTACCAGTAGCCGTTGTGCGCGACCACGATGGTCGTCAGGAACGCCGTGTCGCCCGCGATCAGCGCGGTCACCGCCCAGATCTGGCGATCGGTCAGAAGGCTCTTCCCGCGGGTCTCCGGCAGTGCGTAGCCGAGCAGGAGGATCGGAATGAAGAGGCTCATGAGAATGTGAATGACGAAGATATCGGGGACGAAGAGCCAGTTCACGCCCCCGAAATGGCCGTAGACGCCCGAGGCGCCGATCGGAGAGGTCGACGGGTTGAAGATCGTCTGGTCCGCGATCCCCTCCTCCATGAGGGCGTAGGCCGACCCGAGCGCGAAGACCGTGGGCCACCCTTTCTTCCACCGGATCAACGCCTCGCGGATCAGGAGCGCCCCGGAAGTGTACATCGCGGCGTTGATGCCGAGGGCGAGGAAGAACCATGCCGGAGATCCGACCAGGAACACGAAGGAACTGGAGCCCGAGAGGTACTCCGGAATTCCCGGCGTCAGAAGGAAGAGGCAGAGGATGGGATGCCGGCGAAGGTAGGCGATCAGGCCCTTCATCACCGGCACGCGGGTCCGGGTCGGGCCTGCGAGCGGGGGCGCGGCGCTCACGGGAACGCTGCCGGAGGGAACGGATTGCCCGGCCACGCCGAAATGTCCTTCGAAGTCCTATTTGAATGGCCCCGGAGAAGTGGAACCGCCCGATTCGGGGTCATCTCCGCGTCCGGTCCGTCGACCGGGCGCTTGGCCCGCCTCGGGAGGCTCGGCGGGTCGAGGTCAGCCGACCCGTTCCCAGCGCTCGAGTTTCTGGACCTTCGATAGCGTCGAGCCGCGCTGGATCTCCTCGCGCACCCGATTCTCGTGCTCGAGCACGTCGAGGGCGCGGTTCGCCACCTCGGCGGCCCGCTCGCGCGGCACCACCACGAGGCCGCTCGCGTCGCCGACGATCCAGTCGCCCGGGCGGACCTTCTGGCCGCCCACCGTGACCTCGACGCCGATCTCGCCGTGACCCTTCGGCTCCCCGGCGTTCGGGGACACGGAC
>JBGOSQ010000034.1:0-20692 GCA_041476045.1 Thermoplasmata archaeon | reverse complement strand
GAACGGGGGCCTCTCGACCGTCTACAACGACGGGGCCATGTTCGGACCCGATACCCTCCTGGGCGCTACAAGCCCGTCTCAGTATGGCCCGTCGTATTCGACCACTGGCGGGATTCAGGAGGCGCTGAACTGGATCGCGACCACGGGAGGAATCGTGTATGTGATACAGGGTTCGTACAACCTGAGCAGCCCGCTCTTCAACACGGGGAACTTCCAGACCGTAATCTTCGAGGCGGGCTGTACCCTCAACTTCTCGAACGCTTCCTCCACACCTTACCTGAACTGGAGGAACGACTTCTTCGATATCTGGGTGGGATGCAATTTCAAGGCCAGCGGGACGCCCCCGACGAATGGCCAGGCGACATACCATGATTGTTACTGGTATGGGAACGGGACGACGATCAACTGCTCCGGGTTCAACTACACGGGTCCGAGCCAGACGACCGTCGGGAACGGGGGCGAGTGCGTGTTCGGCATCTGGGGATACCTCGAGAGCACGGGTAGCGTGGTCTGGGGGGTCAACCCGGGCTACAACATCGTGATTGACGGGTTCACCGCGAATGGCTTCGGCGGTTCGGCGTTGCAGCTGTCCAACAACCAGTTCAAAGGTGGACCGGCGACTCTCCTCCAGCAGTGGCGGGCTGTCGAGATCTCTCGACTCACTGCCACGATGGCATACAACAACTTCAAGCAGGACTATCGGGCGTTCGGGACCGGAATCTTCATCGGTGGTTGCAACGGGGTCGAATTGGAGGACGTCTACGTCGATTGTTCTAACCTGGGACTCGACTCTGCGCCTGACGTATCCAACTGTTACATCGCCTCTCAACGAGGCGGGGACACTCGGAGTGTCGTCTTTCGTCGTTGCCGCTTCAAGAGCGGAGCGGGCAGTCCCAGTGCCTATCCAGGATCGTGCCTCGAAGCTCAGGGGTCCACCGCAAGTCGCGGAAGCACCTATGACATCCTCTGGGAGGACTGCGTGTTCGAATCGGGCGCGAGCTCGGGTTCGCCGGAAGGGGGGCTTGGTGGGGCGTTCATCGATGACTATCTAACGAACGGAGGGTCGAGCCGCGCCAAGAACTTCGAGTTCCGCCGTTGTCAGTGGCTGTTCTGCGGTATGAATATCACTGGCGGAATCGATTCCGGGTACTTTCTTTTCAGTGGTGCTGAGCCGGGCTCCCTATCACCGCCAGCGTCGTATACCGGTAGACCGTTTCTTCAGGGCCCGATACTCCCGGCTTCGGGCCAGGCTGCCGCGGGTATCCGACTCGCACTCACCACGACGGTCCAGTCAGTCGCGACGTATGTGCCGCTCGCCCCGGGACAATACAAGATCACAATCTACGTGACCGCCGCTGGGGCCTCCGGTAACACCCCGACTGTTACCGTCACGTGGACCGATCCGGACAACTTGATGACGCTGACCGCAACCCCTCTTGCTTCGGCGATTGCCGCCAACGGTACCGCCTCGGCGATGCTCAATGTAGTGGCCAAAGAGAAGACATCTATCACGGTGTCCGGTATGCAAAGCGCCTCGGGGGGCCAACTCTACGCATCGGCGACTATTGATCAAGCCCAGTAGCCGAAAATTGTCTGGAGACCCAGAATCGGCCATCTCCGACCCTTTCTTCTTGCCCGGCACCTTCCCGGTAGCTCGAACTCTCGCGCTCGAATGCATTGTGTGGAGAGTGAGTCATCAGTCGCGAGCACGGGCCGCCCTCTCGATCCCCCCTGGAGTGATCAGCCGGCACCCAGGCCCCGACGGCGCAGATCTCGCGCGAGCGTTTCTCCCAAAGGAGACAAACGATAGACTTTGAGGCGTCGCTGCATCCCGGCGACGTGCCTTCGGTCGTCGACCACGACCCCCGCTACCCTCAATCTCTGGAGGGACTTCGTCAGCGACCCCTGGCTTACAGACAGACGCTCCGTCATTCCGCGCTGGCAGAGGTCGAATGGAGCGATCTCGCCCGGACTGAGACGGCCCTGCATGTAGATGTGAAGGATGACCCGCTGCGAGAGTCTGAGGGTGTCACCAAAGGTTTGGATCGATTCGTCGATTGGCTTCAATGCCGATCCGGCTTGGGAGCCACCGTCGGGTCCCTCATAGGGGGAGCTTGCGGTGGCCCCCTCGGAGGCGTTAGCGTCTAGCTCATGCTCTAAGAGGAACTTGGTATCGAGATCCCGGCTCCGGTCGAACGCGTCGTCGCACCTGATCCGGTCCCTCTTCGCGTAATCCCACAGCCAGCGCCCCACCACCCCGAGGACAGCGCCCCCGAGAATTCCGACGACGAGCGCGATTATCTCCAAGCTCTGCCCTTTGAGCCGACGTTTGTGGCGGAATCTAAGAGCCGCCGCGAGTTTCTCGAGGGAGCCGGTACCACACCCAGCTGGAATCCTCTGAGCCGTTCAACGGCGGGGCGGGGCTTCAACTCGATCATCGGTGCGAGCGGCCAGAGCCGCCACCAGTCGCTGAGCCTCGGTGCGGACTCTGCGCAGCCGCACAATCTCCCAGGAGATAACTGCGCAGGCTGCGCCAACCGTGAGACCTATCCCGGTCATCAGGAGCCAGCTCGATAGCAGACCTGATCCTCCGGGCGGCAACCCGTGAGAGGGCGGCCCCTCGCTCGGCAGCACAACTTCAAGCGTCGTCCCAATCGCGACGTCGTGGGCTCCCGAGTCCGAGATAACCGCTAGGATTCGAAATATCCCCGCCTCGCTAGGAGTGCAGACAAGGGCTGAGACGTTCGAAGAAGTACAGCCGGGAGGCAGCTGACGGTAATCGAAGGCCAACGGTCCGGTCCCCCCAGAGGCGACGATGAGGAGAACTGTCGAGCCGCCAAGGACTACCGATGCCGGAGTCGCGGCAAACGCGGAAATCGTCGCTGCTAGGCCTCCCCCCGCGGGATAGACGGTTAGAGTGGTGTTCACCCCTGCGGTTTCCCCAGTGGGATTGCTGACAACCACACGGAGTTCATACGCTCCAGCTCCAGCCGGAGTACAATTGACCTGGGAAAGGTTCGAACTCGGGCAGCCATACGGAAGACCTAGATAGGAGTACGTAAGTGGGGTAATCCCGTCCCGCGCATCGACCGCAATCGTCGTGTTGTTCCCCAGAATGATGCTCGCGGGCATTGCAGCAAAGGAGTAGATCAGTGGGCCTCCGGCCAATCCCGCGGGTATCACGCCCAGCATTGCCTGGCCGAACGCGCTCACGTTCGATCCATCACTCACTCGCACCGTGACCGTGTAATTTGCCGCGGTCGTCGGGACGCAGGGGAGTGCGGGCACAGACTGGGATCCGCATCCCGGAGGCAATCCCGAGAATGCATATGTGAAGGGAGCGGTGCCGCCAGACACCGCGACTGTCAGCACGGCGCGCAATCCCAGGACCAGCGTGGTCGGTGATGCCACGAGACTAGAGACTGTCGGAGGCGGGTTCACCACTAGGTGAACGGACGCATAGCTGAGCTCGCCGGTGGGATCTGAAACGGCGACAGTCGGATAATAGGTTCCGATGACAGTCGGCTTGCACGTCAGCACCGAGATATTGGCGGTCGCGCATCCTGGGGGCAGTCCAGTGTACGAGAACCTTAGAGCGCCACTCGAGATCGAAGGGGTGACCTCCAGATGCGTCGTGGCGTTGACATCGAGCACTGCCGGACGCGCATCGAAGGAGCGCACCAGGGCAGTAACGCCTGGCCCGCCAACCCAGACCCATTCTCGGGCTCCGAGCGAGTAGTGCTGCCCACCAATCACGGAGCCTCCCTCCCCGAAGAGGAGGGTGGCTGAGAGCTGTGCGTCATAGGTGGCGGCGACCGGCGAGACGTCACCTGGGGAGTAGGTCGGTACTAGTCGAATCCAGCTCCCATTCAGAAACGCCCAGTTCTCGTTCCCAATCAGCAGGACGTAGCCGCTATTGGAATCGTAGACGATGGAGCTTGCGTACGGGGGAGGGGGAGGGTTGCCAAGGCCGGTGACATTGCTCCATGCGCCTGACTTGTAAATCCAGGTCACGTTTATCACATTCAGGAGTCCAGCATTCGAGTGCACGTAGATCCCAAACAGAACAACGTACCCATCCGTTCCATCATACACGATTGGATTGGGCGACGCCCCGCCGGGAGAGGGCCCGGCACTCGACGATAGGTTCGCCCAACGCCCTGCGTGGAATTCCCAGGTGTCAGAGATGGTGGGACCATTGACGCTGTACCCACCGAACAGGAGAACGTAACCCTCAGCAGCATCATACGCGATTCGAGCGAGGGAACGATTCGAGGGGGAGGAGGGTGGGCTCAACTGGCTCCACGAGCCTGCCAAGAACTCCCAAGTGTCACCACATAGTCTGTTCGTTACGCTTCCGCACCCTGGACCCTGCCCGCCGAAGAGGACGACATAGCCATCCGACGCGTCGTACTCAAGGCTGGCAAGCGCGCGAATTCCTGGCGCGACGGATGGATTCATCCGAGTCCAGACTCCAGCTTGGAAGGTCCATGTCGGGGTCGCAGCGCTAGCAGCAGATGATACGTTCGGGCCGCCGATGAGAAGCACGTAGCCGTCGCCTTCGTCGAAGACCATTTCGAATGACGATCCCGGCGAAGGGACCACTGCTGTAACGTTCTTCCAGACTCCGGATGCAAAGCTCCAGGTCTGGGGAAGAGATGGGGTCCCGCTCTGGTACGAGCAAGATAGGACGAGCACGTAGCCGTCCAACATGTCGTAGGCCGCTCGTGGAGAATACATGGCGCCTGGGGACAAACCCGCCGCAGTCTGGGTCCAATTTCCCGAGGAGTAGATCCACGTCAGCTCATTCGCTCCACTCGTCGAATTGGAGCTCGCGGCGGTGAGGAGTACCAGCTCCCCCGCTGAAGCGTCAAAGACAAGGCCGCCGGGGTTGGCAGATGACGGATCGACAGTAGTGTTGAGGCGGGTCCAATTCGCGGCGCTGAATAACCAAGTCTGATCTAGGGTTGCGCCGAGACCTGATCCACCGAGTAGGACCAGGCCGCTCAATGCTGGGTCGTATGTCAGGCCGGCAACTACCGATAGGGTCGGATGAGCGGAGGCCGAAACATTGGACCATGCTCCAGCCGCAAAGGTCCACGTGAAGCTGGTGCCCCCAAACCATACCAAGTCGCTGTCCCCAGGATTGTCACTCATTGCCCCAGCGAACGCCGTCGGTGGATGGGTGGAGAGGCTAAGATTCGTCCAGTACCCTGCATGGAAGGTCCAAGTGTCGCCCGCCGATCGGCATTCACCGGCTGCCGGGTACGGGGAATCCCCGAGATACAGAATCTCGGAGTCGCGTGAATCATAGGCCATAAGGCCCCCCGCACACGGGGTCGGCATAGATGGCGGGTAGAGTCTCGCCCATCCGCCGCCCGCAAACTTCCAGGTAACGGGAATGGGTCGAGGTTGCGTCGTTCCGTCCACCCCAATCATGACCACGTATCGGTCAGAAGAGTCGTATGCCATAGTCCAATTCAGGGACGACACTTGAATCGGCGGGAAGGGAGAGATGTCGTTCCACCCGCTAAGTGCCGAGGCTGCGTGGGGGCGGGGAGGAACGAGTTGCGCCGGCGCGGATTGGCACGAGTAACCTGCCGACTCGGGGTTCGAGGCGCAGTTCCAACTCTTGCCATTGGCGGGACCAGATCCGTGGGCTAGGGACTCTGAGGCGAGCCCTAGCTGGAGGCTGGCGGTGGCGACGGAATACTTAGGGGGCGGAGCCGGTGCTGGGGGAGCAACAGAGCCCGACAAATCTTGCTGAAGCTCGGGCACCACGAGTACCAAGAGGGCGAGGATTGCCAATGCGAAGGTCGCCCAGCCCAGCGGGGAGCGTACCCCTCTCCTCGATGAACAGCTGTACGCGCAGGTGAGTCGAACGCGTTGTCGGGCATCATGTTCGAGATTCTCGGGAGCGAGATCCATGGGCGAGCTTAGGTGAATCTCATGGATAAACCGTGGGGGAATATGTGGCACTTCTGTGGCGATTGGCCACGGCCGCCCCAGTCGGTGGTCTGCCTCCTCAACGAATCACTACCGAAGTTAGTGTGGGGTGGATCTGCGCCCTGAGCAGAACCGGTCGAGACCCTGGGGCTGTCCAGGTGTTACCCAGCCTCCGCAACCGTCAGATTGATGGTCCTACACCCGGTCGCGGGTGTTACGAGGGAGCCAGACGCCGCCCCCGGAATCTGACGGAATCGCAGGAATGAGCAGCCTGTAGGTCGCGATCCCCGATTCGGGGCGCACCGGCAGGACTCCCCCAGCGCCAATCGTGCTGGAGCGGACTTGGTAACATTCCCCCCTCCGCGCGCCCAGAGTGGCTTTAGGGGATTCGAACTTTCTAGAGATGCCCTCTCCCCGCATTCTCACCGGTCGGGTCCGCTCGAATCGGTCGCGCCGCGTGGTCCTCTTTCGCGCGCCCGTTCGCTCGCGATTTGGGTTCCCCGCCGACGGTCGTTTGTTGTATCATTATAATTACTAATACGGTAACTTTAAGGTATCATAAACATCTCCCTCGCGCGTGGAGATCCGTTCCCTGTCCCGCGTCGAGGCCAAGGTCATCCTTTCGCTCGAGTCTGAGAACCTCGAGGACGTGACGCTCGACGGCATACAATCGCGGGCGGAGGTGTCGCGCGGGTTCGCCCGGAAGATCGCGCACACGCTCGTTGCGAAGGGTTGGCTGCAACGGGTGGGTCGCGGGAGCTATCTGCTCAACCCCGCCGAGCACGGGCCCGACGCGATACCCGACACCGATCCCTTCCGCCTCGGGGCGCGCCTCGCCCGGCCCTACTACTTCGGCTATTCGACGGCCGCGGAGCTTCTCGGGCTCCTTCCCCAAGCCAGCCGGGTCTACTACGTCGTGACGCCCCAGCGGGGCCGGAGCCGCGTCCGGCACGCGGCCCAGTTCCGCCGCGTTCATGTCGCTCCCGACCGCTTCTTTGGGACGCGGGTGATCCGCCGGCGCGGGGAGCGGATCGTCGTGAGCGACCTGGAGCGTACGGTTCTGGACTGCCTCGCGCGTCCGGAGTTCTCGGGTGGACTGGGGGGCGTGTCTCGGGTGCTCGAGAGCGCAGGTCGGAGGCTCGACTGGACACGCCTGGAGCGGTATCTCGCCCGGTTGGATCTCCGCGCCCTCACCCTCCGGTTGGGGTTCCTGATCGATCGACTGCCCTCGGTGCCGTCGCCGCCCGTCCGGTGGCTGCGACGCGCCGTCGCCCGTCCGGACGAGGCGTTCGTGCCCCTCAGTCCGACGAAGGAGTTTGGCCGACGGGGTGAGCGGGATCCGCGCTGGCACGTGATCCGCAACGTCCCGGACTCGGTCCTGTTCGCGGAGGTGGACGTCCGGTGATCCCCCGTTCCGTTGCGAACCGGTTCGCCGACGTGATGGGCGTGGACCTGCACATCGCCCAGCAGGAGATCGTGCTCCTGTACTGCCTCGACGCCCTGGCGCTCTCGGGGACGCTCGACCATCTGGTCTTCAAGGGGGGAACCTACCTGCGTCTCATGGTGACCGGCGATGCCGGCCGCCTGAGCGAGGACCTCGATTTCACGAACGCCGGACTGCCGGAGGATCCGCAGGCCCTCCTGGAGGGCGGATTTCGAGAGCCGCATCACGGGGTCCGGTTCACCGTCCGGGAACCGTATCGGACCGCGCGGAGGAACTGGGCGTGCCGGGTCGGCTACGACCACGAGTGGGACGAAGGAGAGTTCCGGCTCGAGATCAGCTACCGGGAGGCGACGTTCCTTCCCCCGCGCCATTGGCAACCGGTCGCCCAGCCCTACTTCGCATCGCTCCCCTTCCGGCCCCCGACGGTCCCCTCGCTGCGCATCGAGGAGGCCGCAGCGGAGAAGCTCCGCGCGATCCAGCAGCGGGCCACCGAACGCGACCTCTACGATGCGGGCCGTTACGCTCGCAAGGGGTTCGATGAGGGGCTCGTCCGATTGCTCGCCGTCGCGAAGCTCTGGAACGACCGGGAGGCCTTCGATCCGGATCGGATCCTCCGGACGCTCTCCGACGGGCGACGCGAGTGGCCGGATCTGGAGCGCCTTATCGGGCGAGCGCGACGTCGGAACTGGAACACGGAGGCCGCCGGCGCCGCCCAACGGTTCGGCTTCATCCGCGATCTCACTCCGTTCGAACAGAAGCTGGTGGACGACGTGCGCCAGCATCGGCTCGGTCCGGAGCTCGCCGAGCGTCTCGTCGCCTACCGGGTCGGCTAGACACCCCGAATGGTATCGGCCCCGCCGGATTCGCGCGGGAGCGTGTGCCCCGTTTCATCGCCTCCCCCCGCCCTTCAATAGCGATCCCGACTCGAGGGAAGTCGTCGGCCTGCCGACGGAAGGAAGCATCGATGACAGACCCGAAACCCGGAGCGATCGTCCACGTGGAACTGAGCTCGAAGGACCCTGTCGCGTCCCGTAAGTTCTTCACGGACGTGTTCGGATGGAAGTTCAAGAAAGAGGAGATGGGAGGCGGACCCGAGTACTGGACCTTCGACGCGGGCTCCGGCCCCGGGGGCGGGCTCATGGAACCGATGCCGGGCAACCCTCCCGGAACGCTCAACTACATCCTCGTCGAATCGGTCGAGGCCGCCGAGAAGAAGATCGTCGCCCACGGCGGGAAGATCATGATGCCGAGGACGGAGATCCCGACCGTCGGCTGGTTCACGATCTTCGAGGTCCCGGGCGGGGTCGTCTCCGCGGTCTACGAATCGATGCGAAAATCCTAGATCCGCTGGACTCGGGCCATACGACCCTCGAACCATTTCCCTGCCCCCCATGACCGGGGCTACCCGGCGCGCCGGTGAGCCGGTCAGAGCGGCTTTGACATCCGTCGGTTCGTCGTCGCGAACCCGAGTTTCTCGTAGAGGGCGATCGCCGCCGTGTTGTCGCCGAAGACGTGCAGGCCCAGGGCCTTCGCCCCCTTCTCGCGACCGATCCCATCGAGCTCGCCCAGCGCGGCCTCCGCCAGTCCCCGTCGCCGGAACTCGGGACGGACGAGGATGTCGTAGATGAACATCTGCGTCCCGCCGAGCGGCAGGAAGTACCAGAGGTGGCCGACCCGCTGTGCCGTCGAGGCTGCGACGATCCAAACGACGGTGTGGCCGGGGGTCTGGATCCCCTGGGGCACGAGGGACGTGAACTCGGCGCGCGCACGGTCGAGCGCTCCGTCTGCCGGGTACGACCCGGCGCGGACGTGCTCTGCCGCGTAGGCCGGGATCGTTTCCTCCCGATACTGCTCGAACTCCGTCTCGGTGAACGGCACGAACCGGACCGCGCTCACGGTACCGCCCATGGGGAGGCGGCCTATCGCCCTTTCCCCGTCGGGAGGCGGGGTACCGGCCCCCAACGGCGTCGTATGGTAGTCACTATATTCTATCAAGATTATCTATATATTCTGAGTGATTAGTACTTATTCCGAACATGAGCGAGACACGAGCCCGCCCGCGGGCCGGCAAGGAGGCCGTCCCCGCCGTCGACCCGAACGCCGACCACCATGCGACCGACCGATCGGACACCCCGGCCACCGGAGGCGGGGTCCTCCTCTCCCCCGAATGGACCCGCGAGCGGGGCCTCCCGGCGGGAGGCCCGATCGAGATCGTGGGGCTGGCCGACGGCTCCCTCGTCCTTCGACCTGCGGTCGGGTCCTTCGCATCTGCCTCGTTTGCCGTGACTTCGTCCCCGTCCGTGCCCCGCGAGCACCTTTTCCGCGAGCTCGTTGCGGCGTATCTCGGGGGCGCGACGGGGTTCTCGATCTCCGAACCCGAGGGCCTCCGACCGGCCACTCGGCGGGTCGTGCAGGAGTTCATCGAACGCACGGGCACGCCGAAGGTCGTTTCCGACGACGCTCGGGGGATCCTCCTCCGGGACACTTCCCCCGAGGACGCGGTCCCGGTGGCGGAGCTGCTCCGCCGCATGTACCAGGCAGTGCGCGCGATCCAGGAGACCGCCGGAGGGTTCCTCGAATCCTCCCCACCGGTGGACGCCTCGGGTCTGTCCGTACGCGACGACGACGTGGACCGGCAGGCCTGGCTCGTCGAGCGGATCCTCGTGCTGGGTCTTGCGCGCGGGGGGACTCCCGGCCGGGTCGCGCCGACCCGCACCGATCCCATCTCCCCGATCTTGCTGGCACGGGCTCTCGAACGGATCGCGGACCACGCGGTCGTGTTCGGCGAGCACGCAGCACGGCTCGCGGAGTGCTCGATCCCGGATCCGATCCGCGGGTCCCTCGGGGCGTTCCACCGACAGGCCCTCGAGTACCTCGATCGCGCCTTCGACGTAGCGGAGGCCCCCGATGTCCGTAGGGCCAACGATCTGCTCGACACGGGCGCGGCCCTCCACGCGGCTCAGCGCTCGCTCAGCGAGAGCTTTCTCGTTCGCGGCGGCGCCGCCGGACTCAGCCCGCTCGCCTCCGCCGACCTTGCGGTCGTCTTGCAGTCGCTCGACCGAACCGTGGCGTACTCCGAGGACCTCGTCGAGGTCGGGCTCGACCGGGCCGTGGCGGGGCAACTGTCCACCGGGGCCTCGGACGACGCTCGGACCGAGCTGGCGACACCGGCGCGGTGAGCCGAACGAACTCGATCCGGCCGCTTGGATCCCACGTCGGTCTGGCGAGGCTCAGGGGCTCGACTTCGAGGCGAATCGCGCGTCCAGCCGATCCCAGCCGGCTCGCGTGCCGTCGGCCGGGTCTCCGGGTACGCCGGTGAGGACGTGTTCCACGCGGCCGTCGCTCCACTCGACGAAGACCTGCGGGATGAGGTAGTCCGGGTCCCAGTCACCGAACGCCGCGACCATCGCATCTGCCTGTCGCTCCTGCTCGGGATCGTCGATGTCGAACCGACGCAGGGGGATCTGAAGGTGCTTGGCGAGCCGGGCAGCTCGTTCCGTGGAGAGCGGCACGCAGTGGGGGCACCAGTCGGCGAGAACGAGGTCGAGGCGTACCGGGGTCGCGGTCACGGAGGCGTCGGGCCGGACCGGCCCCGCTCACATGACGATTCGCTTGCCCGAGGGCCACCGTTCAAATACCGCCCGTCGGTCTCCCGGTCGAGATGGCCCGGAGAAAGACGTCCCGCAGGTCGAAGGCGGCCAAGCCGGCAGCCCGGACGGCCCGACCCGGTGGTCGTCCCGCGCCTCAGGTCTCTCCTGGCCGGCTGCCTCCAGCTTCGGGAGGCCTCACCGTTCTCGCTGAGGCCCCGCACTCGCACATCGTATGTCGGGTCTGCGGGCGGATCGCCGATGTCACGCTCGACACGCAGGACGCCCTCACGCTCGAGCGGATGGCCCAACGGCGCCCCGACGGTTGGTCCGTCGAGCTCGTGGCGTTCTCGCTGACCGGTGCCTGCGCCCGATGCCGGGAAGGCCCGGCGGCGCCGCGGTGACCGGATCGCGGGGATACGCGGCGTGAACGGGATATTCACCTCCCCGGTGATCGCGTGGGGTCCGGGCGCGATCGAGCAGCTGAGCGACCTGGGCGCCCGCGTCGCGCTCGTGGTCGTGGATCCGAAGGTTGCGCCCACGCCCCGTCTTCAGCGGGTCGTCGAGGAGCTCACGAAGGGCGGCACGAAGGTCGAGACCGTCTCCGACATCGCGACCGAGCCGACGCTCGAATCCGTCGAACGTCTGGTCCCAGCGATAGTGGCGGCGCGACCGGACTGGATCGTGGCCGTCGGTGGCGGGAGCACCATCGACACGGCCAAGGCGCTCTGGATCCGCTACGCCCGGCCGCAGGTGGCACTCCCCTCGGTGACACCAATCACCGAGCTCGGACTTCGATCGGTCGCCCGGTTCGTCGCCCTTCCCACGACGTGCGGCAGCGGGAGCGAGGCGACGTGGATGGCCCACCTGCGGGGCTCCGACACCGGGTTCGTCGAGATCGCCGCGCGCGAGCTCGCTCCCGACTGGGCCCTCCTCGATCCGACGTTCCTCACCACTCTTCCGGTCGACCTTCGCGCGAGCACCGGGGCGGACGCGATCGCCCACGCGATCGAGGCCGTCGCGTCGAGCTGGGCGAACCCGTTCTCGGACGCGCTCGCGCATCGCGCGCTCGCGCTCGGGCTTCCTTCCCTCGCGCGGGTCCGGCGCCACCCCGAGGACGAGGAGATCGCAGGGAACCTCCTGCTCGCGGCGTCGCAGGCGGGCCTTGCCGTGGCGAACGCACAGGTCGGAGTGGGGCACGCGCTCGCCCACGCGCTCTCCGCAGAATTCCGCGTCCCCCACGGCCGCCTCGTGGCCGCCCTCCTTCCCTACGTGACGGAATTCAACTACCCGTCGTCGCGCGATCCGTACGCGCTCCTGGCCCCGGTGTTCGGAAGTGCGGCCGGCAACGTCCGCGCGGCTCTCTCGGAGCGGCTGCGGAGCGTCTGGGAGTCGGCGGGCCTCCCGAAGACGCTCGTCGAGGCCGGGATCCCCGCCGACGCCCTCGCGGCCTCGCGCGACGCGATCGCCCGGCGCGCGAGCGTGAGCCCGGGTTCGCTTTCGAATCCGCGTGTCCCTACGCCGGAGGAGCTCGGTCGCCTCCTCGACGCGGCCGCGAGCGGCGGGGCCGTCGCCTTCTGAGCCGGCGGATCAGGCCGGGGTCGTCGCCTTCGCCTCGCGGCGCAGTGGCAGAGCCGCGGTGTCGGTCCTCGAGGCGATCGCGTGGTTGATCGCGATCTCGGCGAGGTCGGAGGCATAGAACGCACTTCGTTCGAGGCTCTCCAGGACGTAGGCAAGACCGACGGCGAGACGCCCCCGCTTCGTCGCAAGCTCGCGCAGGATCTTCTCGCGCTCGCGGGTGACGCGTTTCGCGTTGTCGACGACCTCGTTCGCCTGATCGATGTCCTTCGATTCCAGGCTGTCGATCGCCTCCGCGAGCGCGTTCGCGGCCGAGTCGGCGAGCGACTCCAGGTTGTGGAGGACCGCCTCGGGGGGGCGTTCCTTCTCGAGCATGTCGACGGTCTCCGCGATCCGGACGGCGTGGTCCGCGATCCGCTCGAGAACGCGGGAAGCGAGCAGGTACGTCGCGCACTCCGGCAGGCTCAACCCGAGGGAGGTGAGCGTGCGGGCATCGCGGAGCGCGGTCGTGAGCTGCTTCTGGACGAACCAATGGAGGCGGTCGACCTCCCAGTCCCGTTCGACGACGTCCTTCGCGATCGACGCGTCCTGCGCCCGCAGGGCGGCCATCGCGTCGGTCTGCATCGCGCGGACCATCTGGTGCATCCGCCGGATCACCGACGGGATCGGGAGCGGGTTCGCGCCGACGACGTCCTGGAGGACGACCCCCTCGGCGGTCTCCTCGAGGATCTCCGGGCCGATCATCCGCTGCGCGAAGCTCCGCACGACGTCGCGGGTCTTCGCGCTCATCCGGCCGGTCGTTCGGATCTCGAGGAGCGGAGCTCCGGCGATGTACTCGGCTACGAGCAGACGGAACAGGTGCTCCTCCGGCATGTCGTTCGAAACGGCGACGACCTGGCGCGTCTCGGCGGTGCGCTGGCCCTCCTCGGGATAGACCGTGAGCGAGCCGTCCGAACGGGGCGCGAACATGAGCACGTCCCCGGGCCTAAGACCGCGGCCCACGACCCAGTTCTTCGGAAGCGAGATGATGAACGTCGATCCGCCGGTCTTCTGGATGCGTCGCCCGTGAAAACCACCGGTCGGTCTCATGAGTGCAGGCGGTTCGAACCGGGCCCGATACTATATAGGTATCCGCAAAGGGCTGGTCCGGACCGGAATCCGTCGTGGTGCCGGCGCTCGATCGGCCCGAACCTCGACCGCTCCCGCGCTCCTAAATAACGCCCGGCGCGCTCCCCGGGCCTCCTTCGTGGAGGGTGGGACGACGGCGGAGGTTCGGTTTCGCGGTCGGCCGATCGTGCGTCGGCCGGGCGAGACGCTCCTCCAGCTCCTCGCACGGTCCGGCTTTCCGGTGGTGCAGCGATCGATCCGGTACCACCGGCCGCGCGGGGCGTTCTGCGGCGTCGGCGCGTGCACGCACTGCCTTGTTCGCGTGAACGGCGTTCCGAACGTCCGTGCCTGCGAGTACGAACCCGCGGACGGCGACCGGATCCAGACCGAGAACGCGTGGCCGTCGCCGCGCTGGGACCTTCTCGGAGTGTTCGATCTCCTATTCCCCCGCGGCCTCGACACGCTCCACGGCTTCCGACGACCCGGCTGGGCCGCTCCCGTCTACCAGCGCGTCGTCCGGCGGCTCGCCGGCTACGGCCGCCTCCCCGACGCGACGCAGCGACCGATCCCGCCGACGGGGGAACGGATCGATACCGACGTCCTCGTCATCGGAGGCGGGCGCAGCGGTCGCGCCGCGGCGGAGCGGCTCGTCGCCGGCGGACGGAATATCGTCGTGCTGGACCGACGAGCGGTCTCCCCACCGTTCGAGGGAGGACGATGGCTCACGGGGAGCACCGTGGCGTTCCTGCCGCGCCCCGTCCCGGGTCGCCCGCGCCCGTTCGTCGCGATCGCCTCGCGTCGCGACGGCTCGAGCGCCGTCGTGCGAGCCCGGCAGGTCGTCGTCGCGGTCGGTGGATACGACGGTCCGCTCCTCTTCCCCGGCAACGACCGCCCCGGCGTCCTCACCGCCGAGGGTGCCCTGGCACTCGTGGCTCCCGGCGCGACTCCTCCGTTCCGACGGGCGCTCGTATTCGGCGGCGGTCCGCGCGTCCTCGAGATCTTGGACCGGTTCGCGTCCCACATCGAGACGATCGCGGCTCCGGGATCGGTGCGCGGCGAGATCGCGGAGCGCGCGGCGCCGCTCGAGATACCGGTCCACCCTCGCTCTCTTTTGGTCGGGGTCTCGGGCCGGCATCGGGTCCGTCGCGCCCATCTCCGAACGCGCGGCGGCGGACCCTCGACGGACCTCGACGCCGACGCGGTCATCCTGGCCCACCGTCGCCTCCCCAACCCGCAGCTCTTCTACCAGGCGGGGGCCGCGATGGAGTGGCGCAGCGAGGGCGGCGCGTACTTCCCGGTCCTCGGCGAGGGGGGCGGAACTTCGGTGCCGGGCCTGTTCGCGTCCGGCACCGCCGGCGGGTTCGACGCGGTCGGCGATAGTACCGCGAGCGGACACGCGGCCGCGGACGCGGTGCTGGGCCGTCCCTGGGAGCCGTCGGCGCTCCCGTCCCGTGTGGGGGCGGCTGTGCCGAACGAGCTCGAGGGGTACTATCGCGAGCTCCTCTCGGGGCCGCGGCATCGGGGAAAGTGGATCCTCTGTCCGTGCGAGGACGTCCTCCTCCACGAGGCTGAGGACGCCGTCGCCCGGGGGTTCCGCGGGATCGAGGTGATCAAGCGGATGACCGGGGTCGGTACCGGGCTCTGCCAGGGGCGCTACTGTCTCCCGGACGCACTCCTCGTTCTCGCGCTCCTCGAATCGCGCTCCCCCTCGGAGATCGGCTACCTGACGCAGCGCCCTCCGTTCCTTCCGACCCGGCTCGATACGCTCGCATCGCTTCCCGAGGACGAGCCCGAGCTCGCAGAGGTCCCATGAACCGGAACCGCTACCGCGTCGTCGTCGTCGGCGCCGGCGTGATCGGGCTGTTCACCGCCTGGCACCTCGCGCGGGCGGGCGTCACCGACGTCCTCGTCGTCGAACGGGGATTCCTCTCGAGCGGGGCCTCGGGCCGGAACGGCGGCGGCGTCCGCCAGCAGTGGGACACGCGCGCCACGATCGGCCTCGCGCGCGAGTCAGTCGCCGCGTTCCGGCACTTCGGGAAGGAGTTCGGCTACAACATCTGGTTCCGCCAGGGCGGCTACCTGTTCCTCGCCGAGACCGAAGAGGAGCTCGATCGCCTCCGGGCGGTCCAGAAGGTCGTCGCGTCGGAGGGATTGCCGGCCCGCGTTCTGGACCCGAGCCAGGTGGCATCGATCGCCCCCAGCCTCGCGCTCGATCGCATTCTCGGCGCTACGTTCCTTGGCTCCGATGGGACCGTCTTCCCGTTCCCCGTCGTCTGGGGGCTCTACGAACGGATCCGAGCGATGGGCGTCGAGGTCGCCCTCGGGGTCGAGGTCCACCGGATCGTCGCCGACAACGGCCGCGTGACCGCAGTGGAGACATCGGCCGGACGCGTCGGGACCGACTCCGTCGTCAACGCGGCGGGAGGCTGGTCCGGCGACGTCTCGGCGCGCGCCGGGCTCGACGTCCCGAACGTCGCGACGCGGCACGAGATCCTCGCCACCGAGCCGCTCAAGCCGTTCCTCGACCCGATGATCGTCCGGCCGTCGGACGGCCTCTACTTCAGCCAGACGATGCGCGGGGAGATCGTGGGAGGGATCACGCTCCGGCACCCCACGGGTACCGAGGGCGGCATGCCGAGCTCGACGGAGTTCCTCCGGACGATGGCGCGCGCGCTCGCCGGGCTCGTGCCGCGTCTCCGCTCCTTGGGGGTGCTCCGCGCCTGGTCCGGGTTCTACGACGATACGCCGGATGGCCTTCCGGTGATCGGGGAGGACCCGCGATTACGCGGGTTCGTCCACGCGAACGGGTTCGGAGGTCACGGCTTCATGATCGCGCCCGCGGCCGCCCGCCGCGTCGCGGACGCCGTGCTCGGGGCCAAGAGCGAGCTCGACCCGGCGCTCTTCGGCCCGGCACGGTTCCTCGAGGGAAGCCGGGCGCGGGAGTCGGAGCGGCTCCAGTTGGGCTGACCCCGCCCAATCGTATTAGGGGCCCGCCGCTCGGTCGGGCGTGGCTGGGAAATCCCCCCTGGATCGGCTCTCTCCCGGCCGGTTCCCTTTCGATCCGTTCGACCCGGACACCGCGCCGGATCCGATCGAGGAGGACCACGTCCACCGGCTCGCGGTGCGGGCGGCGGTCACGGGCGCCGATTCCTACCGTCTCACCCGAGCGGCGCTCCGGCGCGAGGAGGGGATCCTGCGCATCGGGAACCGCTTCGTTCCGGCGTCGAAGTACCGCGAGATCGGGTTCGTCGCGGTCGGCCGCGCCGCCATCTCGCAGGCGCTCGCCGTCGTGGACGCGCTCGGCGACGCGGTGACGCAGGGATTCGTCGTCGGTCCGACGCCGCTGCCCCCGCAGGTCCCGTTCCGGTCCCTCGAGCGCCCGGCCGAAGGGCCGGGGCACGCGGCGGCCGCCGAAGCCGCCTCGCGGATCCGCGAGCTCGCCGAAGGGTTGGGTGCCGGCGATCTCCTCCTCGTGCTCCTCTCGGCGGGGGCGCTCGGTTACCTCGCCTCGCCACCCACCGGCGAGACCCCCGCCTCGTGGCGGGAGCGGCTCGAGGGGGACCGTCGCGCCGGGGCGACCGGACGGGAGATCGATGCGCTGGCGCGGCTCACCGGGACCGGACCGATCGGCGGTCGCCTCGCGCTCGGTCTCTCGTGCGAGGTCGCTACGTTCGTCGTCGATCGTGGCCACGGTCCCGCCCTCCTCGGCGGCGGTCCGACGATCCCGATCGCGGCGGCCGAGCGATCGGAGGGCGGCGCCGTGCTCCGGCGGATCGGTCGCACGGACGGGCTTTCCCCCGCGACCCGCGCCGAGCTCGCTCCGGACCCAACGCGATCGGAAAAGGTCCCGTCCTCCGTGCACCGCCCGGTCGTCGTGGCCGACCCGGCCGATGCGCTCCGCGAGGCGTCGGACGCGGTCGGGGAGAAACGCTGGCTTCCGCGCCTCGCGGAGCTCGAGAACCGGCTGCCCCCCACAATGGCCGCCGACCGGTTCCTCGATCGGACGGAGGCGGTCCTCGCGGGGCTCGCCGACGATCCGTTCCTCCGCGAGAGCCGCGGACTCGTCGTCTTCGGGCCCCTCACCTTCGATCTGCCCGAGGGCGTCGACGAACGCCCCGCGGTCGCGGAGTTCCTCGCCCGCGCGGCGGCGACCGTGCGTCGCCGCGAAATGACCATCGCGGCCGTCGCCACGGGCGGTGGGCCCCGCGACGGTCTTCTCGCGCCGGGCGGGATCATCGGAGCGGCCGGCGGCGGAGCCGCGCGCGCGGTCCGGATGCGGCCGGGGATCACCGACGTCGGCGTCCTCGCGACGGCCGCTGTGCCGAACGGTCGCCGCCGCTAGTCGGCGTTTTCCGCCCCGCGCGCTCGCCCCATCGTGGCCGGTCGCCTCGCCCGGTACCGCGAGCTGCTCGCGGACCGTACCTTCGCTGCGTTCTTCGCGTCGTTCATCCTCGGCGAGGCCGGCTACGCCGTCTACGCGGTCGGCGTGCTCTGGCTCGCCCTCACGGTCTCGGGAAGTCCGCTCATCGCGGGGATCGTCCTCGCGGTCGAGTTCGGGATCTACGCCCTCTCCTTCGCGGCGGGACCGATCGTCGATCGGGCCCGGGACCTGCGCACGATCCTGCTCGTCGGCTACCCCATCCAGGGGGTCCTCGCGGTCGTTCTCGGGGCGCTCGCCCTCACCGACCGGTTGACGGTGCCGATCCTCCTCGTTCTCATCATCGCGCTCTCGGTCGTCTGGGACTTCACGTGGACCGCGCTCAACGCGATCCCGCCCCGCGTGGTCCCGACGGACCGATTGTTCCTGGCGAACGGGCTCCTCGGAGCAGCGGCCGGTGGAAACCAGCTCGCCGGGTTCGCCGGCGGGGCCGCACTGATCCTCGTGATCGGTTCGCCCGGCGCGGCGATGCTCCTCTACGGCGCCCTCAACTTCGCGGCCGCCGTCCTCGCCCTCCCCGTTCGCACCCCGAGCCCCGAGCGGGCCCCGACGCGGTTCCTCGACGAAATGGTCGAGGGGTGGCGCCACCTGCTGCGCACGCGGGACCCACCCCTCCTGTCGCTCACCGCGTTCAGCGCCTTGGAGGGCTTCTTCAGCGCGTCGGCGCAGCTGATCATCACCGTCCTCGCGTACGCCACGTTCGCCGAGCCGTCCCGATCGTACGCCCTCCTGTTCACCGCGTTCGCGATCGGAATGGTCGTCGGCAGCATCGCGCTCGGGGAGATCGCCCCACGCCGCCGCGTCGGCACGACGTTGCTCGTGACGACGGCGTCGGAGGGCCTCCTCATCGTGGTCGCGATCGCGGCCGCCCCGTCCATTTGGTGGAGCGTCCCCGCATGGATCGCCGTCGGGTTCGCGAGCGTCGCCTTCTACGACACGCTCCTCGTCTTCCTCCAGGCGACGACGCCGAGGCCGCTCCTCGGCCGGACCCTCACGAACGTCTACTTCTTCCGGGGAGGAGCCCGCGCCATCGGGGCCCTCGTCATCGGCGCCCTCCTCACCGTCCTCGCGCCGGGGATCATCGGCCTCCTCCTCCTCGCGTGCTATCTGGGGATGGCGGTCGTCGTTCCGACGGCATTGCCGGGGATCCGGCGACTCCGGTTCTAGTTCACGCCGTCGGTTCCGCCGTTGCGGGGGTCTCGGCGGCGGAGAAGTGGCGCTTCAACGCCATGTACTCCTCGTAGGAGATCTGGCGACGCGCGCGCACGGCCCCCGCCTGTTTGAGCGACTCGATCCGGTAGAGCCGGAGGAGCTCGTCGAGCGGGCGCGGTGTGATCGGCGTCCGATCCTGGGCGAGCGGCGCGGCGGCGAGCGGCCGGTCGATCGGGATGTTCTCCGGCGGTACGGCCACGGACCGCTCGGCGAGGTAGCCGCGCAGGAGCGCGAACTCGCCATCGGTGAGCTCCCGGTCCTCCCGCAGGAGATCGAGGAGCTCGGGCTGACGGGGGCGGTACGTCTCGACGAGCTCCGTCAGGGAGCGGTCGGCGCGCGAGGGGATCGGAGTTCCCGCGGGCAGCGAGCGATCGAGCTCATCGGCGAGGGATCGGAGGAGGGGGGCGAGGACCTCCGGGGTCGGGTCGCTCGCCTCGACGGGGTACCGCGCGACGATCCGGAACCGCCGCACGACGCCGTCGGCGTCCGCGACGTCGCGTTCGACGGCGAGCTCGATCTCCGTCCGGCGCAGCGTCACACCTCCGGGTACCCGAGGCGCCAGAAAACCGTTGCCCGACCGGAGAACGGTCGAAACGTGATTCCGGTAACTTGGCGTAACTCGATATAGTAATGCAATTCGATAACCACACGTAACGATATATAGGGGCCGTCGGGTTACTCCCGTCGAGGTCGACCATGCAAGCCCCCACCCCTCGGCGCGTGCCTACCCTTCCGCTCCATTCGACCAACGAGCCGTGCGAGATCCGCGGCCGGCAGCTCTGCCCGGTCCTCGCGGCCGTCGGCGTCATCGGCACCGAATGGCGCCTCGCGATCATCCACCGGCTCCTCGAAGGATCCCAGCGGTTCAGCGAGCTCCTCAAGTCGAACCCGCGCCTCAACGCCAAGACGCTTTCCGCGACCCTCAAGTACCTCGAGGGGTCGGGCGTCGTCCAGCGCAACGTCGTCAGCACCCGTCCGTTCGTCGTTGTCTACTCGCTCACCGAGATGGGCCTCGGCCTCGCGCCCGCGGCGAAAGAGCTGCGCGCGTGGGGCGAGCGGTGGCTCACGCCACGGCTCCGTGCGGCGGAGTCCGAGCGACCCGGCGCGCGCACTCCCGCGATCCAGGGCGAGCTGCCCCGGATCGTCCTCGCCGAGCCGTCGCGGCGCAACCACTAGCGGGAAACGGCCCCTCGGGCGGGCGTTTCACGACCTCCCCTTCCGGGGTTGAAATACTCCCAGCGGGGATACTTCCATCCAACCACCCCGGAAGACCCCACCAACATCGCCGAAGCGAGACGACACCGCGTCTCGGGCGTGCGGTGGGGTCTTCCAACCCCACCCCTTTTTGGTTCTCCTTCCATCGTTCAGCGACCCCCCTCG
>JBGOSQ010000033.1:0-22325 GCA_041476045.1 Thermoplasmata archaeon | reverse complement strand
CGCTCCTCGTTCTCCTCGCCGCACTCTCGTACTCCGCCCTGTTCACGGCGCTGTCGATCCTCAAGCTCCGCACCTACCACGCGACCTTCGGGGACCTCGGGCTCGAGAACCACATTCTGTGGCTCCTCTCCCACGGTGGACTCCCGACGTATTCGGCCTCGGGGTTCTCGACCGTCTATGCGTTCAATTTCCAGAAACCGGTCGTCCTTCTGCTCCTGCCGTTCTACGCGCTGTACCCCGAAATCACTTTTCTTCTGACGGTCCAATCTTTCGTCCTGGGCCTCGCGGCGGTGCCCCTCTATCTCTTCGCGCGCGAGAAGCTTTCTTCCCCGTGGACCGCCGCGCTGGTCGGGGTCTCGTACCTGTTCTACTTCCCGATCGCCTCGGCCAATCTGTTCGATTTTCACTACGAGACGTTCTTTCCGCTTTTCTTCTTCCTCCTGCTCCTCGCGTGGGCAAAGCACTGGCGGCGCGGCATGTACGCCGCGTGCCTCCTCTGTGCCAGCATCAACCCGCTCCCTCTCGTCACGATGGTCTTGTTCCTGCTGTATCTGCCGATCGACGGTCGCCGGTTCCCCCGCCCCCGATGGTCGGAGTTGAGGGAGTACCTCCACCGGCTGACCGCCGACCCCCTCCACGTCGCGACGCTCATCGTTCTTCTCCTCCTTCCGGTGCTCTACAAGGCGATCGGGAGCCTGCCGCTGGCCGGGGTGGGAAGCTCGGCCGGCCACCTGTCGCCCCTCGAGATCCTACTGTTCGATGTCAACGGGAAGCTCTTCCTATTCCTGCTCCTCTTCGGCGCGCTCGCGTTCCTTCCCCTCTTCGACCGTTTGGCAGTCGTCCTGACGATCCCTTACGTTGCCTTCGCATTCTACAGCGCAGATTCAGCGAACTGGCAGGCCTTCGGGCTGGCGTACACGACCTTGGCCGTCGGACCGCTTTACATGGGATTGACGCGGGTCCTCGCAGACCGGCTTCGCGAGCGCTCGCCGCTCCCGGGGCCCTCGCAGGCGTCGACGGGCGTCCGGGAGAGTTCCTCAGCCCGCTTCCGACGCCCGATCGGAGCCTCGGACCCTCGGCGCGTCTTTGCGGCCGTCGTGCTCGTGTTCGCCCTCGTCTACTTCCCGGTGAGTCCGGTGAATGCGTACGTCGCCCGCGGCTACTTCGCCGGGAACCATGATCTCGCAGGGATCACGACGATCACGCCGGAATCACGATTCCTGGATCGCGTCCTCGCGCTCATTCCCGGAGACGGGGCGGTGCTCACTCAGAACGACATCCCCCAGGTCTCTGGACGGGAGTTCTACCAGGTCGATCAGTACTACACGACGGCGACGCCGTACAATTACATCCTCATGGATTCCGCGGAAGCCTACTTCACCGACCCCGCAACGATGCTCGCGTTCGTCCAACCCGCACTCGCGAACCACACGTTCGGGGTCGTCGCCGAGGGACTTGGCGCCCTCCTCCTCGAACGCGGCTACAACGCCTCCCCGAGATTGTTCGAACCGACCCAGGCCTCGTTCGACACCCACACCCTCTCGGCGCTCACTGCGTCCGACGTCGTCGGGGACCGCATCGTCGGCTCGGCGAAGTCCTTCTCGTTGTGGTACGGACCGTTCGCGACCCTCTACCCCGGCAACTACACCGCGGCCTTCGTGCTCGAGTCCAATCTCACGGGGAACGCGACGACGGGACTCCTCCGGATCGACGTGACGGCAAACAAGGGCTCTCTCTCGCTGGCGAGCGAGAATCTCTTCGCGAGCAACTTCACCGCAACGAACGTGGCGACGGTCTTTCTCCTGCACTTCCACCTCGCGAACATCGCGACGAACGTCGAGCTGCGCGGGATGTCCCCGACCGGCGTGGCGACGATCGCCCTCGACCGGATCTATCTCAACCAGACCTCGGCGACGTGAGGGCCGTCAGGGATCGGTCGGCGGCCCGGACAGGAGGGCGCCCAAGCGTGCGACGAACGATCGCCAGTCGTTCTGCTCGGAGAACGCACGCTGTCGGAGAGACTGCGCAGTCCACCATGTCGGGTCGGCGACGAGCCGGCCGACGGCCGCGGCGACCCCGGCGGCGGTGGGGGGTACGAGGACGACGCCGGCCCCGGCGGCCTGTAGGAAGCGGAACTCCGGCAGGTCGGTCGCAACGACGGGGATCCCGCGCTCGGCAAAGATGCTGAAGCTAGCGCTCGCACCGCTCGCCGAGGTGTAGGCGAGCACTCCGACCGAGCGGCCCGCCAAGAGCGACGAGAGCGCGTCGTCGTCGAGATAGCCCGGCATCGTCACTCCGAGGGCCCGCGCGCGTTTCGACCATCGATCGAGCTGGGCACGGAATTCGATCCGGTGCTCGAGGATCGGATGCGGTCGGCCCGCGAGGACGAAGGGGCGGCGATCGGAGGCCGCTTCGGCCACGTCGAGGAAGAGATCGAGCCCCTTGTAGGGCGCTAGGTAGCCTGCGGTGACGATGTGGCCCGGATCTTCCCCAGACGCATCGACCCGCGGGAGCTCGCAGGGAAGAGGAACGAGCGTGACCGATCGAGCGCCATAGCGCTCTCGGAGGAGACGTTCCACGACCGGCGAAAAGGCGACCAGGTCGCAGTGGCGGACGCGGCGGAGTGCCCAGTGAGCGCCCGCCCGCACCAAGGGGGTGAGGGTGTAGCCGCTCTCCTGGGGAGCGAACATCTCGATCGCGTGATGGACGATCACGATCGTCCGCCGGCGTCCGAGCCGGTGGGCCCCGATTCCGAGGAAGCCGGTGAGGTTGCGAACGCCCGAGGCACCCCAGCCCGTGAGACCGACGTTCGCGATCACATCTTTCCGCGAGGCGGCGACCGCGACTGCGTCGGCGAACGCGCCCCGCCCACTCGGGGTGGTCTCGACCGACTCCAGCGCCGTCCCGAGGGCCTTCGAGAGATGCCTCGCGAGGTTCTGCCCGAAGTCCCCGATCCCACCGCCTCGGTAGTTGGTGAGGAGGAGGACCGGTCGGGGGAACGTGGCACCGGCGGGCGCCGGGGCCCCGTCCGATCGGGTCATCGCCTACACGGAGTGCTTGGGCGCCGTCGATGCGTCGACCCGGGCGATTACGCCCGGCGGGGGGTCGGCCCTCGGCAGTTCCGCGCCGAGCGTGAGTTCGGTGGATAGGGTCATCGGCGGGAAGCGGCGGTGGAGATCGCTACGTAGGCGCATGAGCGATGATCCGTGCAGGTAGACGTCGGAGAGCAGCCTCATTACGGGAGTTCGCAGATACCGGGTTTCGGTCCACGTGACGGGGACCTCGACCACCCGGAATCCCTGCGAGACCGCCAGCACCAACATCTCCGTGTCCCACGCCCAGGAGTCCTCCTTCGAGGCGGGCAAGAGTGCCTGGATCGCCTCGCGTCGGAACGCCTTGAAGCCGCATTGATGATCTCGGATCGGCTCGTGGAAGAGGAAGCGGATGAGGTGATTATAGGCAAGGGAAACGAAGCTGCGAATCGGGGGGCGGTTGACGACTGCTCCCGTGCAGTAGCGGGACCCAGTCACGACGTCCGATCCCTCGTGGATTGCGTCGAGCAGCGCTACAAGCCCGAGAGGATCCGTTGGGAGGTCCGCATCCATGAAGACGTAGACGTCGGCATCGACGGAGGACCAGAGGGTCCGGAGGGCCAGCCCGCGGCCGACCCGATGAGGAATGCGCTGGACGATCAGCTCCGGCATCTCGGCCTGGAGCCGGGCGATCTCGTCCCCCGTTCCATCGGTCGAGCCGTCCTCCGCGATCGCGAGCTGGAACCTCAGCCCAGACCCGGAGAGTCGGTCCACGATGCGGTGGACCGATGCGTAGAGCATCCCCTCCTCGTTGTGGGCCGGGACCGTGAGGAGAATCCGCTCCACGCTGAATCAAACTCCCGGGATATGTCGCATCGACGCGAAGCGCACTGCCGAAGAGAGGAACGGCTCGGACGATAAAGGCACGCGCGGAATCGGGGCCGCGTCGGCTCACCGGCGGTATCCTGTGGGGAGAGCGACCGATCCCTGCTCCGGGGCCTGGCCCATAGTCCGCCTGCTGCCGACCGATTCACGCGTCGGCCGATGGAAGAGCCGGATCAACGGCCGGCGCGGGAACGCCTTCGGAGCAGGAGCGCGATCGGGACCGCTGCGCCCAGGCTCGCAGCGAGCCCTATGAACGCGACGGCGGTGGTCGGGTCGATGCCGTTCGGGGCACTCGTAGCCGGGACGGGCGCGACGGCATTCCGGACGTCCCACGTCCAGGGGCCTGCGAAGGCCTCAGAGCCGGCGGCGTCGATGGCCTGGACCGAGATCGCGTAGGTTCCAGCTCCGGCCGGGACGAACGTGAACCGGGAACCCGCTACTCCGTCTACGACCGAGTTGTTCACGAACCACACGAACGAAGCGTTTCCCGATCCTCCGTTCACCGACGCGGCAAAGACGACCGCTCTCCCCACCGTGTCGTTGCCGTTTCCCGGCGGATCGAGGGTGAGAGAGGGCAGCGATGCCACCTGGAGCAGGACCGACGCGATCGCCTGGAGGGAGGCCCCCCAGGCGCCTCCCGTGTCCTGGGCGATGACCGTGATATTGACGGTTCCCGTGTCGATCGTATCGAAGTTGAAAGTGCGGTCGCACGGGAGGGTGGCCTGCGGCGAGCCGTCGACGAACCAGTTGCACGTGATCGGACCGGTGCCGCCGTAGGCGATCGCGCTCGCGTAGGCCGTCTGCCCCACGTCGAGGATCGTGGTGTTGGAAGCGACCGAGACTGAGGGCGCCGGATTGACGATCAGGACGAGAACGGCGGTCGTCACGGTGGCTCCGGTCGCGTCGGTCAGCTCGGCGGTGACGAAGTAGTACCCCGGCACGGCGGGGGCGCACCACCAGGCCAGCGGGTCCAAGGGGACACCGAGGGGGAAGAACAAACAGTCCACGGGCACCCCCGAGTACTGGATGGAGTACGGTGCGACTCCCCCGGCGACGACGGGAACAATGTAGATCGACCAGCCGACGTCGACGACATTGAGCGAGGCGAGCAGGAACGCCACGACCGGGTTCTGGGTCACGTCAATCGTGACCGTCTCCGCATTGAACGGTCCCGGCGGCTGATACGCCGATCCGGCGAGGCGATGGGAGAAGGTCGTCGTGAGCCGACCGCTAAAATCGGACTGCTCGTAGTCGATCGCCGTGCTGGACGAGATCAACGTGATCGAAAGGAGGAGGGCGGCGTTCGGGCCCGTGAGCTCCTCCGTCCCAGCGAAGATGTTGTTGCCCCCCGTGAATCGATCGTCGACGAACGACGAGGAGAGGACGACCGGCGGACCGAGGCCCCCGGCCAGGGCGGTCGTGCTCTCCGACCATTCCTGGTCGCCGTTGAGGAAGTAGGTCGTGAAGTTGGCGAACTCCGGATAGGTTCCACCCGTCGTCGACGTGATCACAACGGTCTGGCCGAGGTCCATCTGGAGGCGGAAGACGACGGAGCGGTCGATCACCTGGATCGTCGAGCCGATCTGGACGACCTCGTGCGACGCCAGCGTCTCGCGTCCCGTGAGGTTGTTCCAGACCCCGTTCGAGGAGGCGATGATCGTCTCCGAGAACGACTCGTTGGCGAAGAGGGAGACGTTCGTCACGGGGCCGACCCCGGGGGTCTGACTCGAGATCTGCGACGCGTAGGAGTACGAAGGGGCCGCCGTCGAGGACCCGGAGGTGAAGCGGGGCGGAGGCGCGGAGAATCGGTACGCGAGGGTCGTCGCCGGCCCGTACGACGCGTCGGTGTAGAGAAGGAGTGCTCCGCCGATGAGCCAGTTGCTCGAGGCGGTCACTCCGGAGATGTTGGCGGAGAAGTTGTGGCTTCCCTCGATCATGCCGAGCGCGGCGGTCACGTCGTACTCGTACGGCCGATCGCTGAGGGTGAAGACCGCTGTGATTGGTCTCCAGGCGAACAGGTCCTCGCCGCCGGTGTTGATGTACGGGAAGGGCAGGACCGCCGTAATGGGGCTGCCGTCCACGCCGACGTACATCGCGCGATAGCTCTGTTGGGTCGCGTACCAGAACTCGTCCGGTCCGAACCCGTACGTCCAAAGCTCGAGCGTCGCGTTTACGACGTTCGTCGGGACCACCGCGTTGGCGTAAACCACGGGGGTCGTGGTCGAGACGAACACACGATGGAACAGGGGAAGGATCAGGTCGGGCACGCTGGGGGCGAACTCGCCAGGCGCCGGCGGATAGAACGCGAGCGACACGGAGGTGAGGAAATAGCCGTTCGTAACGGCGGCGGAGAGCAGGAAAGTGAAGTTGAAGGTGCCTCCACTGAAGAGGCTCGCATAGCGCGTGATGTCCTGCGAGACGTACCAGATCCCGTACTCCGGCGTGGTACCGAAGAGGACCTGCACCTGGTCGACGTACGCCCGGAACGACGAGTCGTACACGCCGCTGACCGCCTGACCGGTGTAGTTCAGCACGATCATCTCCCACGGCCCACCGCCGGGAACGGCGAAGTCGGAGATCACGCAACACGTGGTCGAGTTGGTGAGGAACGTCATCACGGTTGGGGTGGATGCTGGCGGAATCGGGGGCGGCGTGACCTGTACGGCGGAGATGGGGGGCGGGCTCGCTGACGGGCCCTTCGGGAGCAGCGAGGGCGATAGGGTCACGTTCGAGAACGCGCGCGGGACCAGGGCCGGGGCGGGAGCGATCGGGATCGCCGTAGCGTCGGGCCCCACCGTGGGCACCGCTTCGACCGAACGCGCGTGCGGGGCCCCGACCAACGGGTTTGTGCCGGCCCCGACCGCGGGTGTCCCGACGAGCAGGAGGGCCAGACATGCGATCGCCACGACAACGGCGCGGTCGGAGCCCCTCACGACAGGTCGATGCCGGGGCGATACATAGGCCCTTTCGGGCGACCCGCGCCGAGCGGGGTCCCGGCTCCCGGTGGGCCCGGGGCGCCCTCAGGCCGTTAAGACGACGTTCGGCCGTGACAGGATCGCGAAAACTTCGGGGCGGAGGATCTCCTTGGGCGGAGGCTCGCCCTCGGTGAGCGCCTTGCGGATCCGAGTCTGGCTCGTGTCGAGCCGGTCTGCAACCGGGTGCGCGCACGTCTTGGCCGAGGCCATCCAGCCGCAGGTTCGGCAGAAGAACGTCTCCTCGTACCGGAGCGGACGGATGTCGATGGGGAACTCGTCGAAGATGCGGTGGCAGGCGTAGGGATCGTAGTACTTCCCGACCCCGGCCTGGTCGCGACCGACGATGTAGGTGTCGCATCCGAAATTCTTCCGGACGATCGCGAGGAACAGCGCCGCTTTGGGACCGGCGTAGCGCATCGCGATCGAGAACGCCGTGAGCATCACGCGCTGCGGCGGGTAGTAGTTCTGGACGAGCGCCCGATACGCCTCAAGGATGACGTCTGGCCGGTAATCGCCGATCTTGAGCCGCCCGACCACCGGGTGGATGAGCAGACCATCGACGTCCTCGCGCTCGAGGGTGAGTCGCTGGATGTACTCATGGGCGGTGTGCGGTGGGTTCCGGCACTGGTAGGCCGCAACGTGGCGCCATCCCCGCCGGTCGAACTCAGCGCGGGTCTCCGTCGGCGTGAGCTCTGCAGACCCGGTCGGCAGCTCCAAGCGCCGAATCAGGTCGATCTTACCGGCGATCGCCGTCTCCCCCGTGGTCGCGAGATCGCCGACGTTGGGGTGCTTGTCATCGGTCGTCGCGTACACGCTCTGGGCGATGCGCTTCTTATCCGGTCGGAACTTTTCCTCGACGTGGACCAGGGCGAAGAACGCCCCACGGGCATCGAGGAGTGCGACCGCGTCGCCCGGCTTGACCGCCTGGACAACCGCCTCATTGGCGGCACCGCTGGGGGTGAGCAGGATCGGCATCGGCCAGGCGAGACCGTTCGGGAGGCGCGCGCTTGAGAGAACCGATTCCAGCTCGGCCGAGCCCATGAACCCCTCGAGAGGGCTGTAGGCCCCGGTCCCGATCTTCTCGGCGTCGTAGACATCGTCCTCGAACGGGCGAAGCTGCGGGAGGCTCGCCAGCTCGGCGTCGCGGCGTTCGACCTCGGGAGCTCCGACCTGCCGATCGACCAGGCGCCCACCGTGGGCTGCGATCGTCATGCCGAGACCCCGCGGTCCGACCCGGCGGCCGGAGGAAAGTCTTGAGCGGGAAGAGGCGACAGCGTGGGGCGTGCGTCGGACATGGCGCGCTGCGTCCCACGCCCCGCGATATAGTGCTTGTGGTCGGGGCTCGCCGGCGGCGGACCTGCGTCCCGTCGGCCGCATCGCCCCCCGACGCCGGGTCGCCGACCGAGCGCTCGCAGGACCTACCTCCGTCCGGCGGTGCCTGGGAGCCAGCAAACCCTTTGACCCTCGGCGGGTCCGCGGGGCGTGGCAGACCGGTCGGCGCTCGTCACGGGGATCACCGGGCAGGACGGATCGTACCTGGCGGAGCTGCTCGTCGAGAAGGGGTACAAGGTCTACGGGCTCGTTCGGCGGCTGTCGAGCCCGAACATGTCCCACCTCGCCCGGATCCGCGACCACGTCGAGATCCTGGACGGCGACCTGATGGACCAATCCTCGCTCAATCAGGCGGTGAAGGCCTCCGACCCCTCGGAGGTCTACAATCTCGCGGCCCAATCGTTCGTGGGGGCGTCGTTCTCCCAGCCGGTGCTCACGGGCGAGGTCACGGGCCTCGGCGCGATCCGCGTCCTCGAGGCCGTTCGGTCCCACGCTCCCTCCGCGCGCTTCTACCAGGCGTCCTCGAGCGAGATGTTCGGCCACGTCCAGCGCGAACCGCAGGACGAGGCCACCCCGTTCCACCCGCGGAGCCCGTACGGCGTCGCGAAGGTGTACGCGTACTGGGCCTGCGTGAACTACCGCGAGGCCTACCAGATGTTCATCTCGAACGGGATCCTCTTCAATCACGAGAGCGAGCGTCGGGGGACCGAGTTCGTCACGCGCCGGATCTCCGACGGCGTTGCGCGGATCGTCACGGGCCACGCGAAGCACCTGACGCTCGGCAACCTCGATGCTAAGCGCGACTGGGGGTATGCTCCCGACTACGTCGACTTCATGTGGCGCACCCTCCAGCACGACCAGCCGGACGACTTCGTCGGCGCCACGGGCGAGTCCCACACCGTCCGCGAGTTCGTCGAGACCGCGTTCCGCCACGCCGGCATCCAGGACTGGTCGAAGTACGTGACGATGGACGAGCGGCTGCTCCGCCCCTCTGAGGTCTACAATCTCCGCGGCAACCCCGCGAAAGCGGAGAAGGTCCTCGGATGGAAGGCCCGGACCCGGTTCGACGACCTGGTCCGGATCATGGTCAACTCCGACATCCGGCGCTACGACCGGACGTGAGCCGGCCCTAGGAGGGCGCTCGACCCGCCAGGGTCGTCGAGATCGGGCACGCCGAGGAGGCGAGTCCGAGCGACCGGGGCGCGGGGAGCGGTTCCCCCCGGTCGAGCCATTGGGACAGCTGCGCGATCACGGGATGGAAGTCCTCGAAGGGGAAGTACGGGATCTGGGCCTTGTCGCAGTAGAGCTTGAGCCGGCGGCGGGCGAAGACCAGGTCCGCCACCTCGGCGGCGTACCGGTCGGTGCTCCCGTCCCCCGCGAAGGCGGTCCGCAACGGCGGGGCCGGGAACGGGTAGGCCAGCTGGGCCTTGCAGATGCCGCAGAGGCGGCACGTCGCGTGACCAAAGGGATGCAGGAGCTCGAGGCCGCCGTTCCCCGTCGGCCGGATCCGGTCCGAGAAGACCGGGAGGTCGATCCCGGCATGGCGGAGGATCGGATCGATGTAGAAGTCGAGACCGCCGGAGACGATCGTCGTCGGGATGTGGTGGCGTTCGAGAAACGCGATGAGCTCCTTGGCGCCGGCGCGGAACGGTGTGTTGCGGACGGCCCACTCGGCCATCTCCGAGAGCCGGTGCGGGTCGAGCAGCGCCACCTGTCGGCTCCACGCCTCGCGGAGCGTGATCTTCCCCGTGTGGAGGAGCTCGTCGATCTCGTGCGCGACGCGCTTCCCGTCGGCGCAGAACTCCTCGACCAGGATGATCGCGACGTTCGGCTCGACGAGGGTCCCGTCGAAGTCGACGAGCATCCGGAACGGGGGCGGGGTCGTCATCGTTCGCAACCGGTCGGCGCCGGGCCTACCACCCTCAAAACGATGACGCGCGCGGCTCGCCGGGGGTTCCGACCTGGGACTAGGCCGCAGGCAGCCCCGCCCGCTGTCGGAGGGCGTAATAGAACCCGCCGAACGCGGTCGGCGTTGCGGTCCGGAGCCCCTGGAGCCGAAGCGACTCGCGGACCTCTTTGGGGCTCTGGCGGAGGTCGAGCGTCTTCGAGGTGTCGAAGCGGTACTGGAACGTGCCCGCCGGGCCGCGCGGGAACGACTCCCAGTCGCGCGCCGCCGTCGGTCGGAGCTCGCTATGCTTCTTGGAATCGCCCGTCGGGGCGAACGCGGGCATCGTGAGGTGCTCCTCGGTGAGCCAGATCATCGTCGCCTCGCGGATCGCCTGCTGCGTTGCGTCGTCGAGGGCGCCCGGGGCGACCTGGGACTGCACCCAGTTGACCATGGCGTCGAACGTCTTCTCCGAATTGTCCTCGAGCATCTGGAGGACGGCGAGCCGGATGGCGGTCTTCCGAAGCTGGTTGATCCCCGTGTCGCTGAGGCGGTACTCGCCCGTGAGGCCGAGGAGGGCCTCCGGGTTCGAGGCCAAGTCCTTGAGCGGGAGACGGAAGAGCGGGGTCGGCGCCTCTTCGTCTGCAACGTACCAGAGGAAGAACTCCTGGCCGTTCGTGAGCAGGACGAGCGGGCAATCGATGCTGCGCGATTTCTTCACGATATCGCCGGCCTCGGTGACCGACTGCGAGGGGCGCCGGACGTCGATGACGAGCTTGGGGCGGCTCGCCGAATCCAGCAGCGCGTAGCTAACGTGCCCGTCGGGCTTGACCGGGTAGTCGAGGTAGACCTGCTTCTTGTCGTGCGGGTCCCATCCCAGCGTGACGAGGAACGGATTAACGATCCAGTGGGTCACCTGTTGCTCGGTGAGATCCGGGACGTCCCGAAGAACTTCGCTCGCGACCACGTAGTAATCGCCCATGCGCCGCGTGAGGTCGGTGGCTTCCATCGCGGGAAGAATGGCGGGGTCGCGGGATAAATCTACCCTCGCCGGTCGGGCGCTCCCCGGCCCGCCCGACCGCGAAGTCGCGCGACCTCGTCCGCGAGGTACGGTCCCACACGGCGGAGGGGCGGGTCCATCTCTGGCGCCGGGGCAAGCCCCAACATGTCGCTGAGGAGCCACTCGACCTCGTAGGCGTACAGGAGCGTCGACCCGAGGTCCTGCACCATCTGTCCGAGGGCGATCGACGCTCGGGGTGAGAACCGCCAGTATCGGGGAGGCAGTCCCAGCGCTGCGAACATCTGGTCGGTGAGGTCCCGGTATCGGTATCGATCGGGCCCGCCGACCTCCAGGGTGCCGGTGTCGGTGCCGGCGATCTCGCGTCGGAGGATGCGCGCGAGGTCCTCGACGGCGAGGGGGCTCACGTGGTACCCGCCGTCACCGAACATCGGGAAGATGCGGTACCGACGCATCATTCGGAGCATCACGCCGAGGAGCCGGTCCCCCCGGCCGAAGAGCATCGTCGGCCGGACGATCCGGTAGGAGAGACCGCTCGCGGCGAGCTCGCGATCGAACGCGCGCTTGTACGCGAGATACGGGAGCCCCCGCTCCATGTCGGGGGGCGCCGGGGGGACCGAGACGTGGACGAACCGGGGGCGAGAGCCCCGACGGGCGGCGTCGAGCAGTCGGTGGAGCCCTTCGTAGAGGCGACGGAACTGGCCGGGTCGCGCCCATCGGTACCAGGCGAGGGTCACGACCACGTCGACGCCGTCGAGGCGGCTCGACCAATCGGATATCGCGCCTAGGTCGGTCGGGATCCATTCGGCGCCCGCCCGTTCTTCCATCTCCACCGGCCGACGATGGACCGATCGGATGCGGAAGCCCCCGACGAGCTCGGGAAGAAGGGCACGACCGACGAGCCCGCCGGCGCCTCCGACAAGCAGGACGGTGGGAGCTGACGATTCGGCGGTCATGCCCGGGCGCCGGGGACGGGTTCGACCCGCACGTCGATCGGCGCGATCGGCGCGCCGAACACCGACCTCCACGCGCGCTCGACCGGCGCCTTCATCGCGGCGACGTCGACGGGGCGGTCGAGCTCGCGCGTCACCGACGTCATCACGCTGCCGTCGAAGCCACACGGGTGGAACGATCGGAACGATTCCAGATCGGTCGACACGTTGAGCGCAAAACCGTGGAAGGTGACCCACTCCTCGACGGCCACACCGATCGAGGCGATCTTCCGCGCTCCGTCGACCCAGACCCCCCGACGGCCCGCGACCCGGCCCGCTTCGAGCCCCACCTCCGCGAGGCTGCCGATCACGATCTCCTCGACGTCGTGGACGAACCGGCGGACGTCACGGTGGCGTGGATCGAGGTCGACGATCGGGTACCCGACGAGCTGGCCCGGGCCGTGGTAGGTGCTCTTCCCCCCGCGCTCGACCGCGATGACGGGGATCCCGGCCGGAAACGATTCGCCGTCGTCGCCCTGCACCCCGACGGTGATCACGGGGGGGTGTTCGACGAGGAGGAGGGTGTCGCCGATCTCGCCGCGGCGTCGGGCGCTACGCAGGCGACGCATTTCCCCCAGCGCGTCCGCGTACTCGCGGCGTCCCCAGTCACGGACGTCCAGCACCCGCGGTCCTCCGCGCGACGTGGAGCGGTTCCCCCAGCCAGAGCAGCGCCGCCTCCTGGAGGGTCTCGGAGAAGGTCGGGTGCGGGTGGATCGTGAGGGCGACGTCCCGGATCGTCGCGCCCATCTCGATCGCGAGCCCGGCCTCGGTGATGAACTCGCCGCTCTCGGCCCCCGCGGCGTGGACGCCGAGGAGGAGGCCGGAGGCGTCATCGCCCACGACCTTGATCCAACCCTGCGTCGCGTGGTTCGCGTGCGCGCGCCCGAGCGCGGCGTACGGGAAGCGGACCTCGCGCGGCTTCAATCCCTGCGCCTTCGCCTGGTCCTGCGTGAGCCCGACGCTCGCGAGCTCGGGGGTGGTGAAGACGACCGACGGGATCGTCTGGAACTGGAACTTGGTGGGACGACCCGCGATCGCCTCCGCGGCGACGACGCCCTCCCGGTACGCCTTATGCGCGAGCATCGGGGCCCGGCAGCAGTCCCCGACGGCGTAGATGTTCGGGACGTTCGTCCGCTGCTGATCGTCGACTGCGACGAAGCCTCCCTTCGCGGCGAGCTTCACGCCGGCCTCCTCGAGCCCGAGCTGCGCCGTGTCCGGCCGCTTTCCGATCGTCAGGAAGAGCATCTCGGCCTCGATCTCCTCGGCTCCCCCGTCGCCCTCGACCGTGAGGCGGACGCCGTCGGGGCCGCGGGTCAGGCCCGTCGCCTTCGTCCCCGCGCGGACCGTGACGCCGAGCCGGCCCAATCCGTTCGCGAGCTCGCGGGCGAGGTCCGGTTCGAGTCCGGGGAGGATCTGGGGGAGGAGCTCCACGATCGTGACACGGACGCCCAGGCGCGCGAGGAACTGACCGAGCTCGCAGCCGCTCACGCCACCGCCGAGGACGACGATCGACTCCGGAAGACGTCGGAGGGCGAGGATCTGCCACGCCGTGAGCACGCGCTCGCCGTCCGGTTCGAACCCGGGGAGGACCATCGGGATCGCTCCAGTCGCGATCACGGCGGAATCGAAATCGATCCGTTCGCGCCCGCCGTCGGGAGCGGTGAGCTCCGCGGATCGCGGCCCCGTGAAGCGAGCCTCGCCGGGAAGGTGGGCCACGCCGGCCGCCTTGAGGAGCGTCACGACGCCCTGTCGCTCCTTGGCGACGACCGCGTCCTTCCAGTCCTGCATCTTCCCGAGATCGAAAGTGACCTCGGGCGCGAGGACGCCGATCTCGGGTCCCTCGGTCCGTATCGCGTGATAGAGCTGGGAAGCGTGGATGAGCGCCTTGGACGGGATGCAGCCCCGATTGAGGCACTCCCCTCCGAGCTCGCCCTTTTCGACGAGCAAGGCCTTCTTGCCGAGCTGGCCGGCCCGGATCGCTGCGATGTATCCGCCGGGCCCGCCTCCGATGACGAGGACCTCCGTCGTCCTCGAGTACGTGCCCGCCATGCGCCCTCCCCTCTACGGCCCTCCCGGGCCGCGCGGCGCGTAGACATCGGTGAAGAGGGAGGCGGGATCCGGCTGCGGGACCGTTTCCGAGTCCGCGATCGCGGCGCGGACGAGCTCGTCCGAGGCGCGGGCGATCTCCTCGCGGACCGGTTCGGAGAGGACCCCGAGGGTCTGGAGCAGCGCCTCGACGCGCGGGACAGGGTCGTGGATCCGCGCCTCGTCCGCCCACTCGGAGGCCTGGTATCGGCTCGGGTCGTCCGAGCTTGAGTGCGGGGTCATACGGTAGAGTACGAACTCGAGCATCTCCGGACCGCTACCCGCCCGGATCCGAGCTAGGGCGTCGCGGACGGCCAAGTGAACCGCGACGAGATCCGTGCCATCGACCCGCCGACCGGGGAACCCGTAGGCAATCGCCTTCTGGGCGAGCTCCTTCACGTGGCTCTGGCGGTCGACCGGGACCGATATGGCCCACTGGTTGTTGGTGCAGCAGAAAAGGACCGGCAGTCCGAAGACCCCCGCGAAGTTGAGCCCCGCGTGGAAGTCGTTCGCGCTCGTCGCACCGTCGCCGAAGAAGGCGAGCGCGGCGGCCGCCTCGTGACGGAGCTTGAGGCCGTACGCGAGACCGACGGCCTGCGTGATCTGCGTTCCGATCACCGAGGACATCGAAACGTAGCGGACGTCGCGGCCCGTCGGATGGCACGGCATCTGCCGTCCGCGCGCCGGGTCCCGGTCGTTGGCGAAGAGATAGTCGACGTAGGTGCCGAGCGGATGACCGCGGGCGAGCAGGATGAGCTGCTCGCGCAGGCCGGGGAAGATCCAGTCGTTGGGCCGGAGGGCCAGCGCGACTCCGATGCTGACGGCCTCCTGGCCCGTTGCGGGGCCGTAGAAGCCGACACGGCCCTGCCGTTGCAGACCGAGCATCCTCCGATCGAGCGCGCGACCGAGGACCATCCATCGGTAGCCATCGACCAGTCCGGTCCGCCACTCGGGCCAGAGGCCGTCCAGGTCCGCGGCGGTGTAGTCGAGGGGGAGGAGCGCCGGTGCGCCGCTCATGCCATGTCCGCGAGGAGCTGGTGCGGGTCCTCGAGGTTCGCCTTCACGACCGAGAGGAACTGAGCACCGACGATCCCGTCGAGGACGCGATGGTCCAACGAGATGGACAGGTTCATCAGCTCGGCGGGGGCGATCGTGTCGTCGGCCTTGTAGATCGGCCTTCGGACGATCCGGTGCACCCCCAGGATCGCCACCTCCGGGTAGTTGAGGATCGGTGTCGCCAGGACCCCCCCGAGAGCGCCGAGGCTGGTGATCGTGAAGGTTCCGCCCGAGAGCTCCGATCGCGAGAGCTTGCCGGCGCGCCCACGCTCGCCGAGATCGGCGATCTCCTTCGCGAGCGCGGTCACGCTCTTGCGGTCGGCGTGGTGCAGGACCGGGACGAGGAGACCGTCCGGGGCGGCCGTCGCGATCCCGATGTTGTAGTCACGGTGGACGACGAGTTCCTGGCGCGCGTCGTCCATCGTGGCGTTCATCCACGGGTGGGCGCGCAGGCCGGCGACGACCGCCTTGACGATGAGCGGGAGGTAGGAGAGTTTCGCTCCCTGCTTTTCGACGTGCTTGGCCATCCGGTCCCGCAATCGGACCAGCTCCGAGACGTCGATCTCCTCGACGTAGGTGAAGTGGGCCGCCGTGTGCACGGACTGCGTCATGTGCTCGGCGATCACGCGCCGGAGGCCCCGGATCGGGATCCGTTCCTCGTTCGCGGAAGGCGGCGCGGGTGCTGGGGTGGTCGCCCCCGTGCGGGCCGGCGTGGACGAGGGGACGGGCGACGCGTTCGGAGCCGGTGGCGTTAGGCTCGGCGGGGGCGCGGCGGCCTCCGCATCGGCCGGGACGAGGTCGGTCTCGACGATCCGCCCCCCCGGTCCCGAACCGCGAACGACCGCGAGATCGATTCCCCGTTCCGCCGCGAGCCGACGGATCGCGGGCGTGGCAAGAACTCGCGAGCTCGGAGTGTCTGATGGGGGCTCCGGGCCGGTCGGGACCGGCGGTGCCGACGGCGCCGCCACCGCGGGCGCGTGGGAGGCGACGGGGGCAGATCCCGGGGCGTCTATCGTCACGAGGAGGCCGCCGACCTTGACCTTCTC
This sequence comes from Thermoplasmata archaeon, assembly GCA_041476045.1. GTDB lineage: Archaea > Thermoplasmatota > Thermoplasmata > Lutacidiplasmatales > UBA184 > Lutacidiplasma. The sequence continues at coordinate 6,019 of JBGOSQ010000033.1, read as the reverse complement.
CCCGACGGCGGCGTGCAGTTTCACGATGCGGCCGGATTTGGGCGATGGTATCTCGACGTTGGCCTTGTCGGTCAGCACTGCGACGAGCGGCCCGTCCTCCTGGACGATCTCGCCTTCGGCGACGAACCACTTGACGACCTCGCCCTCGGCGACGCCCTCCCCGATGTCAGGGAGCCGGAACTCGTAGACCATCGACGACTCCTCAGGAGGCCCGCGCCGTCGCCCGAACGGCGTGCGCGATGCGCTCGGCGCCCGGGAGGTAGAGGTTCTCCAATGCGTAGGGGAACGGAGTGTCGAAGCCCGTGACGCGGGTGACCGGCGCTTTGAGCGAGTAGAGCGCCTTCTCCGCCAGGATCGCCGCCAGCTCCGCACCGTAGCCGCAGAACCGCGGCGCCTCGTGGACGATCACGGCGCGCCCGGTCTTCTCGACCGATCCGAGGACCGAGGCCTCGTCGAGCGGTACGAGGCTGCGGAGGTCGACGACCTCGGCGGAGATCCCTTCTCCCGCAAGGGTCTCGGCGGCCTGGAGCGACGCGGGGACCATCGCACCGTACGCGAAGACCGAGACGTCGGTGCCCTCGCGCCGCACCGCCGCCTGACCGAACGGAACCCGCACGTCGCCGTCTGGCACCTCTCCGGTCAGCGACCGGTAGATGCGCTTCGGCTCGAGGAAGAGGATCGGATCCTCGTCGTAGATCGCCGTGAGGAGCAAACCCTTCGCGTCCGCCGGGGTCGACGGGATCACGACCTTGAGCCCCGCCGTGTGGGCGAAGTACGCTTCCGAGCTCTGCGAGTGGTAGAGCCCGCCCTTGACGCCGCCGCCGTACGGCGAGCGGAGCACGACGTGGCACGGATACTGCCCACCCGATCGGTACCGGAACTTCGCGAGCTCGCTGACGATCTGATCGAACGCGGGATAGATGAAATCGAGGAACTGGATCTCCGCGACCGGTTTGAGACCGTAGAGGGCCATTCCGATCGCCGTCCCGACGATCCCGGTCTCGGAGAGCGGCGTGTCGATGACGCGCTCCGCACCGAACTCCTTCTGGAGGCCCTCGGTCGCGCGGAAGACCCCTCCGTTGACGCCGACATCCTCGCCGAGGACCAGGACGTCCGGGTCGGTCTTCATCGCCTGCTGGAGGCCGCGGTTGACGGCCTGGACGAGCGTGAGCTCGGTCACGGCTTGAGCACTCCATCGCGCACGAGCCCCTGGAACTCTTCCCGTTGTCGGGCCAAGAGGGGAGGGACGGAGGCATACACGTCGTCGAAGAGCGAGTTGGGATCGACCGGGGGCGACGCCTCGGCCATGCGGAGGGCAGTGGCGATCTCCTCCTTCGCGGTCTCCCAGATCTTCTCGTCGTCGGCGAGGCTCAACCGACCGGAGCCGAGCAGCTCGTGCTTCAGGAGCGCGATCGGGTCCTTCTCCTTCCACTCGGCGAGCTCGGCGTCGGTGCGGTACCGACGGGGATCGTCCGACGTCGAGTGCGGCCCGAGCCGGTACACCTGCGCCTCGATGAGCGTGGGTCCTCCGCCCGAGATGGCCCGTTGCCGGGCCTCCGCGACGGCGCGGTAGACCGCGCGCAGGTCCATCCCATCGACCACGACGCCGGGGATACCGTACGCGGTGCCCTTCACAGCGAGCGTCTCGCTCCGGGTCTGTCGCTCCCGGGGGAGCGAGATCGCCCAGTGGTTGTTCTGGCAGAAGAAGATCGTCGGGGTCTGGAATACCCCGGCAAAATTGAGCCCCGCGTGGAAATCGTTCGAGCTCGTCGTCCCGTCGCCGAAGAACGCGATCGTCACGATCGGATCGCCCCGGCGCTGCGCGGCCATGGCGGCGCCGACCGCGTGCGAGATCTGGGTCCCCACGGGGCTCGATGCGGTGACGAAGTTGTACTTCCGGTATCCGTAGTGATTGGGCATCTGGCGGCCGTGGAGCTCGTCGCCGGCGTTCCCGATGAACTGATCCAGCAGGAGTTGGACGGGGATCCCGCGCACCAGCGCGACGCCGAGCTCCCGGTACGCCGGGAAGATCCAATCCTCGTCCGTGAGCGCCCACGTGCAACCGACCTGGGCGGCCTCTTGCCCTTGCAGGGGAACGTAGAACCCGATCCGCCCCTGACGCTGGAGGGTGAGGCACCGTTCGTCCATGGTCCGCGTCCGAACCATCGCCCGGTACGCATCGACGATGCGCTCCTCCGGGAACGACCCGCCCGGCTCGAGGGGCGTGGACCCAACGGCTCCGGCCGCGTCTGCCAACGACGAAACCTCGGCGACCGAGCTTAGTTTCCGATATAAGCGTACGCGCGGAGGCTCAGGGGCACCACGCTCGGGTGGTGCGCCGGTCGCCGTGGAAACGATGGGCGAGCGGTTCCGGGCTCGCCTCCGACGCGCGTCGCGGTGTCCGTGGTGCGAGAGAGCGTATTAGTACCCGCGGCGAACTCGGCCGCGTCCCGGACCAGCTATGACGACCTCACCTGCGATCTCCACCCACGATGTACGACGGGTCTTCGAGGCCCGCAAGGGGTTCCTCTTCAACGAGGTCGTCCGGACCGAGGCGCTCCGGGGCGTCGACCTGGAGGTCGCGCGCGGCGAGATCTTCGGGCTCCTCGGCCCCAACGGAGCAGGGAAGACCACGCTCACGAAGATCCTCTCTACGCTCCTCCTTCCGACCTCCGGCTCGGCGCACGTCTTGGGTCTCGACGTCGTGAAGGACGCGCTCCGGATCCGCCCGCGGATCGGCCTCGTGCTCGGCGGCGAGCGCGGGCTCTACAATCGCGTGAGCGCGCGGGAGAACCTGCGCTACTTCGCCGACCTGTTCGGGGTCCCGCTCGAGTCGAGGGACCGACGGATCGCTGAGGTGCTCGAGCGGGTGGGCCTCACCGAGGCGGCGGACCGGCGGGTCGAGGAGTTTTCGCGCGGGATGAAGCAGAAGCTCCACCTCGCGCGCGGGATCCTCCACGAGCCGGAGATGCTCTTCCTCGACGAGCCGACGATCGGGCTGGATCCCAAGAGCGCGCGGGAGACCCGCAAGCTCATCCGGAGCCTCGTTGCGGACGGCGTGTCGATCTTCCTGACGACGCACTACATGTTCGAAGCGGAGGAGCTCTGCCAGCGCATCGCGGTACTCTCGCGGGGGCGGATCGTCGCCCGCGACACGATCGCGGAGCTCCGAAAGCTCGTGGGCGGCGACCGCACCATCGAGGTCGAGGCGTACGGTTTCGAGGATGCGGAGGTCGAGCGCCTCCGGCGGCTTCCCGGGGTCTCGCGAGCGATCTCCGAGGAGTTCGGACCGCGGCTCCGCTACACGCTGAGGGTCCGGACCGGCGAGCTCACGCACGACCAGATCCGCTCGGTGCTGGTCGGACACCCTGAGCTCACCGTTCGCGAACGCAGGACCGGCCTCGAGGATATCTATCTCGACCTCGTGGAGGAGGAGGCGCAATGAGGGCGACCCGGGCCCGGAGCGCGCGCACGCGCGGGCTCTTGGCGTCCCTGCGCCTCGCGATCCTTCAGTTCTCGGCGGACCCGCAATGGCTGGTGCCCAGCCTCATCGCACCCGTCATCTTCGGCCTCGTCTCCTACGAACTCTTCCGCGGTTCGGGCCCGTGGTTCGTCCTCTACGCGATCCTCGGCGCCGGGATGATGAGCATGTGGGGCCAGACCCTCTACGGGAGCGGCTGGGCCACCGGCCAGGACCGTGAGCTCGGGACTCTCGAGCCGACATTGTCCGCGCCCACCCCGTACCTGTACGTCGTGCTCGGCCGGGTGATCTGGAACACGCTCTCCGGGCTGTTCGGCGGGGCGATCGTCTTCGTCGTTGTCGCGCTCTCCTACGGCCGACCGGTACCGCTGGAGAACCCGGCCGCGTTCGTCGTCCTGTTCGCGTTCGTCATCGTCTCGCTCGCGGCGGTCGGGATCGTCTTCTCGGCCGCGTACGTCTATACGCGCTACGCCGGCTTCATCCAGAACATCGGCGAGTTCGCCTTCTACGTCGGTACCGGGTGCATGTTCCCGATCGTCCTGCTCCCGTTCTGGTCGAACCCGATCTCGCTCCTGTTCCCACCGACGTGGGCCCTCGATGCGCTCCGCTACGCCGCGATCCCTGACTATCAGGGTCTGTCGTGGGGGCTCGGCTGGGACCTCGTGGGCGGCGTGCTCCTCACGACCGCGTACCTCGCCGTCGCCGCCTCTGTCTTCGTCCGGGTCGAGCGTCACGTCCTCGAGGTCGGGAACCTCGGGGACTACTAGGGACGGTCGATGGCGACCGTACTGCGGCCGTCGTTCTGGCGGACCTTCTGGGTCAATGCGATCTTCGCCCCGAGGACGAGCCTCGGGTTCATGCGGATCGACTTCATCCTCGGTACGATCTTTATCATCCCGTTCACCCAGATGGTCTTCTTCGCGTTCGTCGCGCAGCTCGCGAACAACCCGACCTCGTCGATCGCCTACGTCGTCGTGGGGAACGCGGTGGCAACGGTGACGTACTCTTCGATCTTCTCCGTCTGCCAGACGACCGACAGCGAGAAGAACGGCGGGACGATGGAGCACCTCCTCGTCTCTCCGGCCAACCGGACGGCCCTCTACATCGGCCGCGGGCTCATCCCGATCCTCATCTCGCTCGCGACGGTCAGCGTCGCGCTCGTCTACGCGGTGGTCGTCTTCGGTGCGACCGTCGCTCCCGGCGCCATCCTACCGCTGGCCGTCTCGATCGTGCTCACCGCCTTCGCGATGGTCGGCTTCGGCCTTCTCTTGGGAGGGGTCGCGCTCTTCCTTCGGACGTCGATCATCCTCGGGAACATCTTCCTCTTTCTCGGTCTCCTGCTCTCGGGAGCGAACTTCCCGCTCGATTCCCTCCCGCTACCGCTCCAGTGGCTCGGCCGCCTTCTCCCGCTCACGTGGGGGATCGCGGCGGTGCGCTCGGGACTCGCGGGCGCGCCCCTCTCCGAGCTCCTGCCGCTCTGGGGCCTGGTCGGGATCTGCGCGCTGGTGAGTTTCGGCCTCGCGATCGGCCTCTGGGGCACCTTCGAACGGCGGGCGCTCTCGACGGGGAGCATCGCTCGGTTCTGAGCCGACGGACCGGGTCGCAGTCGCGCCTCCCCGGCCACGCTTTATTCTCGGCGGCGTCGGGGTCCCGGGGACGATCGATGGTCCAGTACTCCGACGAGACGCTGTTCCCTACGCCCCGTTCGGCCCTCTGGGAGCTCCTCAACTCCCACCTGGACGACACGGAGATCAGCAAGATCCACCACCTGATCCTCTCCCAGAAGACGATGCAGCGCACCGGACCCGAGACGATCGTCGAGCGGCGGATCGATGTCCGGGGCAAAGGGATGCGCTCGGTCTGGAAGCTGACCTACCGGCCCCCGGAATTCGCCCGCTGGGAGATCGTCGAGAGCCAGGGACCGTGGGCCCCGGGCAGCTACATCGAGAACCGCTACTCCGAATCGGACGGAGGGACCCGGATCGTCACGCGCGGAGACCTGAGGATCAGCGTCCTGCCCTTCTTCCTTCCCCAGAAATCGATGGTCCGGCGCGTTCTCGCGACGGTGCACGACGAGGATGTCGCGTACCTCGGCCGACGGACCTAGTCCGGTCCGCGGCGCGCCTCCCTCATCGTTGGGGGCTTCCGCTGGCGCGCGTCGGGCGCTCGAACCGGGCGCACTCGAACCCGTCGACGACCACCGTGCCGCGCGCTTCGAAGCCGGCGTCCCGATAGTAGCGACATAGCCGATCGTTCCGGGCGAGACAGTCCAGGCGCAGAAACTGTCGCCCCGAATCGTGGATGCGTTCCGACGCCCATACCAGGAGCGTTCGACCGATCCCGCGACCGAGATGGTCCGGCCGGACCGCGAGGCGGTGGACGTAGCCTGCGTCGGGTGGTCGCTCTCCCCAGAATCGGGGATCCTCCCAGCTCAGGCTCACCGTCGCGATCGGGGCCTCGCTCTCCGAGTACGCGAGGAACACCTCTCGTCGGGAAAGGCCCGGGGCGACCCGGTCCGCGGGAAACGGGAAGGGCCAT
>JBGOSQ010000032.1:0-23041 GCA_041476045.1 Thermoplasmata archaeon | reverse complement strand
GCACCGGCGGCCCCCTCCGAAGGTCCCCGTGGCGCCCCCACTCCGAGCCGCTCCGGGCCCACGACATGATCCACGTCTTCAAGCGTAAGGATGCGACGGTCGGCGACCTCACTTTCCACCTCGGCGCGATGCACCGGCGGGGGAAACCCTGGCACGCGATCAAGTGGTCCGGACCCCGGCATCACGGGGCCTACCCGGTCGACGGTCGGGAGTACTCTTCCGACGGCTGGCGCTACCCCGTGGACGTGGTCTTTAGCCTACCCTCCACCGAGGGCGACCTCTTCGCCGCGAAGCCGGAGGACCTCGTGACCCTCCTCATGGCGACCCTCACGAGACCCGGGGGCGCGGTCCTCGACCCCTACGCCGGGTCGGGGACAGCCCTCCGCGTCGCCCACAAGCTCGGGCGGAGGTCGGTCGGGATCGAGGCGAGCCCACAGAACTGGCCGTTGCTGAAACGAAACATCGCAGGGCTCAGCGACTCTCGGCTGAGGAGGGCGAGCGGATGACCGAGGGGGCCGCCCTCTATGCTCGAGTCTCCACCGAGGACCAAGACCTCGCAGGACAGGAGCGAGAGCTCCGCGGGGAGTGCGTCAGGCGCGGCTGGATGGTCGTCGCGGTTTTCTCCGAGAAGGTCTCCGGGACGGGTCGGTTCGAACGAAAGGAGTACGAACGGCTCCTCGCGGACGCTCGGAAGCCAGACCGCCCCTGGACGCACCTCCTCGTGTGGTCGCTGGATCGGTTCTCGAGGGAGGAGACGTTCACCAAGGCGACGCAGGCCGTCCTGGACCTCGAAAAGCTCCGAGTCAGGTTCCACTCGCTTCGTGAAGCACAGCTCGACACCCCCGAGGAGGGGAGATCGAATCTGGGACGGGACGTGCTCCTCGCCCTCCTCCCGGTAGTGGCCTCCTTCGAAAGCAAGCGCCGGTCCGAGCGGGTCCGAGTCGCCATGCGGGAGATCAAGGAAGGAAGGCGATCCACCCGCTCCGGTCGACCACCAGGCCGTCCGCGCAGGGTGACTCCCGAAAAGGCGGCTGCTATCCTCCGTTTTCACGCAGAGGGGCTCAGTTGGCGGGCCGTGGCGCAGAAGGTGGGCCTCCCGAGGGGCACCTGCGCCAACGTTGCCTCTCGGGCGCGTAGGGGGCGGTTACAAAAACCCGGCATCCCGAAAGGGTCCGGGACACCGACTGAGGACCCCGGGGTTACGTAAGGCACCCCTTTCGCACCCATCGCGGATTCTCGACCCACAGTCGAGGCCCGCCCGACCACTCTGCCGCGCCCTGCTCACTGCGAACTGACGAGCGCGAGTCCAACCCGCTGAAGACGCTTGTCGACCTCGCGAGTCGGAAGGTCCTGGTCAGTCCGGATGGTGACCTGGTTCCCGGAGACCGAATAGCTCCCCGAGATTACTGGGAAGAGGAGCGACGCCGGGAATCCAGGATTCCCTCGGAAGATCCCTGCAGAGGCGTCACCGTTCAGCGAGACTCCGGTCTGTGTTGCCCAATCCCGAATCTGGGAGAAGAGTCGCTGAGGGTCGTTGGCAACTGCGACGAACTGCCTTGCCATGGACGGGGCAATGTCCCCCGGACACATAAGGGCCGCTTGACGAAGCCTAAGCAGCCCCACCCCTAGGGATGACGTGCCCGCAAAGCGACCCCGAGTGGACCTCGTTGAAGCGACCCCCGAACGATACGTCCTCGACGCCCCGCTGGGGAGAGTGATCGTCGAGCCAGACGGAGTTCGGTTTCACCGAAACGGGCGGGGGCAGGGGGACTAATGTGGTCACCACCCCGGAGGAGTAGGCATCTTCAAGGGCCCGGCTGGGACAGCTCTCATCCCAGGCAGTTCGGCCGCGCTGCCTCCCCCGGAGCGGGTTAAATAAGCAGTCCGGTTCTCCAAGTCAGCATGGCGAAGAGCAAGAGTCGTTCGCCGTCTCAATCCAATGGAATTTCCAAGGGGTTGCTGTCTCTGGCAGAGATGCTCGCGGCGACTGCGGATTTCACCGAGAAGATGGGGGAAATCACCTCCCGCCCCGCAATGAAAAAGTTTCAGGAGGTTTCGACGAACCCCGACGCTTTGTCTCAAGCACTCAAAGGCGTCAGCGGCGAAGAAGCCGGCAAACTATTCGGCGTTCTGAACCAGCTGGGGAGCCTCCAGGGGAAGCTTAGCCAGATTGCAAACCTCCCCGAGAAGGACCGAGTTGAGCTCATCAAGCAGCTCCGGACTATGTCCCAATCAATCGGCTCCATCGGGCGGACGTTGTAGGCCAGGGGTTGGATCACGAATGGCTGCTTCTCCAGCGTTGAACGTCCAGTCGCCATTCTCGGCACTGGTACGTCCCCAAGGTTCGATCATCGAAGCGCTCATGGGACCAACTGCGGCGGTCTCGAAGTTTGCCAAGGGGACCAGCCCACACCAGTGGTTCGAGTACCCCGGCGCGGTTCAGAGGGTTCCTCGTCATGTGACCATTCGTCGACTCCAAGCGGCTCCACCCACGATCAAGGAGGTGGCTGCACTTGGTTCCAAGGCAATTGCTCAGCTCCCCGAGAACTTCCGAGCCGGACACCGAGGAGAATTCATCGCGATTGCCGTGAACGGGGATGTTCTTGCCTTGGGCAAGTCCTTTGCTGAGGTGGCGTCGCAATTGAGACGATCACCCCCGAACCTCGACTACTATGTAGCCAAGTTGGGGCAGCGATCCCTCGGGGAGATTCGCTGAGGCACTCGTGACCCACGCAACCGTCGACATCGACGGGTGTTGCAAGGTGTCGGTGAAAGTCAGGATACCGGGCCGCACCCAGCTGGTTTCAGAGGACGCCGTCATCGATACGGGGTTCTTCCACTCGGACGCTGACGTAGGGCTTGTTTTGCCGACGAGGCTTGCGCCCGGCGCTGGCCAACGGGGGAGAGGGACCCTTTCGTTCACCTTGGCGAATGGTGAGGAAGAAGAGTTTCAGTTCGACCCGGGGGTTTCCTTGATGGAGATAGGACCGGTTTCAGTCCCAGAGCCAACCTCGGTGGGGGCAATATTCGCTCCTCGGGCTGGAATCCTTTTGGGATTCAATGTTCTTCGCCGCGGCAGCCTCCACCTCGACGGGCCAAATTCTATCGGACAGTTCTCAATGCCCTAATTTTCAGCTCCCCCGCTCGCCTGCTTCGCGCGTGAATCGGCGGTCGGAACCCTCATCTTGAGGGAGGTCTTCGAAAGACGGATCACAGGGTCGGCGGCGGAGAGCGAAGTGACAGATAAGGTCCTTACCATCGAGGAGGCGTCGCAGGAGTTCTCAGCTCGGATCGAGAAATGTCTGCGGACGGCAGTAACAGAAGAGGACCTCCGGATCGAATCTGAAAAGACTCTGGAGCCACTCCTCATCTCAATAGGGCTGGACCCAAAGCCCCGATACGAACGGCTGGGTGAGAAGGCCAAGGCGGTGTACGGAGGACTACGACCGGATGCGGTTCACGGTCGGGTAGTCATCGAGTATGAACCGCCACGGTCTCTCGGCCGGAAGGCGGCCCTAGAGCATGCGGAGGACCAAGTCTGGCGGTACCTCGTTGCTGAGGCGTCGGGACTGAATCGCGACCCTCGGGCGGCTCTGCCATACATGGCGGGCGTCGGTTTCGATGGTGAGCAGATCTTCTTCGTCCGCTTCAATCGGAGAGACAAGGGGGCTCACGAAATCACGTCTTCGGAATTCCACTTCGATGGGCCCTACCCTTTCGACAGCGAATCCTCGAGGACCTTCCTTACCCAGCTTCGGTCACTCTCCCGCTTCCCCCTGACAGCAGAGGAGTTGGCGCACGCCTTCGGTCCGGGGCCGGATCGAACGATCGCGCCTCAGGCCGTCTCGTCGTTTGTGAAGGCCCTTGCCCTGGCCAAGTCACCCCGAGTCAAAGTGTTCTTCGATGAGTGGAAACGACTCTTTGGAATCGTTTACGGCGAGCAGTTCACCGATTACCAGGGCGGAGAAGCCGCCGAACTCGCAAGAACCTACGGCGTCCCGGAATCGACCGACTTCCAGGAGTTGCTGTTCTGTGTCCACACCTACTTCGCCCTCCTGATGAAGCTCATCGCCGCCGAGTTGCTAACGCTCCGCGAAACGGCCTATGCTTCGTCATTCTCTGCGAGACTCGTCCACACAACTCAGTCGCAGCTGGCGAACGAGCTTGAGTACATCGAGGAAGGGAGCGTCTTCGCCCAACGAGGAATCTCTAACTTTATCGAGGGTGATTTCTTCAGGTGGTATGCTGAGGCGCTCACCGAGGAAAGCGCGACGGCGGTTCGTGAGATCGCCCGGACGCTCTCGGCGTTCGAACCTGCAACCACTTCTACCGATCCCGCATCGACCCGCGACCTGCTGAAGAATCTTTACCAGTACCTCGTGCCGCGCCCCGTTCGCCATCGGCTCGGCGAGTACTACACTCCGGACTGGCTGGCGGAACTCCTGATGGACCGGGCCGGTTACGACGGGAGTCCCGACGCCAAGTTCTTGGACCCTGCGTGCGGGTCCGGAACGTTCCTTGTCCTCGCGATTCAACGGATTCGCACGCGGTCGGCCGGCTCCGGCGCGAGAGCGACGACAATTGGCGCGCGCGTTCTGAAGAACGTTTGGGGTTTCGACCTGAATCCCTTGGCGGTTATTGCATCTCGGACCAACTACCTCTTCGCTCTAGGCGACCTACTCGGCCGACTCGGAGAGTTCGAGATTCCAGTGTACCTGGCCGATTCGGTGTTATGGCCCGGGCTGCCGGGCCAGACTCGGCTCGACGCCTCTCCGGGGGAGACCCCGGTAAAGACCTCGGTTCAGACCTTCCATGTCCCGTCGTGGTGGCTGAGAGACGGGGGTGCCCGGATGCGCGCGGCGTCTCTCTCGTTAGAACGCCTGGTCAAGGGTGGAAAGTATCCGAGCTCCGAAATTCTCGCGACCCTTTCGAACGAGGGTCTCGTCCAAAAGGGGAACGAAGCTGTGGTCGAGGCGTTCTGCGTCGAGCTGCTTGACCTGGAGAAGGCTCATAAGAACGGCATCTGGGCTCGGTTCCTGAAAAACACGTTTGCCCCACTCCTCGCGGGCCGATTCGACTATGTCATTGGCAACCCTCCGTGGATTCGGTGGGGCTATCTCTCGAAGGAGTATCGGGCTGCGACCGAGCCGCTCTGGTCTGACTACGGCCTATTCTCTCTGAAGGGATACGCGGCCCGCCTGGGCGGCGGGGAAAAAGACTTCTCGATGCTGTTCACGTACGCGTGTGCGGACAACTACCTTCGAAGCGGGGGGACCTTAGGATTCCTGCTAACCCGGGAAACGTTGAAATCGACCGGGGCAGGAGAAGGCTTTCGGCGCTTCCTAATCGGCAAGTCCGATCCTCGCCTGAAACCAACTCCCTTGAAAGTCGTGGAGGCTGGTGACTTAACGACAATCCAGCCGTTCGAGGGCGCTTCGAACAAGACCAGCTTCTTAGTTCTTCGTAAGGGCCTGCCCACCAAGTACCCGGTCCCTTACGTGGTCTGGGCACGAAGGAAGGGAGTGGGACACATTGCGACGGACCTTTCGTTGGCGGAAGCGAAGCCCTTTCTAACGGAAACGCGACTTGAGGCCCGACCGCTTGGAAAGCCGACGGGCCCATGGCAAACTCTCGCCCACGGAAAGAGGACCCTTACGAAACTTAAGGGAACCAATCCTTACCGGTTCATCATCGGCGCGCGATGCGAACCCTATGGAGTTTACTGGATCGAAATCAAGGAGGTGCTCCCCGACGGTTCGGCCATCGTCCGGAACCTCCATGATGCGGGCAAACGGGATTATCCCGCAATCGAGGAACGATTGGAGCCGGACCTGCTGTTTCCGGTCATCAGAGGTCGGGATGTTCGAAGGTGGGGAACACGGGCACACATCTACGCCATCGTCCCCCAGGACCCCAAGCTGAAGGCCGGATATGACGAGAAGCTCATGCGGTCTCGATGGCCGCGAACCTATCACTACTTAAGCCGCTTCGAGACCGAACTCCGTGGTCGCGCAGCGTTCCGAAAGTATCACGCCGAGCAAGGTCGGCCGTTTTACAGCCAGTACAACATCTCGGAAGATTCCTTCCGCCCGTACCGTGTAGTCATCAAGCGGATGGCTACTGATCTGCAAGCTTGCGTGGTGTCGACTGCCCCAACCCCAATCGGAGTGAAGCCACTCCTTTCGCTGGATACCACGACTGTGGTTCCGCTGGATAGCAAGGTGGAGGCCCACTATGTCTGCGCCATGCTCAACTCCGCCCCAGTCCGTGAGTACCTCCATTCGTTTGCATCGGCGGGCCGGGGATTTGCAACTCCGTCGATTCTTCGTCTTATTGGCATGCCGAGGTACAGCCGAGCCAATGAAACCCATGGAGCACTCGCGAAGGCATCTATTCGTCTCCATGCGATCCCTGACCCCGTGACCTCGGAGGAGACGAAAGCGCTGGAAGCCTCGATTGACTCGGCCGCACGGGCGATCCTCAGAGAGTGACTGCCATCGAGTTCGAACTCTTTCATGGACTGCTCTGCTCGGGTCCGCTCCCGAGCCCGGTCCTTTAGGTCAGCAGTGTATCCCCATAATCATGTAATAGCAGGCGAATCCGCTCGGGGCTAGATCTCCCTTGGCTCCCGCGATCGGCCTGCGCCCCTCCACGGGGCAAGCGGTCCTACGAATCTGGGAGCACCTGAAATCCGGCCTCAGAAAGGGTGTGATCGAACGTGAATGCATCACGGATCTCCACTTCCTGCATGAGGACGAAGCTCATACAATCGGTCAGGCTCCAGCGCCTGTCCTCGTGGGCGGTCATGAGGTCGAACGAGTGCTCGAAGTCGTTATCGGAAACTCGGACGACCTGGATGCTTGAGGATTGGCCGAGGAGAGCGCGTAGCCGTCCCACAGGCTCGATCCCCAGACGCATTCGAAGCAGCGTGTAGGTTTCGTCGAGTATGTAGTCGCTCGTCCCCATGCGACCGTGAGCGCCCTTGGTTAGCCGGCCAAACAACGTCCCCGCGTGGCCATGGTGACGTTCCTGGGAGTCACTGAGGGCGTACCAAGCTCCAGTGTCGATCAGAATCATCGGAGAGGCCCGTACAGGAGATCGTCGTGACGCTCCGCGACGTCGACCTTGGGACACCTTCCTCGGACGAGAGGGAACGCCCTGAAGATCGGGTCGTCCGGATCCACCTCGTCTGGCAGAAGGCGATTCCGAATAGCCGCACGAATCCACTCCTGCATCGTCTTTCCTTCCGCCTTTGCCTTACGGCGCAGTAGGTCGTACTCGGCCTCCGGAACGCGCGTCTGGATCAGTTTCATACAATCTGTAACTACTTGTCGACTAGATAGAGTGGGCGAGAGCGACCGTCGCCATTCTGGGGGACCTCTCCGCCCCCTTCACGATCGGCGATCCGTCGAGCGCATCGAGGGTCGGGAAGTACGACCCCGACGCGACCAGGACATCCCCGTCCCCCGTGGTCACCGGGCGCTGCAGGGCGATGGCTCGACCGCCGATCACCGCGTAGCGGATCCTCAGCCGATCCCGATCGGAGGTGATCTGTTTGAGTCCTGGAACGGTCATGTCAGTGCGGCCGGTTTCGAACCAAGACGCGCTTCAGCTGCTCCTTGGGCAAGGAGTCCCCGACGGTGATGAGCTTCGGAAGGCGGTCTTGCATTCGGACCCGCGTCGCCTGTGCGTTCAGGCGCTCTTCGGTGATGCGCCGAGTCAGCAGATCGCGATCAACGGTCCTCAGGTTTCGGTCCAGCACTGCCCGAGCAGCGATCGTATCGAGCCGTAGCAGGTAGGTGATCACATCCTCGTCGCGTGGATGCTCGGGAGGTGCGTAGGCTTGCTTGGTGACGAACAACGGCGCACGGAGTGCCGCCAGCCACTCCGACGTGCTGAACAGGACGCTGGGGAACTGAATCGGGTAGCGGAGGCGGCTGACATCCGGGCCAGTGAGCAGAAACAAGGGTACCTTGGCCTTCCGAGCGACTTCGACATCGCGCTCCGACCGGATTCGGAGTTCGTACGGCTTGCGGGGGCGGTGGGGCGCCTTAGCGACCGGCACAAAAACCGGGGGGAGTGAGCGATCCGAAGGGGACCGTACCAAGGAGATCGAGGGCTGAATAACCCTACGAGAACTGCGGGATGTATATATACAACTCGCGCTATGACCGATTGTCTGACAAACAGCCCCGACCTCAGTCCAGCCCCACGATGGGAATCCGCTTGTGGGCAACGAGCGTCTTCTCTTTCGGGTCCGTCACGGATCCCTCGCCATCGGATACCGGTGGACGCCACTCCATGCACCCGATTCAAGGGCCGCGCTGCAGATCGGTCAAGCTGCTCCGAGAATGTCGCAGGCGGGAGATTGACGTAAGCACGGCCGCGGCACCAACGGAGAGCCCGACCGCGCCCGGGACCCCTCCGAGTACCGGGCCATGAATCGAGTATCGGAGGGGGATCGTGAAGTTCATCGACGCGTCGGATGCGGACCGCGCCCAGAGCTGGTAATCGTGGCCCGACGCCGCGTTGAAATACGCGACGCCGACCGAAGAGACACCCATCGACCCTACGTACGAGTAGTCCCTGCCGTCGACGCAACTCGAAGCCCCACAGTCGAAGACGTCTACGGAGACAGGTCCTGCGGGCACGTATCGTTCCGGGCAGTAGCCGAGACACCAGGCGGGGGGAACACCGTAGGAAAGTTCGACGGAGACCTCGCCGCCGAAGATAGATTCAGACCACGGGACCGATATCTGGGCCCAGCGATTCGACGGCACGTACAGAGCCGTCACCGGTCCCGAGGCAATCGGGACCAGCAGGAGGTACGCCCCCAGCGCCAGCATACCGATGCCCGCGACGAAGAGCCGCCTCCTCATTCGGTGCTCCACGGGTGGCAGCACTACTTGGTCATTCGGTGCCGCCAATTCAACGGCCCACTCCGCTGAAGGGCGTGGGAGCGACTGATAGGTCCACCCGCGGACTTCGGTGGATAGACCCGATCTACGTTTCGACAGGAGCCGGGGGACCGTCGTCCCCTCCGAGGCTCGGAGGAGTCTGCGCCGATCGAACCTACCCGACCAACGCTTGGAGCACTCCCGGTACCCCGTCCCGGAACGTCGGGAATTTCGGACTCCAGCCTAGGCGCCGCAACTTTGCATTCGAGGCCCTCCGGCTGGCGGATTCGAGAGCGGCCAGATCCGCGCCCCAGGTCGCGACCGCCTCCGCCGGCTCGATCCCGCGCGGAGGAAGGGCTCCGACGAGGACAGCGACGGATTCGGCGAACTCTCGCGTCGGAACCGGAGAGTCATCCACGAGCAGGTAGGTCTCGCCGTCGCGTCCGCGCTCGACGAGAGTGCGGAATCCAAGACCGGTATCCGCGAGATGCACTGGAGAGAGGAAGTTGGCGCCGTCGGCCACGAACCGGTACGTACCGGCGATCAGTTCCGAGACCATCTGCGCGAACCAGGAGCCGGGGCCGTACACCATCCCCGGTCGCACGACCACCGCTTCGAGCTCCCCGGGAGCGGCAGCGTCCCTCACGACCATCTCGGCCTCGAAATTCACCTGCGAGATGGAGCGGGGCTCGAGCGGACTCCCCTCGACTATTTCTCCGGGATTGGATCGGTAGACCCAATAGCCGGAGCCGACGACGATTCTGCGAACGCCCGCAGCGGCGGCAGTCCGGACGAGCTGGCGCGCGCCATCGACTCGGACCTGTCGCCGCGCCTCGATGTCCGGGCTATCGGTCTGAGCGAGGTGGACCACCTGTTCGCAGCCGGCCAGCGCCTCCTCAAGTCCTCGACCGGTGACCACGTCCCCGAGCACCGGGATCCCCCCGCGTCGGAGGACTGCGTCCCGTTGTTCGGATCGTCGCACCAGGCCCCGGACCTCGTGTCCCGCGGCCGAGAGGGAACGGACGACCTCGCCTCCGAGAAACCCAGCCGCACCGACGACGGCGACGCGCACGCGTACGCCATCCGCCGGCCGACATTAATCCCCTCCGTCGCGCCGAGGGCGGCGGGGACTGGTTCCCCGCGCACCGAACCCTTCGGAGCCCAGTTGCCTGGTGGGCGAAGGTGTCGCTGCGGTCGTGGTGGAGTCCGTAGCAGCGGTCGTGAAGTACCGCGGCTCGTTCTGGGAACTCGTGAGGCGAGCCGACGCGGGACGGATGGCCACGAATCGGCTCAAGTGGGACGAGAGCGTCGCCCTGCACGTCGGTTCGCGCGGCTACGACGTTCCGTCGTTCCTGCGCGGGCGATCGACCCTGCGATCGATCGAGATCGAAGAGGTCGGGCGGGTCCGCAACCGGTCGCTGCTGCATCTCCAATGCCATTTCGGCCTCGACACCCTCTCGTGGGCACGGCGCGGGGCCAACGCGACCGGGGTGGACTTCTCTCCCGCGGCCGTTGCGGCCGCGCGCGATCTCGGTCGCCGGGCGGGGATTCGGGCCCGGTTCGTCGAGTCGAACCTCTACGATCTTCCCCGCCATCTCCGCGGCACGTTCGACGTCGTCTACACGGCGAAGGGCGCGCTCTGCTGGCTCCCGGACCTCGCCCGCTGGGGTCGCATCGTTGCCCGGTACCTTCGGCCCGGAGGTCGGTTCTACCTTCTCGAGGACCACCCGTTCCCCGACGTTTTCCCCAACGACGACCACACCACGGCCCTCGTTCCGAAGATCGACTACTTCCGGGAACGTGCCCAACGGTGGGAGTACGGCGGCACGTACGCCGCACCCGCGGCACGGATGCGTCACCGGATCTCCTACGACTGGGTCCATCCCGTCTCGGAGGTCCTCGGATCACTGCTCGACGCGGGGCTCGCCCTCGATTTCGTGCACGAGTTCCCGTACACCTTCTGGAGGCGCTTTCCGTTCATGCGACGCCGTCGGGACGGGTGGTGGTGCCTCCCGGGTCGCGGCAGTCTGCTCCCCCTGATGTGGTCGGTCGGCGCGCATCGCCCCGAATGAGGCGCGCCGCCGCCTCCGAGGCGACCGGCGCGGGACGATCCGGGCGCCCGAACGCGGACATCGGGTCCACGCGATCGGTCGGGATCTCCGGTGGCGCTCCTCCCGTGGCCCTTCACCCCGCATCAGGGCGCCGTGGATAACCGCCCGGTCCTGCGCGGGACCTCTCCCGGAAGACGAGATTCGCATTAATACGAGAATTCTCTCCGGAGACCATCCACCGCGCGCGCTGAGCGGCGAAGAGGAGGACACCGATGCCGGTCCTATTCCGCCGGGAAGTTCCCGTGCGATCGATCGTGGCGATCCAGGCCAAGCAGGCCCGAGCCCTCCAAGCGCCGATCCGTCTCGCGATGCTCGAGATGCTCGCGCAGCGACCGATGTCGGTCGAGGGCCTGTCGGAGGAGCTGCCCGCCCACGGGTTCCGGAAGGCGACCAACACGCTGCGTCACCACCTCGAGATCCTCGTCTCGGCCGGTCTCGTCGAGCTGGCCGTACTCGAGCAGACGCGAGGCGCGGTGCTGAAGTACTTCGCCGCGTCGGCGCGCCCCCTGCACTTCGCCCTCCCCGATGCCTCCGAGGCGAAGATGAACGTTCTCGCCGATCGGCTGGGCAGCGCGGTCGAGAGGGCCATGAAGGATCTCTCCCGGAACGAGCGCGACCGGGTGACCCGGATCGCTGCGTCGCTCCGTCGATGCCCACGATGCTCGCAGGAACACTACGAGGAGTACGTGCTACTCTCCGCGCTCCACCGTGCGTGCGTCGTCTACCTGCGCGACCGGGCACAGGCGCAGCGTCCCAAGCCCCCCGCGACCCGGTCCAAGGGCCCCCACCGCGGGGCCTGATCTCCATGACGCCCCTCCCGGGGAACCCCGAGACTCGGCAGCCTTCCTCCCCCGCCGCCGAGGTTCCGCTCGATACGCGTCTGCTCGCCGGGTTCCGGTTCGCGTGCCGCCCGGATTGTGGGCTCTGTTGTTACACGGCGCCGGCCCTCCGGGAGGGCGATCTAGCTCCCCTCCTAGCGATCGCGCCATCGTTCCGACCCGAGGGCAGGTCTCCGGGATTCGTTCCGAGCCACGCGAACGGTGGTGCCTGCACGTTCCTCGCCACCAACCGCTGCTCGGTGCACGCGGCGCGACCGGGGCCATGCGCAGAATTCCCTCTCTCCGCCCACGCTGGTCCTCGGGTCCAGCTGACCCTCGTGCTCTCCTGCCCCGGCGTCGACCTCGACCCTCTGGCGGATCCCGAGCGATCAGCGCGCGGCGGACCCCCCGACCCGAGCCTCGGTTCCGAGCTTGCGGCGGTGCGGCGCGCGGTCCGTTCCCTCGACCCGGCCGACCGCAACCGCGCGGAACGTTCCTGGGCGCGGGCGCTCCGGGGTCTCGGGCTCGACACCGCGTCGATCGAGACCGCGCGAAGCCGGCTGCGCACCGATCTGCCGATGCCCCGGCCGGACGACCTGGCCGCCGTGCCGGTCCCTGAGGAGAGCGAAGGGCTCGATCGCCTTCCTCTCTTCTTCGACGCCCGGTACGGTCGCGTCGCACTGGCCGGAGGGGACGAGGGAGTGGAGCTCCTCGCCCTTCGCGAGGGTGGGGGAATCGAGCGTCGACTGGCATCGTTCGCCTACCCCGACCATCTGCCGCGGATCGGTGCCGAAGGCGATCGACTCCTGCGCGGTTACCTCGCGTACGTGCTCGAGCGGGACGGGTTCGTCGGGGCGGCGCTCGACCGGACCGAGGCTCGTGGGGAGGACGGTCTAATCGACCGATGTCGGGAGGATCTTCGGGAGCTCGGGGCCGCGGTCGTCAGCAGGGCGGTCTACCGAACGTGGCTCGACGGCGGCAGCGCCGAGGGACTCGACGCCGACGCGATCGCGTCGGGGATACGTGCCACGGACGCCGACTACCTCGACCGTGCGACGGTCGGAAGATGGGTTTAGGGCGGCGAACCCAAACCGTTAACCGAGACGGCCGCTGACAACGCGCGCCGCGACCGACGATGGACGACCAGAAAGAGGCCCCCGCAGGGGGATCGCACGACCGAGAAGGATTTGGCGGGCTGCCGCTCCATGCGAAGCTAAAGGCCGGGATCCGCGAGCTCGGGTATACCGATCCCACTCCCATCCAGGCGCGCACGATCCCCGAGGCCGTCGGGGGACGAGATCTGATCGGGACCGCCCAGACCGGCACCGGCAAGACCGCCGCCTTCCTCCTCCCGATCCTCGAGCGTCTGCTCGATCAGCAGACCGGGCGCACCCTGGCCCTCGTTCTCACCCCGACGCGGGAGCTCGCACTGCAGGCCGAAGGGTTCCTCAAGAAGCTTGGCCGCCATACGCCGCTCCGCGGCACCGCGGTCTACGGCGGGGTCGGCATGGAGGAGCAGCAACGCGCCCTCCGAGGGGGCTCGGAGATCATCATCGCCACGCCGGGCCGCCTCCTGGACCACATGAGCCGCGGCTACGTCAACTTCCGCCAGCTCCGGATCCTCGTGCTCGACGAGGCGGACCGAATGCTCGACATGGGTTTCCTGCCCGACGTGCGACGGATCCTCCGGGAGCTGCCGGCGCAACGGCAGACGATGCTCTTCTCCGCGACGATGCCGCCCGAAGTGGTCCGACTCGCCCGGGACTTCCTCCACGACCCGAAGACCGTGCACGTCGCCGCGACGACGGCGGCGGCCGTCGGGGTCGCCCACCTCGCCCTCCCGGTTCCCCAGCACCTCAAGGCATCCTTACTGCGCGAGCTGCTCGCCGACACGACGATGACGAGCGTGCTCGTCTTCACGCGGACCAAGCACCGGGCGGACCGACTCGCTCGACAGCTCGGCCTTTGGGGAATCGAGGTCGGGATCATCCACGGAGATCGGAGCCAGGCCCAACGGGTCAAGGCACTCGAGAGCTTCCGGTCCGGGCGCCACCGCGTCCTCGTTGCTACGGACATCGCAGCGCGGGGCATCGATGTCGAAGGCGTCAGCCACGTCGTCAACTTCGACGTCCCCAACGAACCCGACGTCTACATCCACCGCGTGGGCCGAACCGCTCGGGCCCAGCGTTCGGGGGATGCCTTCACCCTCGTGAGCCGCGAGGAAGAGGACGATTTCTCCCGCGTCGAGCAGCGCCTCGGGGTCGAGATCCGCCGGGCGACGATCCCCGGTTTCAACTACCAGGAACTCGCCCCGCCTCCGGGCCCGCGCGGAGCCTCCCGTGGCCGCTCGTTCGGCGGCCGCGGACGACCTTCCGGCGGCGGTCAAGGCCGACGGGGTCCGCCGCGAGACCGTCGCGGCCCGCCCCAGCGCGGTCGCAACGGGGACGAGCGCGGGCACGAACGTCGCGCGAACTGGTGACGCGAGTCGCCCTACACGCGGAACGACGCACCGATCGCCCGTTCGAGGGCACTCAGCATTTTCTCCTGCCGTTCGACCGACCAAGGTGACCGGACCAACGGGGTCGGGTCGTCCAACTTTCGCGGCGCGGGCTCTCCCATCGTTTCCTCGAACTCTCTTCGCCAGCCTTCGGGCAGAGCGTTTGGCGCGCCGCGCCCTCGGTCGAGCTGCGCCAGGAGGGCGCCGACCTGCGCCAGGATCACCGAGACGTTGCTGGCTCGGTAGCCCCCGCCGCCGGTCACGAGGAATCGGCCGACCGCCACCTCGTCGGCCAGGGAGGCCAGGGTCGTCACTGCCTCCCGATACGAACGCGAAGTGTACTGAAGGTGACCCAACCGGTCGCCCTCGTGCGCGTCGACCCCGCACTGGAGTACGATGAGCTCCGGTCGGTAGGAGCGGATCATCGACGGAACGATCCGTCGGAAGAGCGGCAGGAACGCTTCGTCGCCGGCCCCGGGGGGGAGCGGCACATTGAGCTTGAGCCCCGACCCGTCCGCCCGACCGGTTTCCGACACGTCGCCGGTCCCGGGAAACAGCACCTCGCCGGTCTCGTGGAAGTCGATGTCGAGAACGTCCCCCCGGTCGTAGAACCCGTACATCACGCCATCGCCGTGGTGGACGTCGATGTCGACGTACGCGATCCTCCGATAGCCACCTGGGGAGAGCGCGGCCGCGATCGTTACCGCGACGTCGTTGAAGACGCAGAATCCGCTCGCCCGATCTGGTCCGGCGTGATGGAGGCCGCCGCCCGGTTGGAACGCTCTTGGGCTCGCGCCCGAGGTGATCGCCCCGAGTCCTGCGAGGGTTCCGGCCACGACCCGCGCCGCCGCAGAGAAGCATCCCGGGAACGAGGGCGTGTCACCGTGGTCGAGCAGCTCGTGCGTCCCGTGCCGGTCGGCGGCGCGCACGCGAGTGAGGTGGCGAGCGGAGTGGAATCGGAGCAGCTCCTCGTCCGCGGCCGGGGGAACCGCACGGATCCACTGGATCGGGGATGCTCCCTCGTGCTCCGCCTCCCAGCACTCGAGCAACCGGATCGCGAGCCAGCGACTGTTGGGATTCCACGGATGGCCGGGCCCGAAGTCGTACTCTCGGAACCTGGGGTCGGCCACGACGGTCAGCGACGCCGGCGCCACGACCTTCCCGAAGCGCCGGAGGAGAAAGGGAGCGCCTCGCGCAGGCGTCCAGCCCAACCGCGGGTTAAATACCCTACCCGAATCGGGCCGCCGGTGGTCGGTGTGGGGATCGAGGACGAGCTGTCGCCGAACGGCGTCAAGGTCTACAAGGCGATGAAGGATCTCGGCTACCTCAACGAGGAGAAGCTCGGCACCGCCGAGCGGATCACGCAGAACGTGAAGCTCCCGAAGACGATGGTGATGAACGCCCTGCAGGAACTGCAGACGAAGGGCTTTGCGCGTCGCAAGGTCCGCGAGAAGGCTGCCGGCTACTTCCTCACGAAGTAGCGCGGGAGATCAGTCTGACCGCGCCGTCCGCATCGTCTTCTCGACGAGGCGCGACGTCGATCGCAGCGTCACTTCGGTGACGGCGCTCACGCGCGCCACCTGCGCCCGGGAACGGTGCTCGCCGTTGCGCTCGGCCGCGAGGTAGATCAACGCGGCCACGAGGCCGTGTGGGGAAAGGCCCGAGAGTTCGGGGTTCCGGTTGACGTCGTCGAGCATCGATTCCACACTGGACCGAACGTGCGCGGAGAGAGCCAGCTCCTCGGCGTACCGTGCGAGGAACGCCCGCGTGCCGACGGAGGGGATCGGGATGTCGACGCCGCGTTGCACCACCTTGAACGCACGTCCGACCTCGCTCCTCCGGGCGCTGAGCGCCTTGGCGACCTCGCCGAGGGTCCGCGGGATCGAGTACCGACGGCACGCCGCGTAGACGGTCGCGCCGACGCTCGAGGGGAGGTTCCGGCCCCGGAACAGGCCGCGCACTTTCGCCTCGCGGAAGATTCGCTCCGCCTCGGCGAGGACGACGGGCGGGAGGCCGAGGCGTTCGCCGCACAGCGCGATCTCACCGCGCGCCTGGGATCGCTCGAGGGGTCCTTCGACCGCGCGGGCGGTCTGGCGCTGCATGACGCGCTTGAGATGCTGGTACTCGTAGCGGCGCTGCGAACCGAGCGGGCGGCCCTGCCCGTCTCGCCCGAGGCTCAAGGTCGAACCCAGGGACCGGCGAGTGCTCCCGGGCGCAGTGAAAGGACCGATCCCGCGTCCGCTGCCGTCGGAGTTCTCCTCAGGGCCGGGGCGCGGCGGAGCCGTCACGAGCTCGGCGCCGTCGAACACGAGCCCGCACTCCGCGCAGTGCTCCTCGAGCCGGGCGGTGTCCAGGACTCGCCGGCCGGCGCCGCACATGGGGCAGCTCCGGGCGTCGGCGGCCGCGACCGGCCGATCGGTGTCCGGAGGGCTCGGGGAGCTCCCTGTCACGTCCTAGGGTACAACACGGTCCGGGCTATTTAGCCCATCCACAGGGTCCCTCGAGTGGGAGCCAGGCACGGTCGCCGTGTCGAAGTCCTTTTCCGCGGTCCCTCCCCTCCGAAAGGCGTGCGACCGGGTCTCGTCGTCGTCGGTGGCCTGCTCATCGTGCTCGCGGTCGCCGCGATCGCCGTCGTTACCTTTACCCCCGGAGGGACAAACCAGACCAGCACCGCGATCACGATCCCGGTCCACGACCTCCTCCCGAACGCGACGAATTTCGCGCTCATCCCTGGGACGAACGCCTCTGCCGCGATCTTCTCGCTCACCTGGACCGCTACGATCCCGACGGACGTTCGGTTGTACGATGCTCCGGGCTGCCGCGCCGCGGCGCTGTCCTGCGCGACGGGACCGCCCGTTCGGGCATGGAGCGCGGAGCTCGGCGGCACGTGGTCGACGTCGGGCGACGTGGGATTCCCGTACCTCATCGAGTGGAACACTTCCGCGCCGGGCGTCGGGACCTGGGGCCTCACCGGGTCCGAATCGATCTCGACGCCGATGCACACAGGACTCCTCGAGTCGCTCGTTATCTACGCAGCGGGCGGAGCGTTGGCGATCGTGGGCGCCGTCGCATTGTTCCTCGGCCTCTTCTTGCGCGGCGGGGTCTACCAGTCCACCGCACCCATGGTGTCGCGATCGGCCGACGACGCCGTCGAGGTGGCGCGAGACGCGGGTCCGCCTCCCAAGCGACCCGGTTAAGCGCCCCAGAACGGCTCGCTCGCTCGCCGGATCCTGAGCACCTCGTCGAGGACAGCGCGCTCGCGCTCGGAGAGAGCCGCGTTCTTGAGCGCACGGGCGGCCGATTCGGGAAGCGCCACGTAGAGGATCTCCCCCTCCATCAGGTTCCTTCCGACGATTGCGCCCTCGATCGCCGCGGCGACCTCGGTCCCCTCGTCGGCGTGGTCGACGGATCGGTTGTCGTCCTGAAGTCCCCGGAGCACCCCGAGCTCGCTCCCGTCCGGCTTCATCAATCGCACGCCCGGACGGAGCGTTCCACCCAGAACTTTGATCCCGACGATCGCGGGTTTGGAGCTCCGGAAGACGTACCCCGGCAGGCATTGGAACTTCGCCGGATGAACCGTGTCCAGGCGCCGCTGCTGCGCGAGCTGCTGCTCTCGCTCGGTCTTCCAGGCGCGGTAGTCGTCGAGGAGCCGGTACATCACGTCGCCGCGGAAGATCCGGACGTCGGAGGCGTCGCCCTCGGGCTGCGCCTCCGGCAGCACCGGGACGTTGAACGCCAAGATGGCGCGGTGCGTCGCATCCCGCATCGTCGTCATCCGGACGACCCCGGAACGGTTCACCGGACCGACCTCCGCGGAATGGATCGGGATCTGGGCGTCCTTGCACTCGAAGGCCAGCGCCTCGAGGCCCCCGAGCGCGTCGGCGAAGACCGCGATGCCGCTCTCGGCGAGATCGGAGACGGGCCGGCTCGCCTGGGTCAGCGCGTGGATGGCCTCCGCCGCATCGGTCTCCGAGGTCACGACGCGGACGAGCCCTCCCGGCAGCGCGTCCTCGACGCCCGGGGCGGAGAGGTAGACTCCGGCCGCCGCTTCGACCTGCTCCACCGCCGACAGGCGTCGGCCCTTGCCGCCGTGTCCGCGCGTCGTCGGCGTCGGCCGGTAGATCCCGCGGACCCGGGTCCGGAACGGCTCGGTGCGGCCATTGACGACAAGGTCGTCCCCGACGCGCAGCCGGCCCCGATACAGGATGATCGACGAGACCGGCCCCACGCCCTTCTGGTCGGAGCGTTCCAGGATCGTCGCCTCGCCCCCGTCGACGACGAGCGCGAGCTCCTCGGGGAGGAACCGCTGGGCGAGCCCCACCATGAGCGCGAGGAGCTCGGGAACTCCGACCCCGCTCTTCGAGGAGACCGGGACGATGCCCACGTTGTGCGTGAAGTCGCTGACGCGGTCGAAACGATCGGAGGAGAAGCCGACGCCGTTGAGCTCCTCGGCGACGCTGTAGACGCGTTGGTCGAGGAGGCGACCGAACTCGGGCGCGCTCCGTTCGATCTGTTCCTTAAGCGAGATGCGTCCGCTGGGCTTCCGCCAACCGCTCAAGAGATCGATCTTCGTGAGGGCGACCGCGAACGGCGTCTTCTCGTGCCGGAGGATTTGGATCGACTCGCGCGTCTGCGGCATCACCCCCTCGCGGGCGTCGATGACGAGGATGGCGAGATCGGCGAGCGCGCCACCGCGACGTCGGAGCGTGGCGAACGATCGGTGGCCGGGGGTATCGACGAAGAGGAGGCCCGGGACGTTGAACTGCTCGGTTCGGGTCACTCCCTCGCAGAGCTCGAGGATCGAGGCCTTGGGGACTTCGATTGCGCCGATATGCTGGGTGATCCCGCCCGCCTCGTGCGCGGCGCGGACCGAGCCGGCGATCCGGTCGAGGAGGGAGGTCTTTCCGTGGTCCACGTGGCCCAGAAGTGACAGGATAGGCTGCCGCAGCGCGACCACGCGCCGAACGAGGGTCGGCCGTTCTTTACCGTTTCTTCCCGAGCAGGCTCGGGGTCGGACGGAACTCGGAGAGCGCGCCGGTGACCAGGGGAACGACGAGCTCCGCCGGCTCGAGGCCTCCGTGCGCCCCGTAGAGATGTCGCGTGATCGGCGCCGCCCCGGGCGGGAGGTAGGTGAGCCCTGCCGGGCTCGGAACGAGAACGAGGAGGTCGCCTAGCCGCTGCTGGAGCTCCGGGTGGTACGGAGGAGGGCCGAAGAGTCCGGCGGCGACCGCGTTCTCCATCGCGACGATTCGGGCGCCCCGGGGGAGCGCGGCCTCGAGAGCCGACCGGAGCGCGGGCACTCGGCCGGGCCGGGCGAGGAGGAATCCCGCCCGCCGGTCGCCGGCGAGAGGTCGGGCGAGCTCGGCAACGATCCTAGGATTCTCCTCGATCGCCACCTGCGCCTCGACGGTCGCGGGGACCTGACCGTGGTCGCCGGTAACGAGGAGCGTGATCCGCCGGGACCGCCGCGTCGGCAGCCGCTGCGCCACGTGTTCCACCAGATGCGCGATCCGCTCGAGTTCCAGATCGATGAGCCGGGGATCCGGGCCTTTCAGATGCTGGATCGTGTCGAGCTCGTCCCAGTAGACGAAGACGGCCGGGGGTGGGGATCGCCGGGAGAGCACGCGGGCCAGCTCCTCCGCGAGATCGGTCCCGGTGGCGTAGCCGACGAACGCGGCGCCGTCGTAGAGGGTCCGGGTGAATCCGGTTCCGCGGAAGAGATCGCGCGTCACCGCGGTCGCGCGCAGTCCGCGCCGGAAGAGCGTCGGAGATCCCGACAGGTAGGAGGGCCGCCAGTGCGGTCCGATGAGCTGATCCCGCGCCGCGACGCCGACCGGGCTCATCTTGAGGAGGTCGGCGACGACGCCGTACCGGGGCAGGTACTGACGGTACCCCACGAGCCCGTGGCGCCCCGGCGGCGTCCCCGTCGAGAGGGAGGTGAGCGCCGCCGTCGTGGTCGAGGGGAACACCGTTGTAATCCCGTGGGCGCGGGCCGCCCAACGGGCGGCGCGCTCCGAGCGCGTCGCCTTCCAGTGCGCGAGCTGGGCGTACCCGAACCCGTCCACGAGGAACAAGACGACAGGCCCCGAGGCACGACCTCCGTCGAACGGGTCCAGCGCGGACGCGAGTGGTGGGGCCAGCGGGGGCGTCCCCCCCGAACGACCGCCCGCCGCGAGGTGAACGGAGACCGCGACGTTCACGATCGACCGACCGTCGTACCGGGGCCGGGGGATCCCCGGAAGCCCCGAAGGTGCGATGGAACCGGCAATCTCCGGATCGACGGAGGCCCCCCGCCCCACACGACCCGATCGCGTCATCCGAGCACCCCGACCGCGACGCTCGAGAAGAGGACGACGAGCACGAACAATGTCAGAGCGGCGAACGCTCGATCTCCCATCGATACGAAGTACTCGAAGGAGAGGACGACCCGGACGAGCGGCGTCGCCGCGAGCACGACGGTGCCCACGAGGATCAGGCCGATCGCAGACGGCGGCAGGAGCGAACTGACGGAGAGCGCGCTCCCCGGCCGGCCCGAACGCACCAGGAGGTCGGCGTCCCCGCCCGCGGCCGCGAGAACGAGCCCGACGATCATCAGGACCGCGCTCACAGCGACCCCGATGCGGAGCGTCCGCGCCACCCGTCGGTTCAGCCGCCCCATCGCCACCCCCGATCCCGTCGGTCCCGCTGCCTCCGGGACGTCGGTCATCCGAGGTACCCCAAACCGCGAGCCGCCATTGAGAGACCCGCGATCGCCAGGACGCCGATGAAGAGGTAGCGAAGGGCGCCGGTCCCTGCGCGGAACTGGTAATGACTCCCGAGCAGGCTCCCCGCGATCGAGCCGAGCGCGACCGGTGCCGCGATCAGGAAGAGGACCTGACCGGCGAACAGGTAGACGATCGTCCCCGCGGCCGCGACGAGCCCGATCTTGAACGTCGACGTCGCGGTCGCGACGCGCATCGGGACGTTCATCACCGCGTTCATCGCGGGGACGTTGAACGTTCCGCCGCCGATCCCGAGGAGGGCCGATCCGAATCCGGCTACCCCGACGAGCGCGAGGCCCTGGGCGCTCCCGTGAACCCGGTAGGGCACGGTGCGGCCCGAAGCATCGTCGTGGTACGTCCCCTCGAGACGGAATCGACGCGCGAGCGCGTCCATCGGCGCGTCGGGGTCGGTCTCAGCGCCTCGGTGACGGACCATGAGGACGATCGCGATCAGGACGACGGGTACGAATGCGAGGGCGAGCACGTCCGAGCGGCTCGCGAGCAGCGTGACCCCGAGCAATGCCCCGAGGATTCCTCCCACCGTCGACGCCGACTCGAGAAACATGCCGACCCGGAGGTCCGTGAGTCCCTGGTCCACGTAGGACGCGCCGGAGGCGCACGAGTTCGCGATGACCCCGATGAGGCTCGCCGCGATCGCGAAGTGGATGTCCAACCCGAAGGCGAGGACGAGGATCGGGACGAGGAAGATGCCTCCCCCGATCCCGATCAGCGACCCGACGAGGCCCGCGCCAACCGCGACCAGGAGAAGGAGCAGGAGGACGAGGACCGCCGGCGCGCCCCCGGCGAGTTCGACCAGCGGGGCCACGCACCCCCATGGCGGAGAGCGTCTCTTAACCGTGCGCTCCACCGGCGGCGAACGACTCGAGGTCGCGCCCACCGGAGGGGAGCGCGCGAAGTCGCTCGGCGGAGACCGACACGGTCCGGGCCCGACGGTGCCCCCGGACGGCCTCACGTTCCCACACGAGGCGCAGAAGGCGACGCGCGGCGGATCGTAGCGGGACGGCGTCCCGTCGGACGCCGGACAGGGTCTGGCTCTTCTGGGCGCGCGTGAAATCCTCCCATCGGACCGCCACGGTGACGGTCTGAAACCCGAGATGCTCGGTCGCGAGGGCGGCCGCCAGGTCCTCCGAGAGCCGATCGATCGCGGCGAGCAAGGTCGGGAGATCGGCGACGTCGGCGACGAACGTTTCCGCCGCGCTCCGGGATCGAGGGCCGGTCGACTCCTCCGAAGCCCCTTCCGACGGTTCTCCTCGCGCGAGCGCGATCAGCTCTCCGGCGAAGGACCCGGTCGCTTCCCGGATGCGCGTCGGCGCCACGGTGAGGAGATCGCCGATCTGGCGGACCCCGACCGATTGCAGTCGCTCCGCCGTCTTCGGGCCGACACCCGGGACCGATCGGATCGGTAGCGGCCCGAGGAACGAGGCGGTCGTCTCGGGGGGGACGACCACGATCCCACCGGGTTTCGCGCGGTCGGAGGCGATCTTCCCCACCGTGCGGAACGGCGAAACCCCGATCGACGAGGGTAGCTCCAGTTCGAGACGGAGCGCGGTCTGGATATCGCGGGCCACGCTCTCGGCTGCAGCGGCGTCCTCGAGATCGCGCTCGACAGCGGCTTCGTCGATGCTGAGGGGAACGACCCGCTGGCCGAAACGGGCGAGACACGTCCGAACTTCCCCTGCGACGGCTTCGTAGAGCTCGAAGTGAGCCGGTATCCAGACCGCCTCGGGACACAACCGATCGGCCTGGCCGACGGGCAGGGCGCTACGCACCCCGAACGATCGTGCCTCGTAGCTTGCGGACAAGACCACCCCTCGCGTGGGACCCAGCTTCGGGTCGGGTCCGACGATGACGGGGCGGCCGGTCAGCTCGGGACGCGAACGCAGCTCGCACGAGACGTAGTACGCGTCCATGTCGACGTACAGGGTCCAGCGCATCG
>JBGOSQ010000031.1:0-23283 GCA_041476045.1 Thermoplasmata archaeon | reverse complement strand
TGATCTGCCCCTGCACCTGGTCGAAGACCAGCTGCGTGTTCACCTGGGAGGCGATCGATCCCGAATGGTTGGCATTCAGCCAGATGATGATCTGGTACTGCCCCGGCGGTAGCTCGCTCGCGCCCGCGTAGAAGTGCTCCAGGTGCAGCAGGGTGACGTTGAGGCTCTGGTTGTAGCTCACGACGCCCGGCCGGATCTTGATCGTGTAGTTGACCACCTGCGGGCACTTGGTGGTCCCGCCGCATCCGCCGGCCACATACCGGATCTCGAGCGACTGGGCGAACGTGTGGTTGTTCATCTGGGCGGGCGGGATCACGTAGGTCCAGTTGAGGACGTACGGGAGCACCGTGTAGGTGTTCTGGAGCCCCAGGTTCTCGATGTTGATCGCCCCGACGACGAACGTGTGGTCGCGGGTGAAGATGTGTCCGAGGCTGTCCGTCACGATGATCTTGAGGTCGTGGATCCCCGGGCCGTAGTTCCCCGAGAGGTTGCCCTGGACCGTGAAGTTCTGCCACTGGAGCCCGTAGCCGGGCGAGAAGTCGCCCGCGTACGCCCCGTCCACGAACGCGTGGACCGAGACGACGTGCTCCAATCCGGGGAGCCAGTTGAACCCGTAGCCGGTCACGAACGGATCGTTCGACGGCAGCAGGACGTTCACCTTGACGGAGATGTTCGAGCCAGCGCCGAAGAAGTCCCTCGCGACCAGCGCCGAGGTCTGCGTCGATACGTTGACGGGGTTCATTCCGACGACGATCGGGACCGCGGAGTAGTTGCGCTGCAGCGTGTCGTTGAACTGGCAGGTGATCGTCTGCTTGGGATTGCCCGGGTTGCCGGGGACGCACGGCTCGGTGTAGCTGAACGTCCGGTTGAACTGGCCCGGCATCGAGGCCGCGATGTACGCGAAACCGGCCGTCGTGCCGTCCGGATAGGTGAAGAAATTGTCCGCCGTCTGGTTGTCCGGGATGAAGATCGACGTGTTGCCGGACGGATCGGTCCAGTTGGCCGTTCCCGAGACGTTCGTGACGCCGACGACGCCGAAGCTGCCCTGGTAGTTGTAGAACTTGTTCTCGCCGCCGAAGTCCAAGTTCCCGAGCCACGCCTTGACCCCCGAGACGGGATTACCCGCGTAATCGTTGACGCTGAGCGGGAGGATCTCTCCCTGCCAGGTGTACAGGAGGTTGTAGTACGCCGTCTGGTTGAGCGAGTTGGGGGCCCAGGCGTTCTCCTGCTGTGGAGTGACGGCCTGCCGCAGGTTCGTCAGCACGTAATCGACGGTGCTGAACTGCGAATACTTGCCGCCGAAATTGTCGGTGGTCTTGACGTTGAGCCCCGGCGTGATCGTGTAGACCGTACCGCCCTTCGCGCCGCCGAAAGTGGCGTTGATGAAGTAGGGCGTTGGTTGAACGAGGTTCCAAGTGTAGACGACCGCGTCGCCGTTCATGCTGGTGAACGTGCCCGACAGCGTCGTGGGCGCGAGCTCGTGGGGGTTGCCCAGGGACTGGGTCGCCGACTGGATGCGCGATCCCTGCCACGCAAGGACCGAGAGCGTCGGGACCTGGGCCGTGACGAATGCGTTGTACACGGGGGCGCCGTTGAGCGTCACGTGCACGGTGAACGTGTTCGGGGTAGTGCAGCAGTTGGGGTCGATGATCACGGGCGCGAAGAACCCGAACGGCCAGGGATTGAACTGGGGATAGCCGCTCAGGATCTCGGTCGACGACGGATCCGTGACGGTGACGACGAGGGAGCCCGTCGGCGAGGGGTACGAGATCCAGTCGTAGGCGAAGCCGAGCGTGCGGGTCGTGGAGTTCCCAATTTCGAAGACGACGAACCCCGGCTGCGAAAATGGTGCAGCGCCCGTGTCCAGAGTGAAATCGAGCCCGACCGACGGAAGTGCCGTGTTTGAGTATGGCGCATTGAGAGACGTGTTAGT
The DNA here is from genome assembly GCA_041476045.1 of Thermoplasmata archaeon. Taxonomy (GTDB): domain Archaea; phylum Thermoplasmatota; class Thermoplasmata; order Lutacidiplasmatales; family UBA184; genus Lutacidiplasma. The sequence continues at coordinate 21,350 of JBGOSQ010000031.1, read as the reverse complement.
CCCGTCGAGGCCGTGGAAGACGAGGGTAATCTGGGGGTTCGTCAGGATGAGGGCTGACGAAGCGTTCACGTGCACCGTGTACGTGTGGTTCAGTTGCATCCACGCCCACGCACCGGCATCGTAAGCAGTGCCGGCAGTGTTCAGAGTCATGAAGGTCGCCGGGAGCGACTCCAGCGCGTTAAGGTCCTTCGCGAAGTTGTCGATGATGATCGAGCCCCAGCCCGTCGGGAAGTCCCATCCGGGGAGGGTGTCGCCGTACGTCGTGTTCCCCTGGGCGGTGAAGGGGAACTTCTGCCCGGTGGGGAACTCGTAGCCGTTGACGACGCCGAAGTTACCCCAGTAGCTCGTGCCGTTCGCGGAGACGCCCGCGCGCGAAACGATGTCGTAGAAGGGCTTCAGCGAGAGGTTGCCGTTCATGTAAGCGTTCGCGACGTCGAAGACGGGGCCGTTCCCGTTGCCGAGGAACGGATTGTGCCCGTTGTGCGCGAGGTAGTCCTCGATGAGGGCGAACTCGCCGGCCATCGTGGGGCACGCGAAGCTCGTCCCGCCCCAGAAGTACTGCATCGAGCCGAGGAAGTAGATCGACTGGTTGTAGTCGGCCTCGGCGGCGACGCCGCTCCCGAGGGACCGGCCGAGGTCGGGCACGGTGTAGCCGTGCTCCATCCAGGTCTGGTTGAACCAGTACGACGAGTCGAACCCGCCGGATCCCTGGGGCGGCGCGTTCTTGAGCGTCTGGTTCGTGAACGGCTCGTACCAGTAGGTCTGCGACTCGAGGCGGTTCGCGAGGCCGGCGTGAACCGGGTAGTTGTAGAAGAACGGCGTCTGCGGCTCCGAGCCGATCGAGATGTTGACGACCCCGTAGGTCGTCGTCGTCGGGAACACCGAGCCGGAGGTGTCGGTCGCGGAGGTCCTGAGCCCGTCGATCGACAGCACGTAGGGGTCCGTCGCCGGGAAGCTCCCCGAAAGGAAGCCGGTCGACGTGTCGAACCCGCCGCCGTCCCCGCTCGAGGCGATGACGGTCGAGCCGCGCGCGTCCAGGAGCATGAAGTAATTGTGCATCGTCAGCGCGTTGGCCCAGTTCGGCCCATAGAGATTGGGCCATCGGTCCTCGTCGCCGCCCCACGAGTTCGAGATAATGTGGGGGAGGTTGGCGGCCGAGAGCGCCTGAAGCATGGCGTAGTCGTCGTCGAGGACGTTCGTGCAGAGGCACGGACCGTAGACGGGGATGATCCGCGCGCCGGGCGCCATCGTCGACGAGAACTCGATGTCGAGCGCCATCTCGCTCGAGGCGCCGTCGGTCCACGTAACGGTCCCGTTCGTCGTGAACGAGCCGTCGACCGGCATCGCCGTCAGGCGGTTCATGATCTGGTCGGGGTTGTTCCACGCGAGCTGCGCGTACCCCTGGATGTCGGTCGGGTTGATCCCGCCGGCCATGACGAGGGCGATCCGGATCGGACTGCCGGTCGAGTCGCCGTTGATCCCCTGGTTGATCAGCGAGGTCGCATTGTACAGGTAGTTCAGCGAGCCGGGGGTCACGACCTGGAACTCGCGGTAGAGGTGGCGGCTGTGCGAGTAGTAGTAGACCCAGAAGAACGCCTGGTTGGTGACGTTGAAGATCGTGCTGAGGTTCCCCACGGGCGACGTCGCCGCGTGGACCGCGCCGATCGGGCGAAGCTCCGGGGCCATCCCGGCCGCCTGCGCCGCCGAGATGTCCTCGGCGAGGGCGGGGTTGAAGTGGGAGGTGGGGTGGGCGACCTGCGAGCCGTCGAGCCCGTTCAGCGTGACGACGCCCTTCGCGATCGGTGCGGGGAGCGAGAGCGGGCGGACGTTCATCGGCGCGGCCGAGCCGTTGTAGCCGTAGCCGACGTTGTCGATCTGGGTCCCGAAGGCCTGGTTGACCTGGCCGGCGTTCCCCGAGAAGGAGACCGATAGGAGCCCCTCGGTCTGGACCTTAAGTCCGAGCGACGTGAAGTAATTGATCGTGTCCTGATAGGCGACCGGGTCCGGACCGAAGAGGGTCCGCTCCTGCTCCTGCGAGAGCCACTGGTGGTAGAGGGGGGAGCTGGGCGAGGACTGTCCGAGTATGGTCTGTTCGAGGAGCTGGGAGTTTCGCATGGCGAACCCGACGCTGAACATCATCGGGTGGTTCGTCGCGACCGGGCCGAAATCCTGCGCGTTCTGGAGGGTCTTGAGCGGCGTGTCGGCGCCGACCGTGACGGGGTCGGACTGGAGCTGCGGGCCCGTCTCGACGCCGGAGAGGACCGTCTTGGCCCCGATCGGGGGTGCGAGGCCCTGCGGGTGGCCGGCGATCGACCCGCTCGTCGCCATGGCTCCGGTGGAGCCCAGCATGAGGAAGGTGATCGCGACGGCGAACAGCACCCGGGTCGTCCGGGGCGCGATTCGGGACGGGTACGGCAATCGAGGGGCAGAATCCATCTGAGTTCACTCCAGGGCGGGTCCCTTCGTCGGCGGGACTCGCGAACCATACCGAGGGGTCTTTAAACACCTTTGCTCTGTTTCCTCGAGCGCACCGGTAGAGATTCGTCCGGAAGCGTGCCGGAGCGACCCTCGTGGAACGGACGGCCCGGATCGCGCTGACCGGCACCCCTGGAACCGGAAAGTCGGCGGTCGCCGCGCTTTTGTCGAGCCGTTGGGCGACCGAAGAGGTCGCGGATCTCGCGCTCCGACTCGGGGCCGGTCGGAGGATCCCCCACGGCGTGGAGGTCGATGTCGCGCGACTCGCACGACGCATGCGCGCCGCCCGGCCCGCGGATCTTCCCGAGGTGGTCGTGGGCCACCTCGCGCACCTGCTCCCCATTCGCGACGCCATCGTCCTCCGGTGTCACCCGGTCGAGCTCGCCCGGAGGCTCGGACGCTCCCGGCGAGGGTCCGATCGGGACCGCCGGGCGAACGTCGAGGCCGAGGCGACCGACGTCGTGCTCGTCGAGGCCGTCGAACGGAGCCGCCGGGTATGGGAGATCGATACGACCCATCGAACGGTCCCGTCCGTCGCCCGGGAGGTCCGGGGGATCGTTCGGCGACGCGGACCGAGCCGGTTCGGGTCGGTCGAATGGCTTTCCGACCCGCGGGTGACCGACTATCTTTTGCGCCGAGGGCCGTAGGACCATCGCATGGTCGTCGAGGGTTACCGGGCCCGGTTCCAGCCGTACATCGAGCGCCTCGCGCGCCCGTTCCTCGGTTGGCCGCCCGCCCGGGTGAGCTACCTCGCCTTCGGGCTCTGCGCCCTCGCCGCGCTCCTCGCGGGGTTGGTCCGTTGGAGCACTCCGTACCTCTTCCTCGGCGTCGGGGTCCTGATCTTCCTCGGCGGCCTCTTCGACGTCCTCGACGGCGAGGTCGCGCGATCGACCGGCCGCGCCTCGCGTCGGGGAGACCTGTTGGACCACGTGCTCGATCGGTACGCCGACGTGCTCCTGCTCCTCGGGCTCGCCCTCAGCGGGTTCACGATCCCGATCCTAGCGCTCCTCGCGCTCGTGAGCCTTCTCTTGACGAGCTACATGGGCACGCAGGCCCAGGCGGTCGGCCTCGGCCGGACGTACCGGGGCCTCCTCTCGCGCGCCGACCGCCTCGTGATCCTCTCGTTCGCCGCGCTCGTTCAATTCGACTGGTCGCTGCCGTGGCCCTGGGCGCCGACGGCGCCGTGGGAACGGTTCGTCGTCGGCCCGATCGGGTTCACCGTCCTCGATGTCGCGCTGCTCTACTTCGTCGTCGCCGGGCAGATCACGGCGATCGGTCGGGCCCTTTCAGCGTACCGGGCGCTCCCGGAGAGTTCGTCGTCGGAGGGGCTTCCTCCTCCCGGCGCGCTCGGTCCGTGACCGACCCGCCGCGCCTAAGATAGTACTGGATGGGGCGCGCGAGCGTCGGGTGGAAGCACCGCTCGTCGCGACCGCGATCCTCCGGGCTCGCCGCGCTCGTGTCGCCGTCGCGGAAGCAGAGCCCGTGGGTGCGGAGCGTCGCGCACTCCGGCGGCGTGTAGCCGCGTCCCTCGTCGTGGCCGGTGATGTGCTCGACCTGGTAGCGCGTGATCGACTCGTCGAAGTCGGGTGCGCCGCGATAGGCGTCGACGATCGTCTCCGCATCCGCGCCGACGCGGTGCAGGAACGCCGCGAGCGCGAACCGACCCGCGTGCGAGAGGTTCTCGCCCGACTCGAGCATCCGCCGCATCTTGCGGATGCACGGCGGGAACCGGTCGGGGAGGATCGGTCCCACCACCGACGACATGCGCGAGGTCGGGGCGGGAACGGCCCCTTCGATCTCCGAGAGGAACTCCGCCTCCCGCGACGCGAGGAGGGTCCGAACGTCGGCCGCGAGCGCGATCGGTTGCGTGAGCCCGAGTCGGATCCCTTCCTGCAGCAGTCGGGCGGCCCGCGTCCTCGCGACGACGACGGCGCCGCGCCCGACGCCCTGCCGGATGAGGCGGAAGTCGCCCTCCCGGATCGGCGTGGCGAGGTGGAGGTAGTCCGGGAGACGGAGCGCGATCTCGGTGCCGACCGAATCGAACTCGTGACCCAAGCGCCGCGCGACCTCGACGAGCTCGGGGACCGGCGCGCCGTCGAGGCGCGCCCAGCTCCGCTTCGCTTCGGCCACGGCCCACCGGCGGAGCGGGGCGGCGGTGCGCGAGGCAGACAACAGGAGGCGGGCGTAGAGGAACGAGAGGAACCGCTCCTCGCGGGTCGCCCGCCCGAGCTCCTCGAGCGACGAGGAGCCCGTCGGGTCGTCGACCGCGGCGCGGACGCGGGCGCGACCGAGCTCGCGCGCCCGGACGTACGCGGGGTCGGTCAGCACGTCCTTGAGGGACGGGGAGAGCTCCTCGACGAGCGCCTCGGCGCCGGGAAGGAAGGGGTACTCTCCGAAGAGCTCCCGCTCGTCTAGAGGCGCGGCGCGACGAACTGCCATAGGAGCAGGAGGATGACGGCGACCGACGCGAGCGTCGCCGCGCGGCCGGAGAACCGGTCGAGGCGCGCCTCGTCCCACGAGCGCCGGAACCGGGCCGCGATGGAGGCGGTGAAGTCGCGGAAGAGGAGGCCGCCGTCGAGCGGAAAGAGCGGGAGCGCGTTCGAGAGGCCGAGCAGGAGGTTCATCCACGCGAGCCAGTAGAGGAGGTTCGCGAAGATCCAGAACGTTCCGGGGTCCATCGACGCGAACGGACCCGTGAGGTGGTAGAACGACGGCACGTCCCCCGCGACGGGCTGGAGCCCCGCGAGCGGCAGGACGATCCAGTCGACCGTGCCGGCGAGCGGTCCCTGGTCCGACGTCACCGGCGCGGCCATGGCGGTCTTGAGCTCGGTCGGGGTGAGGAATAGCGGAGCCACCCCGAGGAAGCCTCGGTCCCGGTCCGCGGCGTTGTGCGTGTAGGTCTCGAGCGACGTGAGGGTGACGGCAGAGACGATGAGCGCGTGATCGCGCGCGCTATAGAACGTGAGGGCGATCGTCTGGTTGGCCTTCGTCGCCGCGAGGAGGTGCAGGAGCTGCGAGTTGGTCGTCGTCGGGGTCCCGTTGATCGAGACGATGATGTCGCCGGGAACGAGGCTCGCGTTCGCGGCGGGGGTCCCCGCGACGACGGCGGCGACGCCGACGCCGTTGGCGTTCGGCTCTACCCCCGAGGTCAGCACGGCGGAGAGGAGGAGGAAGAAGATGGTCGCGAGCGCGAAGTTCGCGAGCACGCCCGCGGCCGCGACCCGGTCGCGCTTGCGGCGCGGGGCCTTCTGCATCTCCGTATCGTCCTGCTCGACGAACGCCCCGACGGGGATGACGAGCCAGAGGATCCCCAGGCTCTTCACGCCGATGCCCTGCGAGCGCGCGACGATCCCGTGCGCGAGCTCGTGGAGGACGACGCCTAGGATCAGCGCGACCAGGCCGTAGCCGATCGGGATGATCGGATTGATGCCGGGGATGCCGAGCGCCATCTGCGGGGTGGGCGCCTCGCTCGCGGGGATCGACGAGACGACGATCGCGTCGAGGACGAGGACCACGACGATCGTCACCATCGCGAGCGCCGCGAGAACGATCCCGATGTCGCCCGCGACCGTCCAGAACCGACGGAACCGCCCGAGCCGTTCCAAGGCGCCGCGTCCGCGCTTGGTCTTGATCATCAGCGCCGGGCCGAAGAGGCTCAGCGCGCGGTCGGGGCCGAGCCGACCCATCCGGTACAGTACAAAGAGGGCTGCGGCGTAGGCTAGAATGAGGACGAGCGCGATCGTCCAGCCGTCGAGATCGCTCACCGCCACTCGAGGGCGTGCCAGCCCGGAGCCCCATATAGGTTCTCACTGCGAACGGTACGCGCGACGCGTGGCATCCGGCCGGGACCCCTGATTTCCGGGGCGACATAGGTAATACGGGCGCCCGCTTCTTTCTCCTGTGGGCCGCTCTTCCGGACGTCGGATCGTGAGGATACCTCGTCCGGCCGTCCTCGGAACGATCGCCGCGATCGCGATCGCGCTATTGTTCCTCCTGCCTCCCGCTCCCCTCCCGATCGCGGCGTCGACGGCCCCGACGGAGCATGCGAGACCCGGCGGCATTGTCCAGGTGGCGCCGGCGTACGTGCCCTCCCCCGGCGTTCGCTCGCTCGGCCCGCTCGACCCCACGACGATCGTGCGGGTCGTCGTCGGTCTCGCGCCCGGCGATCTCGCCGGCATGGAGGCGCGGTTCGTGCTCGGTGTCACCCCCGGATCGCCGGAGTTCCGGCACTACCTCTCGGCGCAGACGATCGCTGATGCCTATGGGCCCAGCGCATCGGATTACGCGCGAGCCTCCGCATACTTTGGCGACCAGGGACTCGTCGTCCGGACGAGCCCCGATCGCTGGTCGTTCACGGTCGAAGGCTCGGCCGATGCGATCGGTACTGCGTTCGGGACCACGTTCGAACGGTTCTCCGGCCCGTCGGGGAACTTCTTCAGTCACACCACGCCGGCATCCTTGCCGTCGGTGCTCCCATGGAGCGGCGTCCTCGGGCTTGGGGACGTGGCCGTCGCGCGACCCATGCTGCTGCCGTCGGGCGTCACGAGGACCGCGGTTCTGCCGGCAGCCACGTGCACGATCTCGGGCAGTCTCCCCCCGTGCGCGGTCCAGAACGCGTACAACGTCACGAGCATGCTCTCCGGCGGCAACAACGGGACCGGCTATCGGATCGCCGTCGTCGACGTCTACGACGGAAGCGAACCCCAATCGCAGCTCGCGAGCGATCTGCGCTCGTTCACCTCCGCGTACAGCCTCCCCGTCGGCACCGTGCACTACGTGTACCCGGTTCCGACGACCCAGAACCTCAACACGACCTCCACCGGCTGGGGGAGCGAAGAGGCCCTCGACCTCGAGTGGGCCCGGGCGATGGCCCCGGGGGCGGCGATCGACATGACGTTCGCCCCGGACGCGACGACCGGCCTCTACGCGTCGGTCGACTGGCTCGTCGCCCACCAGGCGGTCGACGTGATCTCGCTCAGTTGGGGCGAACCGGACGTTGGCGCCTACAACACCTATGCCGGCGCGTGCTCCTCGGCGTGCAACGCGTCGAGCGACGGCTCGTACTCCCTCCTCCACCCCGTACTGGTCGCGGCCGCCCTCGAGGGCATCAGTGTCTTCGCGGCGTCGGGCGATTGCGGCGCGGCGTTCGGAACCAACGGCGTCGCTACGAGCTTTCCCGCCTCCGACCCCGCGGTCATCGGCGTGGGCGGGACCGACCTTACGCTCTCGAGCGGGCTGTACTCCTCAGAGCGGGGCTGGGGCGGCAATCAGAGCGGCGCGCACTCGCCGGGCTGCCAGAACCAGGGCGGCTCGGGCGGCGGGTACTCGCCGTTCCCCCGGCCCGCCTGGCAGAGCGCCCCCGGCTTTCCCGCCACCCGGAACGTGCGAGGCGTTCCGGACATCTCCCTCATCGGGGGAACGCCGGGCGTCTCCGTCGTGATCGGCGGGTTCTCGGCCGCCGTCGAGGGAACGAGCGTGTCGTGCCCGATCTGGGCCGGCCTCACCGCGATCGCGGACCAGCTCCGCGGGAGCGCGCTCGGACTGATCACCCCGAGCCTGTACCAGCTCGCGCGCGGCGCGAGCCCGTCCACCTACTTCCACGACATCAAGAGCGGGAACAACGGCTACGCCGCCGGGACCGGCTGGGACGCCGTGACCGGCATCGGAACGCCGATCGCGAACCAGCTCCTGCCGGCCCTCGGGGGAGGCACGGGAACGCCGACATCGCTGTTCGCGGACCTCAAGGTGAGCCCGCGCTCCGGTGCCGTGCCGCTCGGCGTCGCGTTCTCCGCCATGTCGTACGGAGCGACCTCGACGATCACCGCCTACGACATCGACTTCGGCGACGGCAACGCCACGTGGTCCACCGACGGCAACGCCAGCCACACGTACAAGCGCTCCGGGGTCTTCCTCGCCCGCTCCGTCGCGTTCCTCAGCAACGGGAACTCATCGATCTCGCCCCCGGTCGCCGTCGTCGTCGGCGGCGGCGCGCTCGTCGTGGACCTCACCGCCTCGACCACCACGCCGTCGGCTGGCGCCGCCGTGATGTTCAACGCCTCCGTGTCGGGCGGGACGCCCACGTACCGATACACGTACTCCTTCGGGGACGGGACGTACCTGGAAGCGACGACGAAGGCCTCGACGTCGCATGCCTACCCGATCGCGGGCGCCTACTGCGCGAACGTGGTCGCGTGGGATTCCGCCGCGCCGCCCTCCGGGGGCGCGTCGCCGCGGCTCGGCCTCGCGGTGGGAGGCGCGACGCTCTCGACCTGTCACGAAGGCACGCCGGTCACGGCCTCGATCTCCGCGAGCTCGATCGCGACGGACCTGCCCGGGGACATCTCGTTCCCGGTGGCCCCGACGGGCGGAGCTCCGCCGTACTCCGTGCGTCTCGTCTCCGACGACCCGTACGTCAGCGCGTGCAGCTGCGGCCTGTTCTCCGTTCTCGGGCCGCACACGGTCACCGCCTTCGTCAACGACAGCCAGTCCGGCTCCACTTCGGTCTCGATCAACGTGACCCTCTTCCCCGCGCTCGCGGCGACGTTCGCGGCGACCCCGACCGACGGGGTGGGGGCGCTCACCGTGAACTTCAGCGCCGTCGCCACCGGCGGGAACGCGACCAATGTGTCGCGGACGAACTGGACGTTCGGCGACGGACCGACGAGCGCCGCGGACGGCGCGAACACGTCGCACAACTACACGGGGCCCGGACTCTACGTCGCGCACGCGCGCCTGACCGACGGATCCGGGTGGAACGCGACGGGGGCGATCCTGATCGATGTCCGATCGGCGACGGACCCGACCGCGCTCGCCGTTTCGGCGTCGGTCCTCCCCGCGGGCGAGACGCCGTACGGACACCCGCTCACCTTCCGAGCGAGCGCCACCGGCGGAGCGGGGCCCTACACGTACCGATGGGACTTGGGCCCCGGCGCCTCCGCCTTCGGGTCCTTCGTCCAGCAGTCGTATCCGGGCGGGTTCTGTCCGAACCCACCGACCTGTCAGCTCGACGTCTACCTCAACGTGACCGATGCGGCGGGGGCGACGATCTCGGCGACGATGCCGCTTGCTCCGGCCGTCGGCCCGGCGGGAACGGCGCTCGAGCTCTCCGATAGCGTCGGGTCTTCCGGCGGGGCGACGCCCCTCGTCGTGTCGGGCATCGGGACCACCCTCGGAATGCCGGATCCCACGCTCACGTGGTACTTCGGCATCGGGAACCCGCTCGTCGGCTCGCCCGCGTCGTACACGTATCTGAACCCGGGGAACTACACGCTCACGGCGACGGCGACCGATGCCTACGGGGACCGGATCGTGCACTCGCACGCGATCGCCGTCACGGGCCTCGCGCGGATCCTCCCCACGATCTCCGCGGCCGCAGTGCTCGCCGGAGAGGTCGCACCCGCCGTCGCGACGCTGACCGCCGTCGCGAGCGGCGGGGCCGGCGGACCGTTCACGTACCTCTGGAACTTCGGCGACGGCGGGTCCGATACCACGGCGTCGACCTCGCACACCTACCTGACCACGGGCAACTACACCGCGACGGTGACGGCCACCGACGTGATCGGGACCCCCGCCAATACCTCGATCGCCGTCGTCGTGTGGAACGTGACGCAGGTCCTCGTGAACGCGCTCGCCTCGCCGACCACGATGGCGCCACTGGCCCTCTTCAACCTCAGCGTCGGAGGGATCCCGTTCTGCACGGACCGATCGGTGCCGAGCTGCCGCGGGGGTCTCGGCCACCTCCAGCTCCGTCCCCAGGGGAGCCCGCCATCGTTCGTCGGGGTGCCGATCCGGCTCAACGGGAGCGGCGTCGGCTTCCTCGCCGTTGCCTCGCCGGGCGCGTCCGGCACCTACCTCTACGTCGTCACCGCCGACGGGCCGAACTATACGGGGGAGGCGCAGTTCTCCATCGATGTGGTCGGCGGCGGCGGCGGGAACCCGACGACGACGCATCCGACCGACCTTCCGGTGGTCTACATCGAGATCGCGGCGTTCGGTCTCGTCGCGATCGCCGTGATCGGCGGGATCGTCCTGTTCCGACGACGGCGGCGCGTCGAACCGCCTAGCCCTTGACGACGCCGATCGGAACCAAGCGCGCGACGCGGCGCGTGAGACCGGCGCCTTCGGCGACGCGGACGACCTCTTCGACGTTCTTGTAGGCGCCCGGCGCCTCCTCGGTCACGCCCTCGCGCGACGCCGCCTTGACCATGATCCCCTTGGCGGCGAGCGAGCGCGTCACGTCGTCGAACCGGAACTGCCGGACCGCGGCGTGCCGGGAGAGCCTTCGACCCGCCCCGTGGCACGACGAGCCGAACGATCGCTCCATCGATGTGGCGAGCCCCGCCAGTACGTAGCTCGCGGTGCCCATGTCGCCGGGGATCAGCACCGGCTGGCCGAACGCGCGGTACGGCGCCGGAACTTCGTCGCGGCCGGCGGGGAACGCGCGCGTGGCCCCCTTGCGGTGGACGAGCACGCGGCGCTTGGAGCCTCCGACTCGGTGCTCCTCGATCTTCGCCATGTTGTGGGCGATGTCGTAGACGACCCCGAGATCGAGATCCTCTGGGGAGCGCTGGAAGACCTCGCCGAAGGCGCGCCGGACCGAGTCCGTGATCACCTGTCGGTTCGCCCACGCGAAGTTCGCCCCAGCGGCCATCGCGGTCAGGTACCGCTGGCCCTCCTCGGAGGAGATCGGTGCGCACGAGAGCTGCCGGTCGACGAGCACGACCCCCTCTCGACGGAGGCGCTCGTCCATCGTCCGGATGTAGTCCGTCGCCACCTGGTGGCCGAGGCCGCGCGAGCCGGTATGCAGCATCACGACGACGCGGCCGACCTCGAGGCCCATCGCGCGTGCGAAGTCGGGGTGGAAGACCTCGTCGACCGTCTGGACCTCGAGGAAGTGGTTCCCCGAACCGAGCGTGCCCAGTTGTCGGACCCCACGGCGTCGCGCGTCGTCGCCGACGGCGCGGGGATCCGCGCCCGCGAGCCGGCCTTCCTCCTCCTGGACCGCGAGGTCGGACGGTCGACCGAACCCGCGCTCGACGGCCCAGCGCGCGCCGCCCGCGAGGACCTCATCGACCTCGGAAGAGCTCAGCGCGACCGGGCCCTTCGACCCGACGCCGGAGGGAACGTGCCGGTAGAGCGCCTCCAGGAGGGCGCGCTGCCGAGGTCGGACCTCAGCGTCGGTGAGGTTCGTCCGAAGGAGCCGGACGCCGCAGTTGATGTCGTACCCGATCCCACCCGGCGAGACGACGCCCTCGTCGAGGTCGAACGCCGCGACGCCGCCGACCGGAAAGCCGTACCCGAAGTGGATGTCGGGCATCGCATACGCGGCCTCCTGGATCCCCGGCAGCGTTGCGACGTTCGCCAATTGCTGGAGCGACGGGTCGCCCTCGACGGCGCCCAGGAGCGCGCGATCGGTGTAGAGGATCCCCGGGACGCGCATCCCGTCGGCCTCGCCTATGGGGATCTGGAACGTGAACTCGTCGAGCGCGACGAGCTTCGGGATACGGGTCGGCGTCAGCACGGCGCGGGCCAGCGGGGCGGATTATAAGAACGCAAAGGGCCGCGGCTCCCCGCCGGCGACAATCCCAAGTAGGGCGGGACCCTCGACCCCGACACCCTCGGGGACCGCGTGATCGTTCGCACGTTCGTGACCGTGCTCTATCTGATCGCGGTCGTCACGGCGCTCGCGCTCCAGTTCTTCGTGCCGGTGCTGGGGGCGTACCTGCTCTACGGCCTCCTCGGCTGGTTCATGCTGAGCTTCTTCCTCTACCGGATGCCGGTGATGTCCCGGCGCCTCTTCGGACGGTCGGGCCCGACGGCGTCGGCGACGCCCGTGCGCCCGGTCGTCGGAATTCCGCTCGCCTCCAACCCCGAGGGAACACCCCTCGGGTTCTGCGCGTACTGTGCGACGGCGGTCGAACCTGGGACGCCGGTCTGCCCGGCGTGCGGCCACGCGATCCCGGTCTTCTGATCCGCCATGGACGAGCCAGGGCGGGGCCGGCTTTCGCTCTGGGTCCTCCTCGCGGTCCTCGGCGTCGCCACCGTCGTCGGCGAGGTCGCTCTCTCCGCCTTCGGACTGGGAAGCTATTCGCTCGCCGTCCTACCGGTCACCGCCGGGATCGGGATGGTGTACCTGATCGCCACTTCGCCGCGAGAGCCGCGGAAAGAAGACGAGGAGGAGCCGTTCGACGACCCGGTCGAGGAGGCCCTGGCACACCCGCCTTCGGACCCGCCTGTGCTGGCCGAGCCCATGGCGCGGGAGGGAGGCAGCGGGCTCGCACCGTCCTCGGTCGAACCGGAGAGCTCCGCCGACGTTCGGTCGGGTGGCGCGTAGGGCCGGTCTCACGACGGAGCGATGCGCAGCATCGGCTCGCGCGCTCGCACGTTCGATCCGGCGCTGACGCTCAGCGATCGGACGACGCCGGCGACCGGGGCGGTGATCTCGTTGCGCATCTTCATCGCCTCCAGGACGAGCAGGACCTGACCGGCCCGGACCGTCTCTCCTTCGGCGACGCGTACCTCCACGACCTTCCCCGGCATGGGCGGGGCGACGTGGGTCCCCTCACCCTCCGCGGCCGGGGCGGGCGGTGCCGGGGCCGGTGCGGACGGCGGCGGGGCGCGAAGACCGGCGCCCGGCGCCGTGGTCTCGACCGACGCGCGGACCTGGAACCGTTCCCCGTCGACGGCGATCGGCTCCGTGGGGGAGGCGACGCCCGGCCACCAGCCTTCAACGATCACTTTCTCGCCGGCGATCTCGAGCTCGACGCGCGCGGGCGATTCCGATACGACCCGGGCGGGGTACTCGTTCTCGCCGATCCGCACCGTGCCGGCGGCGAGATCGACCTCGACGGTCGCGGCCCTACCATCCACGTCGAGCGTGACTCGCATCAACCCACCTCCGGTTCGCCTGGAGCCTCGTACGGCCCTCGTGCGCCCACGCGCTCACGCCCGCCGACCCGCCGGAGGACGAAGCGGTCGGGGGCGTGGGCCGACGCAGCGCGGCGACGAATCCGAGCGCCGCTGCGTCGAGGACCTGGGTCGTGAGCCCCCGGTCCAGGCCGGCGCGGTAGGACTTGTAGACCAATGGGAAGAGCGCGTAGCTCAGCAGCTCCGCATCGTCGGCGGAGGGAACGAGAGGGCGGAGCTCGGCGACGGCGCGCTCGAGCTCCGGGGGAAGAAGGTCCGCCGGCCGACCGGCGATCGGGCGATCGTTGCCCAGCACCGTGCGGGCGAGATCGGCGTCGATGGGGCCGGGCGGATGGCCGTAGAGTCCCTTGACGTAGTCCCGGACCTCGCGGGTGATCTGACCGTACCGACGTCCGACGAGAACGTTGAGGACCGCCTGGATGCCGACGATCTGGCTCGTCGGAGTGACGAGCGGCGGATACCCCAGATCGGCGCGGACGCGCGGGATCTCGGCCAGGACCTCGGGGAGACGCTGGAGCGCGTCCTGTTCCGCGAGCTGGCTCAGGAGGTTGGAGAGCATTCCACCGGGCACCTGGTGGACGAGGATCCCCGGATCCGTCTGAAGGGACCGGACGTTGAGCATGGGCCGGTAATGGTCGAACACCGTCTGGAAGTACGACGCGAGCTCGGCGAGCGCCCCGAGGTCGAGCTTGGGATCGTGGGGCGTCCCGCGCATCGCGCCGACGAGCGTCTCCGTCGGAGGCTGGGAAGCGCCGCCCGCGAACGGCGAGAGCGCGGCGTCGACGGCGACCGCGCCGGCGTCCGCCGCGGCGAGGCACGAGAGCGTCGCCATCCCCGACGCAGAATGCGTGTGCACGACGATCGGAAGCCCGACCTGCGTGCGGAGCGCCCGAACGAGGGCCGACGCCTCCGTGGGGGGCAGGAACCCTCCCATGTCCTTGATGCACAGCTCGTCGGCGCCCATCTCCGCGAGCGTTCGGCCGAGCGCGACGAACGCGTCCAGCGTGTGCACGGGCGACTGCGTGTAGCAGATCGTTCCCTGGGCCCGCGCCCCCGAGCGCTTCACCGCATCGATCGCGACCGACATGTTCAACGGATCGTTGAGCGCGTCGAAGACGCGGAAGATGTCGATCCCCTGGCGGGCGGACTCCGCGACGAACTTCCGGACGACGTCGTCCGGGTAGTGCCGGTAGCCGACCAGGTTCTGCCCGCGGAGCAGCATCTGGAGCGGCGTCCTCGGCATCCGACGCTTGAGCGCGCGCAGCCGCTCCCACGGATCCTCCCGGAGGTAGCGGAGGCAGACGTCGAACGTCGCCCCCCCCCAGACCTCGAGCGAGCGGTACCCGATCGCGTCCAAGCGCTCGGCGGCGGGGAGCATGTGCTCGGTCCGCATCCGCGTCGCGATGAGCGACTGGTGCCCGTCGCGGAGGACCGTCTCGGTGATCCCGACCACGCGCCCTCCTAGAGCGGGATGTTTCCGTGCTTCTTCGGCGGCCGGTCCTCGCGCTTGGTCGCGAGGATCTTGAGGCCGGCGACCAGGCGGGCCCGCGTGTGGGCCGGGTCGATCACTTCGTCGATGTAGCCGCGCTCGGCGGCGAGGTACGGATTGAGGAACTCGCCCTGGTAATCGCTGACGAGGCGCGCGCGGAGCGCATCGCGCTCGGCCGGCGCCGCCGCGTCGAGCTCGCGACGGAAGAGGATGTTGACGGCGCCGTCCGCGCCCATGACGGCGATCTCCGCCGTCGGCCAGGCGAGGTTGAGGTCGGCGCCGAGGTGTTTGGAGCACATCACGTCGTACGCTCCGCCGTAGGCCTTTCGGAGGATCACCGTGAGCTTCGGGACGGACGCCTCCGCGTACGCGTAGAGCAGCTTCGCGCCGTGCCGGATGATCCCGCCGTGCTCCTGTGCGGTGCCGGGAAGGAAACCGGGGACGTCGACGAAGGTGAGGAGGGGCAGGTTGAACGCGTCGCAGCACCGGACGAACCGCGCGGCCTTCGTCGACGCCGTGATGTCGAGACACCCCGCGAGTGCGTTCGGTTGGTTCGCGACCACGCCCACGGGGTGACCCTCGAGTCGCGACAGGCCGATGACGATGTTCGGTCCCCAGCTCGGCTGGAGCTCGAGGAAGGACCCCGGATCGAGGATGTGGTCCAGGACCGCGTGGACGTCGTAAGGCGCGTTCGCGTCGGTCGGGACGAGCCCCTGGAGCTCCGATGCCGCTTGGGCGGACGGTGCGACGATCGCGGCGACGGGCGACTCCTCCAGGTTGTTGAGCGGTAGGTAGGAGAGAAGGCGGCGCGCGAGCGCGATCGCCTCGACGTCGTTCGCTGCGGTGAGGTGCGAGACCCCCGAGTGCGTCGCGTGCGCGTCCGCGCCGCCGAGCGCCTCGGCCGTGACCTCCTCCTGCGTCACCGCGCGGATCACGTCGGGGCCCGTGATGAACATCTGGCCCTGGCCGCGCGCCATGATGACGAAGTCGGTGATCGCGGGCGAGTAGACCGCGCCGCCGGCGCACGGACCGAGGATGAGCGAGAGCTGCGGCACGACGCCGGAGAGGGTGACGTTCCGCTGGAACACCTCGCCGTATCCGGCGAGGCTCATCACGCCCTCCTGGATCCGCGCGCCGCCGGAGTCGTCGAGGCCCACGATCGGGACCCCCGCCTTGCGGGCCGTCTCCATCACCTTCACGATCTTGCCGGCGTGGGCCTCGCCCAGCGCGCCCCCGAACACCGTCGCGTCCTGGGCGAAGGCGCACACCGGCCGGCCGTCGACCTCGCCCCATCCCGTCACGACGCCGTCGCCGGGGATCCGGCGCTCCTCGAGGCCGAACGTCGTCACGCGATGGGTGACGAGCGCATCCAGCTCGACGAACGTCCCGGGATCGAAGAACGAGTGGAGGCGTTCACGCGCCGTGAGCTTCCCGGCGGCGCGGTGCTTCGCCACGCGCTCCGGACCCCCGGCCTCGCCGGCCTTCTTCTGCAGGACGCGCCAGCGATCGTACGGGCCCGTCATGCACTCTCCTCAACAGAGACGTTCCCGGCGTGGACGACGCGCTGCGCGACCCCGTCGCCGAGCAGCAGCGCTCCGTCCTCACCCAGGCCGCGGATGATACCGAACGGCCGTCCGTCGACGCGGGCGCGGCGGCCGAGACCGTAGAGGGCCTCGCGGCACAGACGCAGGAGGCGGTTGCGGCCGGGTTCCGATCGGAGGCCGATCTCGGCCCGCTCGATCGCGGAGACGACCTCGTTCTCGACGTCCTCGAGCCCCGGCGACGGCGCCGTGAGCTCGGAGAGCGCCGCCACGCGGGGCCGCAGGTCCGGCGGGAAGTCGGTCAAGGGCGCGGCGACGTTGACGCCGACCCCGACGACGACAGCTTGTCCCCACGGAGCGGCGATGGCATCGCAGAGGATCCCCGCGAGCTTGCGGGGCCGATGGCCGGTGGCGACCAAAAGGTCGTTCGGCCACTTCACGAGCGTATGGACGCCGTAGCGCATCGCGAACGCCTGGGAGATCTCCGCGCCGACGGCGAGCGGGAGCAGGGCCCGACCGATCGGGGGCGCGGCGAGGATCTCCGAGAGATAGAGCCCACCCAACGGCGAGGCCCACCGACGGCCGGACCGGCCCGACCCACCCGTTTGGCGACGCGCGACGATCCTTGTCCCCGCGGTCGCGCCGGCGCGCGCGTCGGCGATGGCCTGGGACTGGGTCGAGTCGATCACGTCCCGGAGAATTCGAGGACCCACGAGCCGCCCTCGGCGGCGGGAGGTCCGGAGCACCTTAACACCTTTCCCGCGTCGGGCACGCCGTCCCGCGTCGCCGAGCGCGCGCTCGCAACCGTTTTCCCCCGCGACGCTCCCAGCGCTCGATGAGCTGCACGCTGGAACTTCTCGAGAAGGCCGCCCGCGAGGTCGAGTCGCAGTTGAAGCCGCAGCTCTCCGGGCTCTTCGGCGGGATGATCCGCGCCTACCTGCCCCAGACCTGGGTCTTCGAGACCGAGGAAGGCACGACGACCCTCGTAGTCGACGCGAAGGGCAGCGCCCACGCGTCCAACGGGATGGGGGCGAGCCCCGATCTTACCGTCCACGCGCGCCACGCGGCCCTCGCGCGCGCGCTCAAGGAGCGCAAGCGCGAGGGGCTGCCGCCCGGGGCGATCTCGGCGACGCCGCATACCGAGAAGGGGCGGATGGCGTTCCAGTTCTTCCGGTCGCGGCTCGGCGTCTGAGGACGCGCGGAGGCGTTAGCCCCGCATCTCGCGGACCCGCTCGACCATCTTCACGACGGCGCGGACGGCGTTCGCGGCGTTCTCGATCCGGTCCTGTGCCTGGAGGCGCGTCTCCCCGGGGCCGGAAATACCTAGGCCGAGGGGCTTGCCGTACTCGACGGACAGGTCCGTCAGCTTCCGGGCCGCCTGGTTCATGACGACCTGGTCGTGATCGGTCTCGCCCTCGATGACCGCTCCGAGCGTCACGACCGCGTCGATGTCGGCGCGGTCGAAGAGGATCTTGACCGCGAGCGGCATGTCGTAGACCCCCGGTGTTTTGATGACGGGGCCCAGCTTCGCGCCCAGGAACGACAGTTCCTCCTTCGCGCGCTCGAGCATCATCATTGTCACGTCGTAGTTGAACTCGCTCGCGACCAGCGCGACACAGATCCCTTTCCCTTCGCTGCGTGCTTTCGGCATTGCGCTACCTCTTTCCTTCCGTTGGAGATGAATCATTCGCCCCGGCGCGCCGGGCCGGCGTCCGCGAACCCTTGCCGGAGCCCCTCGCCCGCGGCGCGTTCGAGGGTCCTGGGCCGGAAGAGCATCGCGTAGGCGTTGAGCGCGTGCTCTTCCGCGCGCCGGCGCGCGAGCGTCGCGAGCTCCTTGTCGTCCTTCGCCTCGCCCTCGAAGACGAAGCATTCGACGATCGGCTTGGCCTCGAGAACGCCCGTGAACATGAGCCCCAGGGACGCCTCGTGGGCGCAGACCTTGTCGTACTCGGCCTTGCCCGGCATCCCGAAGGCGAGGCAGAGATCGACGCGATCCTGCTGGAACAGCTGGCGGCACGCGACCGGCAGGTCCTTCATCCCGGGGACGGTGCGACGTACGATCCGGAAGCCGGTCCCGGCCGACTGGAGCGCGCGCACGGCGTGCCGCGCCATGTCGACGCGGGCGAACGTCGTGTCGGCGATCCCGACCTTCTTCACGGCGTGGGCTCCCGGGGCGCCTGCTGACGCTCGAGGATCCGCTCCACGATCCGGCGCGTCGCGAGATCGTCGTGCGGCAGCACCTTGAGCCGCACGACCTTGACCGGGACGCCGCGTCGCGCGCACTCGCGCTCGACCTCGGCCTCGTTCCAGAGCTGGTCGTGGCCCAACGCGATGATGTCCGGCTTCTCGTCGACGACGGTCTGGTAGATGTCGGTCGAGGAACCCAGGATCGCCCGGTCGACCGGCTTCAACGCCTCGACCATCTGGCGCCGGATGATCTCGGGGACGTACGGCTCGTGCTTGAGGCGCCGGGCGGTCTGGTCGCGCGCGACGACCACGACGAGCTCGTCGCCGAGGCGTTTCGCCTCCTCGAGGAAGTACAGGTGACCGGGATGGAGGAGGTCGAAGACCCCCGTGGCCATTACCCGGACCATGCGAGATACGCCTCGGTGATGGTCCGGCCTTCGAGGAAAACCCAGCCGTGCTGGTCCGCGTAGCGGCGTGCGGCGTCGGGGGACCGGGGGCCGCCGGAGTCGCCGAGCATCTCGCAGACCGTCACGGACTCTGCGAGCCCGGACATCCGGGCGAGCGAGACGGCGAGCTCCGTATGGCCTTTGCGTTCCCGGAGGAGCGTGGGGGCGGAGTAGAGCAACGGGACGTGCCCCGGTGAGGTGAACTCGGCGACGAACCGGGCCAAGAGCTCGGCATCGGAGAGGCCCGCGGCATCGCGAGCGAGGTCCCCTAGGGCGCGGATCGTCGCCGCGCGATCGTTGTCGGGAACGCCCGTGAAGTTGGTCCGGTGGTTGACCGTGATGCCGAAGGCCGAGCGCTGATCGTAGCGGAGGCGCTGGCGCTTGAGCCCGTTGAGGACCGGATAGCGCTCCTCGCCGAGTCCCAGGAGATCGGAGGCGTACGGGAGCCCGAGGCGGGCGCGGATCTCCTCCGAGAGCGCGGTGCAGATGAGGCCGCCGGCGTCCTTCCGCTGGAGCCGGACGAGCTCGGGCGTCGCCTTCTCGGAAAGGAAGACCAGGTCCGTCTCGCCCTCCCGATCGACGGCGTCGAAGATGAGGACCGGCTCGCCCCGCGCGAGGCTGTCCCCCGCGAGCGCGACCCGCGTCGGGAGGACCTCGACCCTCGGAACCGCCAGCATCGGGGCGGCTAGCATTTGGGGGCCTAATAAAACAGTTGTAGTTACTCAAAAATGGTTGGATGGCCGATGGGAGTAGGAGTAGCCAGACTCCGGCCAGGTCTAGGATCCGACCTATCCGTGAACACCTTTCGAGGCGTTCTTAGGAGGTGATCCATCTGCAGGTTCCCCTACAGATACCTTGTTACGACTTAGTCCCCCTTGCTGAACCGAAGTTCGAGCGACCCAGATGAGTCACCCTCACTCCGACCCAACTCGGATGACTTGACGGGCGGTGTGTGCAAAGAGCAGGGGCACATTCACCGCGGGATGTTGACCCGCGATTACTACGGAATCCATTTTCACGAGGGCGAGTTACAGCCCTCGATCCAGACTACGAATGGGTTTCAGGATTGCCTCCCCCTTTCGAGGTCGGATCCCATTGTCCCATCCTTTGTAGCGCGCGTGTTGCCCGGGAGATTCGGGGCATACGGACCTACCGTAGACCTCTCCTTCCTCAGCCTTAGCGGCAGCGATCCCTTCAGTGTGCTCTCGCAGTCGCCCGCGAGATTGCGACTGAAGGCGAGGGTCTCGTTCGTTATCTGACTTAACAGAACGCCTTACGGTACGAACTGACGACGGCCATGCACCACCTCTCGGAGAATCGGGCAAGGTCTTCAGCCTGGCTTTCATCCCTCCGTCGCCCCCGGTGAGTTTTCCGGCGTTGAATCCAATTGAACCGCACGCTCCTCCCGTTGCGGTGCTCTCCCGCCAATTCCTTTAAGTTTCAGTCTTGCGACCGTACTCCCCAAGCGGCAGACTTAACACCTTCGCTCCGGCACTGGGAGCCCACGCAGGACCCCCAACACCAAGTCTGCAGCGTTTACACCCTAGACTACCGGGGTATCTAATCCCGTTTGCGCCCTAGGGCTTCGTCCCTCACTGTCAGATTCGTTCTAGGAGAACGCCTTCGCCACTGGTGGTCCCCCCCGGATTACAGGATTTTACCCCTACCCAGGGAGTACCTTCTCCCTCTCCCGATCTCAAGCCGAGCAGTGTCTCCGGAATTCGGACGGTTGAGCCGCCCGATTTACCCGGAGATTTGCCCGGCCAGCTACGGACGCTTTAGGCTCAATAAAAATGAGCACCACTCGGGCCGCGGGTATTACCGCGGCGGCTGGCACCCGTCTTACCCGGCCCTTACTTCTCGAGCTTTTTAGGCTCGAGAACAGCCTACACTTAGTGTAGGCACTTGGAGTTCCCCCATCGTGGTTTCCCACATTGTGGAGGTTTCGCGCCTGCTGCGTCCCGTAGGACCTGGATTCGTGTCTCAGAATCCATCTCCGGGCGACTTCTCTCAAAGCCCGTACCCGTCTCTGGCTAGGGGGTCCGTGAAACCCCCTACTACCTGATAGGCCGCAGACCCATCCTCGAGCCTCGCAGGATTTCGACCTGGGAGCCTTCCATCATCTCAGGTCTATCGGGTATTATTCCCAGTTTCCCGGGGTTATCCCCGTCTCGAGGGCAGATTGTCCGCGTGTTACTGAGCAGTGCGCCGAGGGCTTTCCCCTCTCGACTCGCATGGCTTAAGCGAACTCCAATAGCGGTGCCCGCCGGCAGGATCAACCGGATT